>CALGVO010000162.1 GCA_937930135.1 uncultured Synechococcus sp. | reverse complement strand
GGAACTGAATCGACACCCGCTGCAGCTGGTCGTGGCTCAGTGCGGCCAGCCAGCCTTCGAGGCTCACATTGGCGTTGCAGAACAGAAAGTGGAGGTTGTGGAGGTCGAGCCGATCCCGGTCGCGCTGGGCTGCATCCACCAGGGGACGTCGGATCTCCACGCCGAGGTGGTTCCAGTGCGGTTGCACGGCCGCCAGATCGAGCAGAAAGCGGCCACGGGCCGAACCGATGTCGAGGTGGATCGGCAGGGAGGGATCGTTGAACAGCGCTTCCGGAGCGGGCAATTCCCGGGGCAGCTGGAAGAACCGGCTGAGGGGATTGACGTGCTGGCGCATCAGCTCGACAGGGGCGCCTGGCGCAGCAACCCCCAGCAGGCGGTGTAGCCATGGAGATGGGTGCTGCCGCCCAGGGGGCCGATTTCGCCATTGCAGAAGGCGCCGCTGATGGGCAGATCGGCCATCACGCTCCGGGCGATCGACACATCACCGTCGGCGGCGCCGAAGAGGCCGCTGCCGCGACCGAGGCAGGCGAACAGCAGCCCCAGCAGTGGTGGGCGTTCCGCCCGTTCACGGGCGGCGCAGAGCAGCTGGCTCGCCTCCTGGCGAGAGGCATTCGCCTCGCGCAACTGAAACTGCACGTTCTGTCCGGGGCGCACCCGTTCCGCCACCGCCACGGCGCCGTTGCGGGGGTCGACCCCGATCAGATTGCGCACCAGAAAGGCACTGCCGGGCTCGCTCGGTTGATTGCCGCCGATCAACAGATCCCGTCGCTCCACGCCGAGGAAGAGGGAATCCTTCGCCATCTCCCTTTCGTCCTCCGTGAGTTCCGCCAGCACCCGCTGCAGGCAGGCGACCGGGCTGTCGCGACGGCTGCCTTCGCTCAGCTGCAGCAGCACGTTGCGATGGGATTGTTCGATCGCGAACACGGGGCCGATCGGGCGACACCCCTGGGCCACCACCGGGTCCAGAGTCCAGTCGCCGCCGATGCCGAGGCCCACGGCACCGCTCACCACCTGATCTCCGCACAACAGCGAGCCATGGGGAGCGTTGTGGGGTGCGGCGATGCCACCGATGCAGGCGGCTGCGGGGTAGGCGTAGTCGCGGCCACTGATCAGGTCATTGATGCCGCTGCTGCCCGGATCCACCAGCAGAAGCATGGCGCGGGTGGTGTTGGGGTCGAGCCCGAACCAGCGGTGCCACTCTTCGCTGGACCCATCGAGATCGGGCAGGCTGTCGGTGGCGACGGCGAAAGGCTGCAGCACCGCGCCGGGAAGGTTGAGCAGGGTGACGCTGAGGGCGGCGTTGCGTTCCACTTCAGAGGCCTTGCCGGAGCGGTCGGTGCCGATGACGCCACCACCCACGGCCCCGAGCCAGTGGGTGCTCTGCAGTCGTTTGTGGAGCAGGGGCAGCAGCCGCGGCAGGTCGCTGGCGAAATGGCTGGACACGAACACCAGAGCCAGATCGGCCGTGGCTGAGCCGAGCTCATCCGCCACCTGCCTCACCGCCTCGTCCAGGGAGGCTTCGCATGACAACGCCGTCCGGCAGGACGCCTGCGAGTCAGGCGATCGAAACCAGTTGAGCGGTGAAAACGGCGTCATGAACCGGACCTTACCAACGTCGCTGTCACCAGCGCCGGCGTCGATAATGGCGCCTTCCCGAACCGTGCCGGTGCCCGATCTCCCTTACCGCAGCCTGGTCTGGCTCACTTATCGGCTGGGAGCCTGTTTCGCGTTTGGCCTGCCGCTGGTGCTGCTGATCTGGGCAGCGCTGCGTCGGGAGCCGGCGATGGTGCGACTGCTGACGATCTACTGGAAGGTCGCCAGCCTGTTGGCGATCAGCCTGCTCTTGCTCACCGATCAGCGTCCACTCGGTTACATCACTCTGCTGCTGGCACCCGTGCTGATGCTGGTGTCGATCTGGTTCTGGGTTGATCTGAACGAGGAGCTGGCCGACTTGCCGATCTGGCGACCCCTCCCGCTCACCGTGCGGATCTGGCGTTGGGCATTCACGGGTTTTGCTGTGCTGGCCACGCTGATGGCTGCCACCGGTTTGCCCTGTGCCCGTCAGCTGGAGGGTGCCGATTGCAAAGTCTGGTTGGAGGCCCCCCAGGGGTTGCATCGGCTGGTGGAGCGCCTGTTCGATTTCGTCTTCGGCGGCCAGTGGACCGAGGCGGTTGCTGCGTTTGTGGGGTATGTGGTGTTGGTCGCCTATGTGGTGGGGCTGATCCAGTGGTTGCTTGTGCGATTGCCGCGGCAGGGACGGGTGGCCGGTGAGTTCTGATCTTCTGCAAGCGCTGGAGGCGATCAGTCGCGACCGCGCCGATCGGGTGGTGCGTCTGAGCGGCAGGGTGATCACGGCAACGGGCGAGATCGAGCCGCTGGACGTGCTGATCTATCGCGGCTTTTCCAGTTGCACCACCCATCCCACGGCCTTCGACCCCGACACCTGTGTGTTGCCGGAGGGTGGCGTGATCGATGCGGCCGAGTTGTTGGTTGGCCCTCTGCAGCCCCAGCAGGAGCAGCGGTTGCAGGGGCCGATTCCGGCCCAGGCGTTGCTGGATCCGACCCGGTGGTATTGCGGATAGGCAGCTTCAGCGCCGTTTGAGCACAGCCACGCAGCGGCCGCAGAGGCTGGGGTGGGCACTGTGTTGGCCGATATCGCCCTCGTAATGCCAGCAGCGCTCGCATTTCTCGCCGCGGGCGCGGGCGACTTCGATCACAGCGAGATCACTGTTGTCGCTGGCCAGCAGCTCTGCCCAGGGTTCACCCCCGAGTTGCAGCTGGGAGACCAGCAGCCAATCCCGCAATCCATCGACCTCCGGATCACCGTGATTGGCCAGCCAGGACAGCGCTGACTGGAGCGTTTCGGAGCAGGCGTCGATTCGCACGGATGCCTCCAGGGAAGCCCCCAACTCCTGACGGCTGCGGCAACCCTCCAGCACCCGGTTCACAGCACCGCGCAGGTCGCGCAGCTGTTGCATCGGTGCTTGCAGGCTGTCATCGCGCCAGCTCTCTGGCACCACGGGCCAGCCACGACGGAAGACGGAGTCGTCCTTCACCGGATAGGGCAGGTTCTGCCAGATGTCTTCGGCCATGTGGCAGAGAACGGGCGCGATCGCTCCGGCGAGTCCTTCGATGATCAGAGCCATCACCGTCTGGCAGCTGCGCCGCCGCCTGTCGTTCGGTGCGCTGACGTAGAGCCTGTCCTTGGCGATGTCGAGGTAGAAGTTGGAGAGATCGGCAACGC
>CALGVO010000161.1 GCA_937930135.1 uncultured Synechococcus sp. | reverse complement strand
CGCAGGGCCAGGGCCACTTCAACGCCGGCAAGCCCCGCGCCCAGCACATGAAAAGGGGGGGCTTCGGATCGTTGCGACCGGGCGACGCCATCCTCCTGGGACAGGAAGGCCAGGGCGGGTTCCAGTGGTTTGATCGCCCTCAGATCCGCGTTGGATCCAGCGCCTTTGGATGTCGCGGCCGGGCTCACGGCGCCCACATCGAGGCTGAGGCGGTCGTAGGGCAGCGGCGCACGGTCTTGCAACAGCAGCAACCGCTTGTGGCAATCGATACCAGTGATTTCGGCGATGATCAGGGCCACGCCGGCTCGGTCGGCCAGCGTGCGCAGATCGATCGCCACCTCGTCTGGGGCGTAGATCCCTGCGATCAGGCCCGGCACCATGCCGGAATACAGAGCGGTGCTGCGGCGGTTGATCAGGCTGATCAGGCCGGCAGGGCGTCGTTGGGGCTGCATCGCCCACATCCGCAGAAGCAGGGCATGGCTGTGGCCACCGCCGGCCAGCAGCAGCTGGTCGCCGGTGGTGGCCGTCATCCGGTTTCGCCGTATCCGTGGGGATTGGCTGCCTGCCAGGCCCATCCGTCGCGACAGATGTCAGTCAGGGCTCGGCGGCTGCGCCAGCCGAGCACGGTAGAGGCCAGCCCAGGATCGGCCACGGTGATCGCGGCATCGCCTTCACGTCGTGGCGCGAATCGGTAGGGCACTGACCGACCACTGGCCTGCTCAAACGCATGGATCACATCCAGCACCGAGGCTCCCTGGCCGCTGCCGAGGTTGAGAGTGAGCAGCCTGGGAGTCTCGGCCAGCAGCCCGTTGAGGGCTGCCCCATGCCCTTCGGCGAGATCCATCACGTGGATGTAATCACGCACGCCGGTGCCATCAGGCGTGGGCCAGTCATCACCGAACACTTGCAGTTCCTGCCGCCTGCCCACTGCCACCTGACTCACGAAGGGGAAGAGATTGTTGGGGATGCCGTTCGGGTCTTCCCCGATGCGACCACTCGGATGGGCCCCCACTGGATTGAAGTAGCGCAGGCGGGCGATGCGCCAGCCGTTGGGGCTTGACTGCACCGGATCGGTGAGGCCGCTGCAGCCGGCCACATCGGCCAGCAACGCTTCCACCGCCGCTTTGCTGGCGCCATAGGGATTGATCGGTTGGATCGGTGCGGTCTCAGGGATCGGCACCTGTTCCGGACGTCCGTAGAGGGTGGCGCTGCTGCTGAAGACCAGAGTGCGGCAGTCGTGGGCCTCCATCGCCGCCAGCAGTGTGCGCGAACCGGTCACATTGACGTCCCAGTACCGCAACGGATGGGCGACGGATTCGCCCACAGCCTTGAGGCCGGCAAAGTGGATGACAGCCTCAATCGGCCGCCCGCTTCGTGCCGCGTGAGAAAACAAGATCTCAAGGCCTGCGGCATCGCGCAGATCGCCTTCCACCAGAGTGAGGCGGCCCGAGAGGTCAGGAACTTCCTTGGCGGGTGCTCCCTGGTTCAGGGGCACTTCCGCCAGCTCTGCCACCCGTTCGACCGCCCGCAGTGAACTGTTGCTGAAGTTGTCGAGCACGATCAGATCGTGGCCGGCATCCAGCAGCACCACTCCCGTGTGACTGCCGATGAAGCCGGCCCCTCCTGTGATCAGCAAACAAGCCATGGCATGACTTTAGGGCTGGTCTGGGTCATGGGTGGCCCGACCGCCGGGCAGAATGGGGCGCTGCCTTGGGAATTGCGTGAGTCAGCTGCAGAGCCTGCGCGGAATGGTGGATCTGCTGCCGGAACAAACGCGGCGTTGGCAAGCGGTGGAGACCGTGGCCAGGGAGCATTTTCGTCGCTCCGGACTGGCGGAGATCCGCACGCCCCTTCTGGAAGTCACCGAGCTGTTCGCTCGCGGTATCGGCGAAGGGACAGATGTGGTGGGCAAGGAGATGTACACCTTCCTCGACCGGGGCGAACGCTCCTGCACCCTGCGGCCTGAAGGCACCGCGTCTGTCGTGCGAGCCGCTCTCCAGCATGGTTTGCTCAGCCAGGGCTCCCAGAAGCTCTGGTACGCCGGTCCGATGTTCCGTTATGAGCGCCCCCAGGCCGGACGGCAGCGCCAGTTTCATCAAATCGGTGTGGAGTGTCTTGGCGTCAGCAGTGCCCGCAGCGATGTCGAGGTGATTGCCCTCGCCTGGGATCTGCTGGCTGATCTGGGTGTGCAGGGGCTGGAGCTGCAACTCAACAGCCTCGGCAGCCGCGAGGACCGTCAGCGCTACCGCCTGGAGTTGGTGAGCTGGTTGGAGCAGCGCGTTGACCGGCTCGATGCCGAGTCCCAAAAGCGTCTCAGTACCAACCCCTTGCGTATCCTCGACAGCAAAAATACCCAGACTCAGGCTTTGCTGGGCGAGGCCCCCACCCTTCTGGAGACTCTCTGCGAGGAGAGCGCCGCCCGCTTCTCTGAGGTGCAGGCCCTGCTCTCCCAGTTGGCGATCCCTTTCACATGCAACCCCCGACTGGTGCGTGGCCTCGACTACTACGGGCACACGGCCTTTGAAATCACCAGCGAGCATCTCGGTGCTCAGGCCACCGTCTGCGGAGGCGGGCGTTACGATGAATTGATACAGGAGTTGGGCGGACCAGCCACGCCGGCGATTGGTTGGGCCTTGGGGATGGAGCGTCTGCTCCTGGTGTTGGAGGTCGCCGCATCTGCTGATCCCTCTGGCGCGGCAGCCCGGCTCACTGCCGGTTCTTCCCCCACGGTGTATGTAGTGAATCGCGGCGCGCCCGCTGAAGCCGCAGCGCTGCAGCTGGCCCGTGCCTTGCGGGCCGCCGGTGTTGCGGTGGAGCTTGATGGGTCCAGTGCAGCTTTCGGGAAGCAGTTCAAACGGGCCGATCGCAGTGGCGCGCCCTGGGCGGTGGTGGTAGGCGAAGACGAGGTCAACTCCGGAATCCTGCGACTCAAGCCGCTGCAACGGGAGGGCGAGGAGCAGCGCCTGCCGTTACTCGATCTCACGGCTTTGCTCCAGCGACTGGGTTGAACGCCGGTAATCTCATGCGATCCCCTTGGCCAGCCCTTCGTTGCCGATGACTTCCCCTCAAGGTCCGATCCGCACCATCTGCTGCATCGGCGCCGGCTATGTGGGCGGTCCGACGATGGCGGTGATCGCCGACCGCTGCCCGGCTGTGCAGGTGACGGTGGTGGACATCAACCAGGCCCGCATCGATGCCTGGAACGCAGCGGATCTCAGCCAGCTGCCGGTGTATGAGCCGGGGCTCGATGCGGTGGTGGCCCGGGCCCGAGGCCGCAATCTCCACTTCTCCACCGCCGTGGAGGAGCAGATCGCAGCCGCCGACATGGTGTTCATCTCCGTGAACACCCCCACCAAAACGAAGGGGCTCGGGGCCGGTCAGGCCAGTGACCTGCGCTGGGTCGAGGCCTGCGCCCGCAGCGTCGCCAAAGCCGCCACCGGCCACACGATCGTGGTGGAGAAAAGCACCCTGCCGGTGCGCACCGCCGAGGCGGTTCAGTCGATCCTCGCCGCTGCCGACCCCAAAGGCGCGCGCAGTTTCTCTGTGCTCTCGAATCCGGAGTTTCTGGCGGAAGGCACCGCCATCCGCGATCTGGAGGCGCCGGATCGGGTGTTGATCGGCGGTGAGGATCCAGCTGCGATCGAGGCCCTCGCCGCCATCTATGCCAGCTGGGTGCCCGATGAGCGGATTCTGCGCACCAATCTCTGGAGTAGCGAGCTGTCCAAGCTCACCGCCAATGCCTTCCTGGCGCAGCGGATCAGCTCGATCAACAGCATTGCTGCCTTCTGTGAGGCCACCGGCGCCGATGTGCGGGAGGTGGCGCGGGCGATCGGCACCGACAGCCGCATCGGTCCGAAGTTTCTCCAGGCGGGGCCGGGGTTTGGCGGCAGCTGTTTCCAGAAAGACATCCTCAATCTGGTGTATCTCTGCCGCCATTTCGGCCTGCCCGAGGTAGCCGATTACTGGGAGTCGGTGGTGCAGCTCAACACCTGGCAGCAGCACCGCATCGCCAAGCTTGTTGTGCAGAAGCTGTTCGGCACGGTGACCGGTAAGCGGCTGGCGATCCTGGGCTTCGCCTTTAAGGCCGACACCAACGACACCCGAGAAGCACCGGCGATCCGCATCTGCCTCGATCTGCTGGAGGAGGGGGCCCAGCTGGCGATCCATGACCCGAAGGTGGAACCGGATCAGATTGAGCGCGACCTATGTTTGTCTGCCAGTGAGGCGCCCGATGCGGAGGCGGGCCCCACTCGGGCGGCCCTGAGCGGTGAGGGCACCTGGTGGACCAGTGCTGCGGTGGAGGATGCCCTGGCAGGTGCTGATGCAGTGTTGATTCTCACGGAGTGGCAGCACTATCGCTCGCTCAACTGGGAGGCCTTGGCGCCGCTGATGCGTCAGCCCGCCTGGGTCTTTGATGCCCGCTCGGTGGTGGATCCGGCGG
>CALGVO010000160.1 GCA_937930135.1 uncultured Synechococcus sp. | reverse complement strand
TCCTCACGGAGATGGATGGTTTTGAAGGCAACAGCGGCATCATCATCATCGCGGCGACCAATCGCCCTGATGTTCTCGATTCGGCACTGATGCGCCCGGGCCGTTTCGACCGTCAGGTCACGGTTGATGCGCCCGATATCAAGGGCCGCCTATCGATCCTGGAAGTGCATGCTCGCAACAAAAAGCTCGACTCCGAGCTCTCGCTCGACAGCATTGCGCGCCGCACCCCCGGGTTCACTGGCGCCGATCTGGCCAACCTGCTCAATGAAGCCGCCATCCTCACCGCCCGCCGTCGCAAGGAGGCGATCGGGCTAGCCGAGATCGATGATGCCGTGGATCGGATCATCGCCGGCATGGAAGGTCAGCCGCTCACCGACGGGCGCAGCAAGCGCCTGATTGCTTATCACGAGGTGGGACATGCCCTGGTGGGCACCCTGGTCAAGGACCACGACCCGGTGCAGAAAGTCACTCTGATACCCAGGGGGCAGGCCCAGGGTCTCACCTGGTTCTCACCCGATGAAGAGCAGATGCTGGTGTCACGAGCCCAGCTCAAGGCCAGGATCATGGGGGCCCTCGGTGGTCGAGCCGCTGAAGACGTGGTGTTTGGCCATCAGGAGGTCACCACTGGTGCTGGTGGCGACATTCAGCAGGTGGCCTCGATGGCTCGTCAGATGGTCACACGCTTTGGCATGAGTGACCTTGGACCGATGTCCCTTGAGGGAGGCAGTCAGGAAGTATTCCTTGGTCGCGACCTGATGACCCGCAGCGACGTGTCCGATGCGATCTCACGTCAAATCGATGAACAGGTGCGGGCCATTGTGAAGCGTTGCTACGAAGAGACCGTGACTCTGGTGCAGGCCAATCGCGACCTGATGGACCGCCTGGTCGAACGCCTGATCGAGATCGAAACCATGGACGGTGACGAATTCCGCGACATGGTGGCCAAAGCGACAACGATCCCTGAGAAAGAGCGATTTTCACCTGTGCTTAACCCTTGATCTGGTTTGCGGGCTCCTTTTGTTCCTAAGTTGACGTGGATTCACACCGAAGCATGAAGGACGATGGGACCCGCTCTCCCATGGAGGGATTCAGTAGCTTCCGCGGCGACAACTGGAGCCCTCAGCGCTTGATCTTTCACCAGAACCTGGAACAATTTGCCGAGCGCGTCGGCTTGATCGTGGGTCTTCAAGCCAACGGCAAAATTGATCAGGATGCGGCCTATGATGAAATTAAATCACTGTGGGCCGAATTAAAAGAAAGCAAAAAAGACCTTCTCAAATAGAAGGTCCTAGAGTTAATTGCTTACTATCAATAAAATGAACTCACTTTGAGACCCAGGGCCACCACTAAACCGAGTGGACTGGCCGGCGGTTAATCACTGAATCAATCAATCCATAGGTCACAGCATCATGGGGTGACATAAAAAAGTCGCGGTCGGTATCCACCTGAATTTTCTCCAGGGGTTGGCCGGAACGTTCGGCGAGCTCTCGGTTGAGCTTATCTTTCAGGAAAAGAATCTCATCAGCCTGGATGCGGATATCGCTGGCCTGCCCTCGGGCACCACCCAGAGGCTGGTGAATCATGATGCGTGAATGCTGCAGACTGCTGCGCTTGCCTTTGGTGCCGGCACAGAGAAGAAAGGCGCCCATGCTGGCTGCAAGACCGACACAGACCGTATGCACATCGGGTTTGATATGTTGCATCGTGTCAAAAATCCCCAGGCCGTCGTAGACGGATCCTCCAGGCGAGTTGATATAGAGATAAATGTCTTTGTCGGGATCTTCTGCTTCAAGGAAAAGCAGCTGGGCCACAATGCGATTGGCCGAATCACTGGTGACAGGCTCACCGAGAAATACAATCCGCTCCCTGAGAAGACGGGAATAAATATCAAAGGCCCTTTCTCCCCGGCCCGATTCCTCGATCACGATCGGGATCATGCTGCTCCAGCGTCAGATCCTCCGATCTTAACGGCGCCATCAGCGACGCTAAGGTCGTTGGCATCTTCTTTCCGTGCCAACGTTGGCTGAGCATCAGACCATTGCTGACAGCAAGCGCGCCTTTCACACCGCCTTCCCATTTGTAATTCCTCCGCTCTATCGGCGAACGGCCGACGAGCTGCTTGTGGAGCTGCACTTGCTCAGCCATCAGCAGCAGTTTCAGGTGGACGCCCTGTTTGCTGTGGGCTTGCGTCAAGTGTTTCGCGCCTTCACCCGCGGCTACAAACCGGAGCAGCACCTGGCCCCTCTGTTTGAAGCCCTCTGCAGCAGCACCGGCTTCCATGCAGCCGAGCTGGAAAGCCTGGCCGATCAGAGCGAAGCCGCCGTGCGAGGCCATTCCATTCAGGAGGTGCGCCATTGGCTTGAACATGGAGGCGATGGTGCCCCGGCTCCCCTCGCCTCCGTTCTGCAACGGGCCGATTGCAGCAGCTTCCACTACTCACGCCTGATGGCCGTGGGTCTGCTCAGCCTCCTTGCGGAAGCCCAGGGTGATCAAGCGGACCCAGAGCAACTGCGCAAACTGGCCCATGAGTTGAGCGGACCGCTTGGGTTTGCCCAGACCAGGGTAGAAAAGGATCTCGGTCTGTACGCCAGCAACCTCGACAAAATGGCCCAGGCGGTGGAACTGATGGAGGAGACCTTGGCGGCGGAACGCCGCAAACGGGAGCGACAGCAGCAGGAGGCTGCTAGTAGCTGAGGCTCAGGAGCCAAATCTGAGTTGACCGTCACATCGCAGCCAGTCCGCTCCCATCGTCCCCCCTGGGAGCGGCCTGAGCTCAAGGGAGAGGACGCCTGCGTCGCGCACCGCCTTGGGCCAACGGCCAGGAAGCAGCTGCAACGCCTGCAGTTGCTTCGGCCGGGCCTGCAACTGCAGCCCCTGCGCAGGTGTCATCGTGGCCGGCGTGCGCCAGGGGGAGTCGGCAGGTGGCCGCCCCAGACCGATGCTGAGCAGAGCCGGAGCAGGCTGTCCTTTCCTCGCGATCCATCGCCAGCCACCCACCAGAGGGCTCTCAGGCCGCTGGGGATCCTCGAACAGCACCTCGCCTGGTGGGGTGTCGGATTGGGCGGCGAGGCCCCGCTCGATCAAACGACTCTCAATGCGTTCAAGGCTGCGTCGCCAGCGCGTCTCGTCTCCCGGAAGAGGAATCTGGATCTCCAGACCGGCCTGAAACGGCCCCTTCGCCTGCCCAATCAATTGCAGGGCAAAGGGCCGGCTCGACAAGGTGGAGCGCGCTTTCTGATCGATGCCGTAGTCCTCCTCCAGAGGGGTCTGAATGATCCGCCGTGACAACAGGGCACCGAGCACATCCGCCAGTTGAGGTCCGCGCAGGCTCAACAGGGTCTGGGCCGGCAACGGCTCAGGCTGGGGCCCGGGATCAGCTCGGTCCGCCTTGAATGTGGCGGGTGCAGCCGCAAGGGGGCGACGACCCACCACCCCCTGCCACTGCAAGGCACGCGCCTGAAGCTCCAGCGACAAACAACCATGGCTGGCCCGTTGCAGGAGGGGCGCGAGAGTGCCACTGACCGAGGCCAGACCGTCGGACGACCAGAACACCGCGGGCCCCTGCTGCAAACGGCTGAGGCAGTTCCTCTGCAGAGGCGACGTTGCCGGCGACGCCCCGGCAGCCTTGAGTCGCTGCAGCAATTGCTGGCGATGCAAGGGATCGGCAGCGGTCGCAAGAACCCCCTGAACCGGGGTGAGCATCAGACCCGAGCGATCGGCCGCAGGCAGCAGCGTGGAGGGAAGCACGAGATAGGCCTCCCCGTCCGTACTCCACGCCTGCCACCAGATCGCCGAACCCTGGCGATTCCAGAGTTCCTTCGCCCTGCGCAGACCAAGCCTCTGGGTCCAGAGCTCGGGCACGGGCCGACTGGAGTCACCGCGGAAACCCTGCAGCAACTGAGTGGCGGCCATCAGGCGACTGAGGCCTGCCTGTTGGGATGGAACAAGGCGGTGGCTTGTAGCGGAGTGACGCCACAAACCCACAGCGCCACTGCAGGTGAGCAGCAGAACTCCTCCAATCGTGAAAGGGCGGGCATACAGCTGATGCTTCAGCCTTTCCGCGCAGTGCCTCGCCGCCGCCGCCGATCGCGCCATTCAATGGTGGAGAGATAGATCACGGCCACGCTCACGAACACGAGCAGCGCAGCCGCAGTGAGAGCCAATGCCTGACCCAGACCGGGATTGAGCAGAACCTCGTGCACCTCAGAAGAAGTTCAGAGTGCCGTCGCCGTTACGACCCCACACCACCATGGCGATGGAAAAACTGAACACGGCGGCCAGGGAGGCCCAGGCAAGGGTGAACAGCATGGAGATGCAAGCGAATGCTGAGACTTTAACGAGGCCCAGGCCCGGATTCGCCAGCGCACCTGATTGCACCCCATGACCGTTACACCTTCAGGCACAGCCACCGTGCTGGACCGAGCCACCAGCCGAAGCGATTACCCTCAGGCGCGGGTGATCGTGCTCGACGACGACGTCAACACCTTTCAACACGTGGTGAATTGTCTGTGTCGGATCATTCCAGGGATGGGATCCGAGCGCGCCTGGGATCTAGCCCACCGCATTGATGGCGAAGGGGCTGCTGATGTGTGGTCTGGACCACTGGAGCAGGCCGAGCTGTACCACCAGCAGCTGAGCGCCGAGGGGCTGACAATGGCGCCACTCGAGCGCTGCTGAGGAGCGGAGCCAGCCATGACCGCAGCCACCACAGGTCCGGAGGCACTCCGCCCCAGCCAACGCCTTGGCTGGATCGATCTGATGCGCCTGAGCCTGTTTCAGGCCTGTCTGGGCACGCTGGCGGTGGTCTTCACCGGCATGTTCAACCGGATCCTGATCACGGAACTGGCCTTTCCAGCCCTGCTCGCCGGCGGCGGGCTGGCCTTTGAACAACTGGTGTCACCCTCACGGGTGTTGTTCGGCCATCTCAGTGATTCCAGGCCCTGGTTCGGTGCCCACCGCACCCCCTACATCCTGGTGGGGGCCATCGGCATCTGCCTGCTGGCAGCGCTGAGCGTGCCGATCAGTTTCGCCGTGCGCGAAGCGATCACCAGCGGCTCCGTCGCCCTTGGCACCGCCGGGGTGCTGGCCTTCTGCGGATTGTTCGCCGCCTACGGACTGTGCACCTCCCTGGCGAGCACCTCCTACCTGGCCCTGGTGATCGATCGCTCCAGCGAAGAGGAGCGTCCCCGCTGCATCGGCATCATCTGGGCGATGCTCACGGTGGGGATCGTGGTGGGTGCCATCGTCATCAGCTTGGCGACCCGGTCCATGGATGGGATCGAGACTCCCGAGCTCCTGCAACCGCTGCTGCAGAGCTTCATGCAGCGGGTGGCCCTGGCGGTGCTGCTGCTGACACTGGTGGCGATCCTGGGCATGGAGCGACGCCGCGACAGAGCTAGGGAAACGGCGACTCAGGACCTCGTGACCCTGAACGATGCCTGGGCCGTGATCACCTCCAGCCGGCAGATTCTGGTGTTCTTCGGGTTTCTGGTGCTGTACACCCTCGGACTCTTCCTCCAGGATCCGATCCTCGAAAGCTTCGCCGCCGAAGTGTTCGGCATGCCGATCTCAAAAACGACGCTGCTCAATGCCTACTGGGGATCGGGCACCCTGGTCGGCCTGCTGTTCGCCGGTCTGTGGTTCACCCCGAAGGTGGGGAAGTTGGCCACGGCCCGGATCGGTTGCTGGCTGGTGGTGGTGTCACTGGCGTTGTTGGTGCTCACCGGCTGGTTGGAGGCGATGCGCTTCCTTCCAGCGGTGATGGTGCTGTTCGGGCTGGCGGCAGGCATCGGCACCAACAGCGCTCTCACCTTGATGCTCGATCTGACGCTGCCGGCCATGGCCGGCACCTTCGTGGGGATCTGGGGTCTTGCCCAGGCGATCTCCCGCGCCCTGGGCAAGGTGGGCGGCGGTGGCCTTCTCGATCTGGGTCGGCGCCTGTTTCCGGATCAGGGGCCGTTCAGCGGCTTTGCCCTGGTGTTCGGTGTCGAGATCGTTGTGATGATCGCTGCCGCCCTGGTGCTCAATCACCTCAGCGTGCGGCAGTTCCGCGCGGCAACGGCCCAGCGACTGGAGACGGTGCTGCTGGCGGAGATCGAAGGATGAGGGCCAACCTGCCGCCTCAGGCGGCAGGTTGGCGGCTGGATCGGGCGAGCCGGAGCATCACTGAGGTCCTCAGCCGATCGGTCTGGGCATCCAGCACGTAGCGCAGAATCCTGCCCGGCGAAAAGGCCAGACCCCGCACCTCATGCCCGTGCACCTCAGCCGTGAGCACCCGCACCTCGACGCCGCAACGCTCCGCCAACGGCCCGGAGACCTGGTGGCGCAAGGCATCCACTGACTTGAGCATCACGCCGAAAGGAGACCTGCCTTTGTCGTAGCCAGAGCCGCTAATTTCGACCAGTCGCAGCGCAAGGTGCCGCCGCTTGGGCCGTCTGGTGATCACCCACAGCACCTACGTGGAGGGCCTGATCAACTGGCTCAAACCCCTGGCTGGCGACCCGAGAATCCAAACAGTCACCCCGGCCGTAATCCGTCGAGTGCGCGGTCGCGCCCCCGGCCTGCTGCTCAGGGTGTCAACACCAATCCGTGGCGGACACAAGCTTGTGGCGCGCCGGGGCAGCAGTGTCCAGGAGGTGTTCGTGGTCACCGATCTGAGTGCGGAGGAGCTGGACGATCGGATCAGGCGCTGCCGCCCCGCCTGAGCATTCCCCCTGAAGCGAAGGGGGTGAACCGCCGTGCCGTGCGAGCCCCAGTGATCGACCTGGATGAACCAGAAGGGGTAACAAAGTGGGGATTCGTTTCCGGCTGCTTGGCCGGTCTACGGCACCGTCACGACAGTCGCCCCAAGTCGACAGAGAGTCAGATCAGAGCACTAGAGAAAGGCTGTCACCAACACAGCAGTCCAAGCTCAATCTAAGGGCAGAGGCCAGATCGCACGAATCGCGTCCCGCAGTTCCCGTGCTTCGTGTAGGCGCCCTTCGCCATCCGTCTGCTCCAGAAGCACCGTGACATGCCCAAGCTTGCGGCCAGGGCTCTCCTCAGCCTTGCCATACCAGTGCAGGTGAAAGCGCGGGTCGGCCTTCAGGGCCTGGAGCCGCTGCTCCAGAGGAGTCGCCTGATCGGCATCCAGGCCGAGCAGATTCACCATCAGCGCCCCCTGACAGACGAGGTCGGGATCGGGCACCGGTAGGCCGGCCGTGATGCAGAGCTGCTGGTCGAACTGGCTGCTACTGCAGGCTTCAATCGAAAAATGACCGGAGTTGTGGGTGCGCGGTGCAATCTCGTTCACCAGCAGTCCTTGGGGGCCATAGAAGAACTCCAGGGCCATCACCCCCACATAGTTGAGCTTGGTGAGCAGGGACGCGGCCATGTTGTAGGCCGTGGCCTCCACCAACTGCTCCACCGGAGCCGGCGCCAACACCCAGTCGCACACCTGCTGGTTCTGGTGAGTCTCCACCAGGGGCAGGCTGCGAACCCTTCCCTTGCCATCACGGCTCACCACCAGCGCCAGTTCCCGCTCATACGCCACCCAGGATTCGAGCAGCCAAACGCCGGTATCCACGGTCCGGAGCAGCTGGGCCAGGTCTTCGATCGACAGGAGAATGCGCGTGCCCTTGCCGTCGTACCCGCCGCGGGCTGCCTTCGCCATCACCGGAAACACCCAGCCCTTCGGCAGGCAAGGAGCGCCGGGGTCGATCGACCGAAGTGGCACCCAGGCCGGACCGGGGATCGCCAGGTCATCGAGCAATTGACGCTGCTCCAGCTTGTCGACCAGAGGTTTCAGGCTCGCCAGCGTGGGCCGGAAGCGCACACCCTGGCGCTCCAGCGGCATGAGCGCGTCCAGGTCAATCCATTCATTCTCGAAGGTCACGCCCTGGCAACCGGCCACCAGCTCCCGGCTGGCGCCGGCATCGAGGGGGTTTGCCTCCACCAGCCGACTCGCCAACGCCGCCGCCGGATCCTCCCGGGAGCTGCACTGCACCGCCAGGGCCACACCGCGCTGGCGCGCCGCTTCTGCGAGCATCTGGGCCAGTTGCCCGCCCCCGATCACGCCGATGGTGTCGGTGGCCAGCTCCCTCGGGGTGGTGGTCATCGCTGGCGGGCCGGGCACTGCCCGAAGAATGCCACTCCACGCTGCATCGCGCTGCCTCAGGTGAGATCAGGCCCTCGCCTCAGATCAGGCCCCGGTCGCCGGCAAACACCAAGCGCACCAGCGTGAGCAGCATCACCAGCAGAAACAGAGCCAGACCGACGGTGCAGGCATAGCTGATCTCCAATTCGGCGAAGGCCTGGTCGTAGACGTAATACACCAGGGTGCGGGTGGCATCAGCCGGGCCGCCCTGGGTCATCAGAAACACCTCCTCGAACACCTTGGTTGCCGCAATGGCGGAGATCACCGACACCAGGGTGATGTAAGGGCGCAGCAGAGGCAGGGTGATGTCGACATGCTGGCGCCAACCCTCACTCCCATCCAGCTCGGCCGCCTCGTAGAGCTCACCGGGGATGCCCTGGAGCCCCGCGAGAAAAATCACCATGTAGTAACCGAGACCTTTCCAGAGGGTCACCAGCATCACCGAGGGCAAGGCCAGCAGAGGGTTGGTGAGAAAGCCGATCGGCTCGAAACCGGCGCCGATCAACACCGATAGCCAGCCATTGATCAAGCCGTTCTCGGCGTAGAGCCAACGGAAGGCGATCGCAGCCACCACGATCGACACCAGCACTGGTGTGTAGAAGGCCGCCCGCAGCCCATGCATGCCTGGCAGGCTTCGGTTGACCAACACCGCCAGGGCGAGGGAGCCGAGCACAATCGGCGGCACGATCCCGATCAGATACAACAAGGTGGTGGCCAACACCCGATAAAACATCGGATCGAGACTGAGCCGTCGCAGGTTGGCAAGGCCAACGAAGCGCAGCGGTTCACTCACATCCAAGCCGGTCTGGGTGAAGGTCATCACCAGGGCCATCAGGGCTGGAATCAACACCGACAACCCGAGCAGGATCAAGGCCGGCGTCAGAAACGCCCAGGCGGTGAGGGTCTGGCGGGAGCGGGCGATGCGGGGCCGGAACACGTCACGTGATCGAACGCTTGGCGGGAGCGTAGGCGGAGTCCAGCGTCGGAACGGCAGAGTGGGGAGATGAACAGGCCCCAGACAGCCCAGACAGCAGCCCGCAGCGCCGAACTGTCCCATTCAGGACTGATGCGCATCCCGGTGGCGCTTGAGCAGCAGCCCTACGACGTGATGATCGAAGCGGGCGGCCTCGATCGTCTTGGGCAGCGCCTGAGCGATGCCGGGGTGCGCTCCGGTCGCAAGGTGCTGGTTGTGAGCAATCCAGACGTGGCCACGCCCTATGGCGAGCGCTGCCTCACCTCGCTGCGCCAGGCGGGCTTCGACGCCAACCTGTTGGTGCTTGAGGCGGGAGAAGATCGCAAGACCCTGGCCAGCATCAGCCTCATTCACGATGCGGCCTTCGCCCAGCGGCTGGAGCGCAGTTCCCTGATGGTGGCTCTGGGCGGCGGCGTGGTGGGCGACATGACCGGCTTTGCCGCTGCCACCTGGCTGCGGGGCATCGGGGTGGTGCAGGTGCCCACCACCCTGCTGGCGATGGTGGATGCCTCCATCGGCGGCAAAACAGGGGTGAACCACCCCGGCGGCAAGAACCTGATCGGCGCCTTCCACCAGCCCCAGCTGGTGCTGATCGACCCCGACAGCCTCGCCACCCTGCCGGAGCGGGAATTCCGCGCCGGCATGGCGGAAGTGATCAAATACGGCGTGATCGGCGATGCGGAGTTGTTCAGGGAACTGGAGGCCGCCGGGGAGCGGCTCGCCTCGATGCGCACACTGCCGGCCCCACTGCTGCAGCGCATCCTGGAGCGCTCCGCTGCCGCCAAGGCCCGCGTGGTGGCGGCTGATGAACGGGAAGGCGGCTTAAGGGCGATCCTCAACTACGGCCACACCCTCGGCCACGTGGTGGAAACGCTCTGTGGCTACGGCACCTACCTGCACGGCGAAGCCGTGGCGATCGGCATGGTCGCCGCCGGCGAATTGGCCCTGGAGCTCGGGCTGTGGAGCGCTGAGGATCAAGCTCGCCAGCGGGCGGTGATCGCCGCCGCCGGTCTGCCCGGCCGCTGGCCGGAACTCGACAACACAGCCGTGCTGGAGTGCCTGCAGGGCGACAAGAAGGTGCGCGACGGTTGCGTGCGCTTCGTGCTGCCCACCAGCCTCGGCAGCGTGGAGATCCGCAGCGACGTGAGCGGCGAGCAGGTGGTTGCCGCGCTGGCACGCTGCCACCCCTAGGGACCCGTTCAAGCCAGCGGCGGTTCCTGCAGAAACAACGGGACCAATGCGTGGCTGCTGGCGCCATCGCGGCTGAAGGCGATCCAGCGAAAATCACCGAGGCTGTGGGGATCCACCAGGCGCAGCAGCGCTTCGCGGCGCGCCAGCAAGGCCTCCAGGCCCGCCCCGCTCTGTTGCTGGAGCCCATGCAGTCGCTGCGCCAGCCCGAGCGCCAGCAAGGCTTCGCCCTGACGGCGCTGGCCCAGGGGCTGCCAACCGGCGGCCAACGCCTCCTGCTCCAGAGTCTCCAGACAGAGATGGGCCGTGAGATCCCAGCAACCCGGCTCCTGCAGTGGATCGGGGCTGGCCCGTTGCTGCCGGTAGGCCATCAGGGTGCCGCCGCTGCGCTGGGGGGCGTAATAACGCCAGGCCTCAAGGGCGTAATCAATCACCAGCAGCACACCGGAGTCCAGGGCTGCGGCGGCAGCTCTCAACCACGGACCCTGCTCGGGATGGAGCTCCGTGCACCAACCGGAGTCGCGCTGAGAACCAGGCGTCAGCAGCCCGAGGGGTTCAAGCTGGGCGAGCTGCTCGGGCTCCAGGGGCTCGCCGGGCTCAAGCCGCAGCGAAGGCTCGGCTCCCGGCACCTGCCGGAGGGCCACCTGTTGATGGCGCCAGAGGGCGCCATCCCACACGATCCGCTCCACCGCCAGGGCATCGAGCACCTCATGGGCCAGCAGTACACCCCGCACGGGCTGGGCCGCCAACTCCGCAACACTCAGCCACTGGCAGGGAAGCGAGCAATGGCGCAAGCGCAGGCGCTGCCGCTCGGCCATGCCGGCATTGGGTTCGATCAGCAGCAACGTCGTGCGCGCCGCCAGCTCGGGCCAGCCGACGGCCAGCTCCTGGGCCAGATCCCAAGCCAAATCGCCTTCACCGGGGCCGGCTTCCACCAGGGCCAGGGGCTGATCAACGGGTTGCTGCTGCAGCCACTGGGCGATCTGGGGCGCCAGGAGGGCAGCGAAATCCGGGCCGAGCGAGGGGGAGGTGGCGAAATCGCCGCGAGGGCCCACCTGCAGGCGGCCGCTGCCGTAGGCCCCATGCTCGGGGTGATGGAGCGCCAGTTCCATGAACTGCCGAAAGGGAATCGAGCCGCCCCCCGCTGCCAGTGCGGCAGCCATCCAGGCGGGGCAGGCAGCACCGGAAGCGTCCATTGGAGAGAATGCCGTTCACTGCATCAAGGCCATGGGAGCACAACAGCGCTTGCGCACGCTGGTGATCGGGATCGCGCTGACCTGCCTGCTGATCGGTGGAGCACCCGCAGAAGCGAGTGACAACCCGGAGCTCCTTCCCGACCATGCCACTCCGGTGATCGATCTGGCCCGGGCCTTCAGCGACCAGCAGCGGGCCGATCTGGAAACCAGCCTCGATGACTTCGAGCAACGCAGCGGCTGGAAACTGCGGGTGCTCACGCAATACGAACGGACGCCCGGACTGGCGGTGAAGTCCTTCTGGGGATTGGATGAACGCAGCCTGCTGCTGGTGGCCGATCCCCGTGGCGGCAATCTGCTCAACTTCAACGTGGGCGACGCGTTCTTCGCCCTGATGCCGCGCACCTGGTGGGTGGAACTGCAAACCCGCTACGGCAATCAGTATTACGTGCGAGACAACGGCGAGGATGGAGCCATTCTGGCGGCGATCGGGGCCGTGGAACTGTGTCTTGATCGCGGTGGCTGCCAGGTGGTGCCCGGTCTGCCGGTTGAACAATGGCTCTGGACACTGACGACTGCCGTGCTCGGCGGTTTGATCGCCGGTTTCGCCGCCTACCCGCGCAAGGAGGGTGAGGTCATCTCCTGGTCTTGGTTGCTGCTGCTCTCTCCGCTCTGGGTGATGCTGTTCGGTGTGTTCGGCATCGCTCCGGTGATCACCCGAACCCAGGAAGTCCTACCGCTCCTGCGCAATGGGCTGGGATTCCTTGGAGGGGCGGTCGCGGCCTATCTGATTGCCGGAGCCACAGTGGGACGCAACCGTCAGAGCAGTGGAGAGACCTGAGCACTCAGGCACCCGCTCAGGCGTCGTCCAAACATCAGATCAAAAGCCGCAGAGCACGGTGGGGCCGGTGCAGACCGGTCGGCTCACACCTTGCTTTTGTTGGTCTGGCTCACGGCTGCTGAGCAGCTCACGACGCCTGTCGCGGATCTGACGCAGCTGGGCAAGGCTGACGTTGTAGAAGCCACGCAACTGGGTGAAGCGCTTCACAGGCTGGCCGTAGAAGCTGACACCGCGCAGGGTGGGGAAGGAGGCCCATTCAGGGGCCAGAAGGGCAGCCAGTTTCGGGCTCATCACGCCGGTGTCGGTGAGGCCCATCGCTTTACGGCGTTGCACCAGAAAAAGGGCACCTTGATCCTGGGCTTCTGGACCGAATCCCTGCACGCCGATGCTGCGCTTGACCAGATCCCAGGTGAAAGGCATGAACTGATACGCCCCAGCGGCAGCGCTGGCGTAGCGGGAGGATCGGATCACGCGATTGGGATGGCGGTCAAGCGAAGCCATCAGACCGCCACCGAACATGACGCGGTAACCAAGGTCACGCCCACCTTTCCAGGTGCCCTCAGCAAAACGGATCGTGTTCAGCAGAGCGCGGCGCTCAGGCGTGATGATGTAGGGAAGGGCTGAGGCCTTGGGCTCCTCGGGCAGGGTGACCGAGAGGGAACGCGCCGACGACTCACTGGAAGGGAAGGGAACGGCAACAGCCTGAGCCAAGGGCTGCAATGAAACAAGTGGCAAACCTGCGACGGCCGCTGCAAAAACACGACAGACGGACGGAGCGAGGGAAACCATAAAAGCGTTCTGTAAAGGACTCTGCTAAAGCAGAAAAATCGAACCAGAAGCGGATGGATCGATTCATGATTGTTGCCATTGATACGAAAGCAATGACGAACAATTCAGGACTGAAAACTCAGTCAGCGGAACTCTGTCGAACGCACCCTCGCGCCCCAAGCATCAACGTGCCAGTCACACTTCCGTCCATGGCATGCCCCTTGGGCATGAATCTCTCCAGAACCAGTGAAAAACCTCCTCACGATTGAGCCCCAATCAGAAATCAGAAAAGGATCAAAAGTTCTGATCGGAACAGGCTGCATCCGTCGCCGCGATGTGCATGATCGCTCGCGCCGCCTCCAACGCCCCGTCCTTGGGCAGGACTGCTGCGCTGGGAGGGCGCAGGGGTTGGTCCAGTTGCCAGTCGCCAGACTCCAGCTGATCACGACGGAGCAGTCGGTGGTGTCCATGCAACCGCAGCCCATCGATCAAGGCGGCGGCCTCAGCGAAGCCAGAGCGTTCCACCACATGCAGGCCACATCCGGCACTGAGGGCTTCACAGAAGCTGCTGTAGCCCGGCTTACCGAGGTGGCGCTCGCAATGCTTGAGCACATCCAAGGGCCGCACACCACCGGGCAGGAGCGTCACATTGCCGCAGGCCTCGAGGGCGCGGCAGTGCTCCGGCTCAGCAGGGGCACTGAGCAGAAAGCGGTGGGTGGGCCAGCGGCTGAACAGCTCAGGGTTCAACGCCAGGCCAAGGCCACCGAAACCCACAAACACCGTGGCACGAGGGTCAGCATCGAGGGTCTCCTGCAAAGCGGCGGGCAAGGGTCGGGTGGGCGGCACCGTCAGCCCCACCGATCGCTCCGGCAGCCCCCAGGGCATGGCCAGGGAAAAGGGGCAGCGGAGCAGCAGGGTCCCCTGCCCGTAGGCCGCAGCTGCAGCCTCGGCATGGCCTGCGAACCGATCGCCCAGAGGGGCATAGATCTCGTCCCAACCGAAATTGGCCATCCAGATCAGGGGAGCGCCAAGGCGTTGCGCCAGAGCGGCCGCGGCAGGCGGAACATCCCCCACCACCACAACCGGCTCCCCCTGGCTGGCGAGCCAGGCCGACTCGGCATCCAGCTGCTGCGGGAGCGCCTGTTCGAGTCGGTCCAGCGCGTCGAGAGTGGCGGCGGGGTCGGTACCCAGCGCATCCGACTGCACCATGCCCACGTCCCAGCGCAGGCGCCGCTGCTCCACGGGTAGCCCCATCAACACCAGGCGCAGGAAGGCGGGATCCACAGCGGAACTGAGCACCAACCGGGCCGTGGGTGCCAGGCGATGCAGGGCCGACAGCACAGCGGCCTGGCGGGCCGCATGCCCGAAGCCATGACTGCTGAGACAGACATAGATCAACATGGCATCACTTCCTGATGGCGCGAATGCTCCAAGCGCTGCCACAGGGTTTCCGCATAGACCAGCCGGCCTTCGGGCTCGTACCAGCGATGGCTCGCATGGGTCAGCTCCAGGCCGTGGAATTCCACCCAGGCCCAATGGATCAAATCACGACCGGCCGCGTCCTGGCCGCAGCGGGGAACACAGGCGGCATTGAGATACGCCGTGCCACGACGATCCATCAGAAACGTGCTGCGCTCACCCTGGCCGCGCTTGAGGCGGTGATGCATGTGACCGAACACCACCAGGGGCAGGGGGCGTGTGCTGCGGATGCGCTCCAGAGCCAACGCAAGATCCTGATCGCCCCAATCGATGGCAGGCCGCTTCCAATCGCGTCCGCAAAGACTGGAGACCTCGGAGCCAAGACCGCTCGGACCGACATGGGCCAGCACCACCAACGGCTGATCCAGGGGAGCGCGGGCGGCTGCATTCACCAGGCGCCCCGCCGACTCTTCCAGCTTCAGCGGCCCATACACAGCGGTGATGGCTCTCGACAGGTGATAGCCCCCACCGGCACTGCCGGGGCGTGCTCCCAGCACCGACACCGCTGGCTGCTGCACTGAGGCATCTGGGACGGTTGCAGCATCCCGGTCCCATCGGCGCAGATCCCAGGCGCAGTGGCGTGGACCCAGCAGGTTGAGCTGCTGTTGAAACAACTGGCCAGTGGCATCCTTGCCGTGATCGTGATTGCCAAGAATCACCGCCGTCGGCAACGGCAAAGCGGCAATCGCTTTCACCAGGCGTAGATCGCCATCACTGAGGTCGCCGACGAAGAGCACAGCATCCGGCTGCAGCCGCTCAAGCAGATGCCGGTCCCGCGGCCCCCACTGGCCATGCAGATCACCGGCGATCGCCAGGCGGAGGGAGGGCAATGCCGGGGGACGCGAAGCGATCAGGGGCGATGCCTAGGCTGGATTCATCCTGCCCCGAGATGGTCCCGATGACCGCGGACTCCCCAGCGTCCACGGCCGCAACAGCGGTGCCAGCTGATCTTCCCGCCGCCATTGAAGCTCTGCGGCAAGAGCGCAATGCGGTGATCCTGGCGCACTACTACCAGGAGCCAGAGATCCAGGATGTCGCCGATTTCATTGGCGATTCGCTCGAGCTGTCACGAAAAGCCGCCGCCACCGATGCCGATGTGATCGTGTTCTGTGGCGTTCATTTCATGGCGGAAACGGCCAAGATCCTCAGCCCCAACAAAACCGTGTTGCTTCCGGATCTGGAGGCAGGCTGCTCCCTGGCCGACGACTGCCCCGCCGACGCCTTCGCCGCATTCCGCGCCCAGCATCCCGATCACATCGTCGTCAGTTACATCAATTGCACGGCCGCAGTCAAAGCCCAGAGCGATCTGATCTGCACCAGCAGCAATGCGGTGGATCTGGTGAAACAACTCCCCGCCGATCGGCCGATCCTGTTTGCACCCGATCGCAACCTCGGACGCTGGGTGCAGCAACAAAGCGGCCGGGAGCTCACCCTCTGGCCGGGGCGCTGCATTGTGCACGAAACCTTCAGCGAGGAAGCGGTGCTCAAACTGCAGCTCCAACATCCTGAGGCGGAGGTGATCGCCCACCCGGAATGCCTGGAACCGCTGTTGGATCTGGCCGACTTCATCGGCTCCACCAGCAAGCTGTTGCACCACGCCGAAGCCAGCCCAGCGCCAAGCTTCATCGTGCTCACCGAGCCAGGCATCCTCCATCAGATGGAACAACGCCTCCCCCAGAAAACCTTCCTCTCGGTGCCGGGTATCGATGGCTGCAGCTGCAATAGCTGCCCCTACATGCGGCTCAACACGCTCGAAAAACTCTGGCGCTGCCTCCACAGCGGCCAACCGGAGATCCAGATGGAGGAAGACCTGCGTCTGCGGGCACTGGCGCCGATCCAGAAGATGTTGGAGATGAGCCTCTGAGCCTGCTGCGTCGAACGCCTGAAGGCCTGTATTGCCCGGCGGCCCAGGCCTGGATCGATCCGATCCGCCCAGTGCCCCGCGCCCTGATCACCCACGCCCATGCCGACCATGCCCGGCCCGGCTGCGGCGAGTACTGGGCCGTGGCCAGCAGTGAAGCGATCCTGCGCCAACGCCTGGGGGCCGAGATTCAACTCCTGCCTGTGGACTATGGCCAGCTGCATCGCATCGGAGACGCCCGGGTGTCGTTTCATTCAGCCGGCCACGTGCTGGGCAGCGCCCAGATCCGCCTGGAAGCGGCGGGAGAGTGCTGGGTCGTGACCGGCGACTACAAGCGCTGCCCCGATCCAAGCTGCGACCCGTTCGAGCCCGTGCACTGCGATGTGTTGATCACCGAAGCGACCTTCGCCTTACCGATCTACCAATGGGGCAGTGGCGCCAGCCTGGCCCGGCAGATCCGTGACTGGTGGCAGGCCGACCAGAGCCGCGCCTCGTTGCTCTTCTGCTACTCCTTCGGCAAGGCGCAGCGCGTGCTGGCGGAACTGGCCGCGATCGGAGTGGAGGAGGAGGTGCTCCTGCACGGTGCCGTGGAGACGGTGACGCGGCACTACCGGGAGGCGGGTGTGCCGATGACGCCCAGCCGGCCCCTGAGTGACCTGCCCCGCAAGCAATCGATGGACGGACGCTTGGTTCTGGCGCCGCCCTCCGCCCATCGCTCCGCCTGGATGCGGCGATTCAAGGCACCGCAGACGGCCTTCGCCTCCGGTTGGATGGCCGTGCGCGGCGCCCGCCGGCGACGCGGCTACGAACGGGGTTTCGTGCTCAGCGACCACGCCGACTGGAACGGCCTGATTCGCACGGTGAAGGAGAGCGGGGCGCGCCAGGTGTACGTGACCCACGGCCACAGCGACGTTCTGGCGCGTTACCTCAGCGAGGTGGAAGGAATCACGGCAGCACCGCTGGAATCGCTGCCTTAGCGTCAGCGCAAGGTCCCGCGCCTCCATGCATCCTCTCCTGACTGCTGTCTCGCCCTGGCCAGCATGGCCGCAGTGATGCCATCGGCGTTGAACTGGCCCGGCTGCAACATCCGCATCACCGATCCTCAGAGCACCGATCACGACCAGTGGAATTCCTGATGATCTGAACATTGTGCAGGCCTTCGCAGCCCTGATCGAGGACCTGGACGCCACCACGGGGTCCAAGCGCAAAGTGGCCCTGATCCGTGCGTTCCTCACCAGCCAGCCAGCTGCCGACGGCGCCTGGGCGCTGCAGTTGCTGATCGGTCAGCGCCGCCGGCGCCTGATCACCGGGCGTCGCCTGCGCGAGATTCTGCTCAGCTGCAGCGCCATGCCGGACTGGCTGTTTGCCGAGTGTCACGGACAGGTTGGGGACTCGGCTGAAACCGTCGCCCTGCTCTGGCCCCAGGTGCAGGGCAAGCTCACAGAGCCGGCCAGCGCCTGCCCGGCCACGGTGCGCGAAGGGATCGCGGCGATCACCAACGACACCCCCTTGCACTGGTGGATGGACACACTCCTGCCCAGCATCGCCAGCCTGGACAGCGCCCAGCAGACTGCCGCCATGCTCCGCCTCTGGCAGCACTGCGATCCAAGCCAGCATCTGCTGATCAACAAACTGCTCACTGGCGGATTCCGCATCGGCGTGGCCCGCGGGTTGGTGGTGCAAGCGATTGCCAGCGGCTTCGACCTTGAGGAGACGGTCGTGCTCGAGCGTCTGATGGCACCCCAGAGCCCCAGTGCTGCTTGGTTCACCCAGCTCACGGTTGCTGCGACAGCGCCCCGCACCGACCGAGGCGCCATCCCCTACCCCTTCTTTCTCGCCAGCCCGCTGCAGCTGGAGGCATTGCGCGACAGCCCGGCCACAGACTGGTGGGTGGAGCACAAATGGGATGGCATCCGCGGCCAGCTCATCCGCCGTGCCAGCGGCGTTTTTCTCTGGAGCCGCGGTGAGGAACTGATCAACACCCAGTTTCCGGAACTGGTGACGATGGCGGAGCATCTGCCCCTGAACACGGTGCTGGATGGGGAGGTGATCTGCTGGCCAGAGCAGCATCCCCAGCCCCTGCAGTTCAGCGCCCTGCAGCGGCGTCTGGGTCGCCAACAGGTGGGACGTCGCCTGCGTTTGGAGTGCCCGGCAGCCTTTGTGGCCTACGACCTGCTCGAGCACGAGGGGGAGGATCTGCGCAGCCGGCCCTTGCATCAGCGCAGGGAGCAGTTGCAGGGCCTCGATCGCAGCGCCATGGAGGAGCCCTGGCGCTTGCGCTGGAGTGAGGCCGACCCTCTGCAGAGCTGGAACGAGCTGGAGGAACTGCGCAACCGGGCAGTCGCCGCCGGCGCGGAGGGGGTGATGCTCAAACATCGAGACTCTCCCTATCTCAGTGGCCGCAAACGCGGTCACTGGTGGAAGCACAAACGGGATCCGATGGCCCTGGATGCGGTGCTGATCTACGCCCAGGCGGGCAGCGGCCGTCGCGCCAACCTCTTCACCGACTACACCTTCGCCCTCTGGGATCGCACCGCCGCCGAACCCGAGCAGCACCGGCTGGTCACCTTCGCCAAGGCCTATTCGGGCCTCGACAATGAAGAGATCCTCGAACTCGATCGCTGGATTCGACGCCACACCCGCGAGCGGTTCGGACCGGCACGGGCGGTGGAGCCCCAACAGGTGTTCGAGATCGGATTCGAGGGCATCCAGCACTCCAGACGCCACAAGTGCGGATTGGCGGTTCGTTTCCCCCGCATCCTGCGCTGGCGCCGGGACCGCACCGCCGAAAGCGCCGACTCACTCGGCCAGGCGATGGAGCTGGTCAACAGCACCACCAGCCCCAGTCCAGCGGATTGACGGTGCCCTCCCTGCGTTGCCTGGAACCGATTGAACGCTGGTTTGAGCGGAAGGGCTGGCAACCCCTGCCCTTTCAGCGACGCGCCTGGGACGCCCATCTGGCGGGGGAAAGCGGCCTGATTCAGGTGCCGACGGGCTCCGGCAAAACCTATGCGGCGGTGATGGCCCCCATCGCCAGGATGCTCGAAACACCGGCAACAGAACGGGGCGTCCGCCTGCTGTACGTCACCCCGCTGCGTGCCCTCAGCCGAGACCTGGCCCTGGCCCTGGAAGAACCGGTCGAGGCGATGGCCTGGCCCCTGAGGATCGGCATCCGCAACGGTGACACCACCACAACGGAACGCAGCCGACAGATCAAGACCCCGCCCGAGATCCTGATCACCACACCCGAATCTCTCTGCGTGCTGCTGGCGGGACGCCACTGCGAACGGCTGTTCCGCGGCCTCGAGACGGTGATCCTGGATGAATGGCATGAGCTGGTGGGCAGCAAGCGCGGCATCCAGACCGAACTGGCCCTGAGCTGGCTGCGCCAGCAGCGGCCAGCTCTGCAGACCTGGGCCATCAGCGCCACGATCGGCAACCTCAACGAAGCAGCCCTCCATGCCCTCGGCACCGGGGTCAGGCCCCGCCTGATCACTGGAGCACCGGATCGGGCACTGCGGATTGAGAGCATCCTTCCCGACAGCATCGATGGCTTCCCCTGGGGCGGGCATCTGGGGCTGCGGCGCTACGACGACCTGGTGGCCCGCCTGCAACCGGAGGTGAGCACCCTGCTGTTCACCAACACCCGCAACCAGGCGGAGCGCTGGTATCAGTGCCTGCGCTACGCCTGCCCGGAGATGGAGGGTCTGCTCGCCCTGCATCACAGCGCGCTGGATCGCCAGGAACGGGAGGCGATCGAAGCCGCGGTGAAGGTCGGGGCCCTGCGCTGGGTGGTCTGCACCAGCTCCCTCGATCTCGGCGTGGATTTTCAACCGGTGGAACGGGTGGTGCAGATCGGTTCCCCGAAGAACCTGGCCCGCCTGCTGCAACGGGCCGGGCGATCGGCCCACCTGCCGGGGGGCACCTCCCAGGTGCTGTTCATGCCCACCAATGCCCTGGAACTGCTGGAGCTCAGCGCCGTGCGCCGTGGCTTAAACAACGGCCTGATCGAGGAGCGACGCCCACCGCAGGCGGCCCTGGATGTGCTGCTGCAACACCTCACCACCCTGGCCTGTGGACCCGGTTTCCGGCCCGAGCCCACCCTGGCGGCGATTCACAGCACCGCCAGCTATCAGAACCTCAGTGATCAGCACTGGCACTGGTGCCTGCGCTTTCTCCAGCACGGCGGCGACTGCCTCGGCGCCTATCCCCGCTACCGCAAGCTCGAAGAAGCCGCAGACGGTCGGCTGGTGGTGCGCGAACAGGCGATCGCTCGACTGCACCGGTTCAACATCGGCACGATCACCTCCGCACCGGCCATCCGCGTTCGCTTTGTGCGCGGCGCCGTGCTCGGCCATGTGGAGGAGACCTTCATCAGCCAGCTGAAGCCGAAGGATGTGTTCTTCTTCGCCGGTCGCCAGCTGGAATTCGTACGGCTACGCGACATGACCGCCTACGTGAAGGCCACCAGTCGCAAAAGCACAGCGGTGCCGGCCTGGGCCGGCGGACAGATGGCCCTGTCCGACCTGCTCACCGAGCATCTGCGCCAGGAGGTGGCCCGCGCCGGCCGCGAGGAACTTGACACCCCCGAATTGGAGGCCCTGGCGCCGCTCCTGGATCGCCAGCGCGACCTCTCGATCCTGCCGCAGGCGGATCAACTGCTCATCGAAACCTGCCGCAGCCGCGAGGGGCGCCATCTGTTCGCCTACCCCTTCGAAGGACGCTTTGTGCACGAGGGGCTCGGGTTTCTCTGGGCCACCCGGCTCACCCGCTGGCAGCGCGGCACGATCACGGTGTCGGTGAACGACTACGGCTTCGAGCTCCTGGCACCGCCCAGCTACCCGATGGAGAGCTTGCTGGACAGCCACCTCGACGACCTCCTCGCCAGCGACGCCCTGGACACCGACCTGGAGCAGGCCCTGAATCTGTCGGAGCTCTGCCGCCGCCGCTTCCGCAGCATCGCCCAGGTGGCCGGCCTGTTGGTGCAGGGCTATCCGGGCCAGAGCAAAAGCGCCGGTCAGCTGCAGATCAGCGGCGCCCTGCTCTGGGAGGTGTTCAACAAACACGAACCCACCAATCTGCTCCTGCAGCAGGCGCGGCAGGAGGTATTGCAGGAGCAACTGGAACTCCCGCGTCTGCACAAGGCGCTGGATCGGATGCGCCGCGGCGAGGTGGTGCACAGCGCCACCCCCCGCCCGGGTCCCCTGGCCTTTCCCCTGCTCGTGGAGCGTCTCAACAACCGGATGAGCAATGAGTCGGTGCTGGAGCGGGTGCAGCGGATGGTGGCAGCAGCGCAGCGGCTGGAAGCGGATTAGCGTCGGCGCGACTTTGCCGTCGCAGTTCCGATGCCGAGGTCCTGGGATGTCTTTCGCCAGTTCCTGCTGCTGGGTTGCACCTCGTTCGGCGGGCCGGTGGCCCACCTGGGCTATTTCCGTGAACGCTTCGTGAGCCGCCAGGGCTGGCTCACGGATGCGGCCTACGCCGACCTCGTGGCCCTCTGCCAGCTGTTACCTGGCCCGGCCAGCTCCCAGGTGGGCATCGGTCTCGGCTTGATGCGAGCGGGTTGGCTCGGTGGGCTCGCCGCCTGGATCGGCTTCACCCTTCCCTCGGCGCTGCTGCTGATCATCAGCGCAGCCCTGCTGGCCGCGCACCCCGACTGGCTGGGCGGTGGCTGGCTGCAGGGGTTGAAGGTGGCGGCCGTGGCCGTGGTGAGCCAGGCGGTGCTCGGGATGCAACGAAAGCTGGCACCGGATCGCGCCCGGGCGAGCCTGATGGTGGCAGCAGCGGCGCTCGTGCTGCTGCTGCCCGTGCCCTGGGTGCAGGTGCTGGCGTTGCTGCTCGGGGCCGGGCTGGGACTGACGGTGCTGGATCCGCCCGACGACCAGCCACTCGCTCTCGACCAGGCGCATCACACGCAGCTGCGCGTTCCGATCGGTCGGGGTGCGGCACTCCTGATGCTGGTGGGACTGGGATGCTTACTGCTCTCCCTGCCTTGGCTGACCGCCAGTGCACGGCCCATGCTCGTGCAACAGCTCGCGTCCTTTCTGCAGGCGGGAGCCCTTGTGTTTGGCGGCGGTCACGTGGTGCTGCCCCTGCTGGAACAGTCCCTGGTGCCTCCCGGCTGGATCAGTCTGGATCAATTTCTGGCGGGCTACGGCGCTGCCCAGGCGGTCCCCGGCCCGATGTTCAGCCTGGCGGCTTTTCTCGGTTTCGACCTCCAAGGCGGGCTGCACGGGGTCGGCGGCGCCCTGCTGGCGCTGCTCGCCTTGTTCCTGCCCGCCTTTCTGCTGATCGGGGGGGTGCTTCCGTTCTGGAGCGATCTCGGCCGACTGGCCACCATGCGGCGGGCCCTGCGGGGCATCAACGCGGCTGTGGTGGGCATCCTTCTGGCGGCTCTGTTCCAACCCGTCTGGCAGGTGGGCATCCGCAGCAGCGCCGATTTCAGCCTTGGCATCGCCGCCTTTCTGCTGTTGGTGGCCTGGCGACAACCGGCCTGGCGCGTGGTGCTGCTCTGCGGCCTGATCGGATTCAGGCTGTGACCGCCGTGGCGGCATCCCACCAGAGCGCCAGCCGTTCCGGCGAGCCATACCAGATCGTTCCAAACAGGCCGCCGTGGGCCGTGGCCGGCAACACCAGCTGGCGCGCTCCCGCGAGCAGGGCCGAGCTCAATGGCACCAACCCATCCCCGCGCGCTTCTGCTTCCCCCACGATGCTGCGGTAGCTGCCGCGGGCGCTGCGGCGACTGAAGGCTGAGGCCATCGGCCCGTTGAGGTCGAGCTCCCCGGCCACGGCCAGATAATCGACGCCGGCTTCATGGCAGCCGGGAAAGCGCCGATCCACCATCGCCCGCAGGGGCGTGGCCCGCACCGCCTGATGCGGACTGCCGAGTGTGATCAGCCGGTTGCAACGTTCCGCGCCTGCATACACCCGACCGGCAAAGGGCTCCCGGCTCAGATAGAGCCTCAGCATCACCCCACCGGAACTGTGACCGATCAGGGTGACCTGACCGGATGGAGAACGGGTCTGCTGCTCCCGGACCAGAGCATCAACCCGATCGAGCAACCGCCGCCACCCGAAAGCCCAGGTGGTGCTCAGCCAATCGAGCCGGCCCGCCGGCGTGATCGCCACATCGAGTTGGTGCTCCTGCCGCAGCCAATCCGCCATCGGCTCATAAGCCTCATCGGTGATCAGAAAGCCGCCGAGAATCACCAGGGGCTGCTTGGGGTCCACCGCAGGCATCGCTCCGCTTGGCATTGATCGACGCCATCATCGGGTCAGCTCGTGTGCACCTGAATGGCTCCGGAACGGGTTGCCGACTATCCCCGCCCGCCGAGGCTCGAGCCCTGCCGTGATCAGGTGCTGGTGCGGGCCTGTGGTGAGACGCTGTTCGAGGGCCGTGGCTGCATGCGGGTGCTGGAAACCTTCCATCCGCCCACCTATTACCTGCCACCGGAGGGCATGAACCTGCAGCTGTTGCAACCGGCTCAGGGGCGCAGTTTCTGCGAATGGAAAGGAGTGGCCGAATACTTCGATGTGGTGGTCGGCACCAGGCGACTGGAACGAGCCGTCTGGCGTTATCCCTCGCCCACAGCCCGCTTCGCGCCGATCGCAGGCTGGTATGCGCTCTATCCCCGCCAGATGGACGGCTGCTGGGTCAACGGTGAGGCCGTGATTCCCCAGCCGGGCAACGTCTACGGCGGCTGGATCACCTCCGCGGTGGAGGGGCCCTTCAAGGGAGATCCAGCCCACCCCGAACTGATCTGATCCCCCGTTGCCGCCGTCCATTCCCACCGCCCCCTCTCCGATGCCCAACGCAACCGACGCTTCCAGCACCACCCCGCGACACCAGTTGATCGCGGCTCTGCGCACCAACCCCCGCGATCCCACGATCCCGGATCTGATCGCGCAGGTCGAATCTGAAAGCGCTGTGGAGCTTCGCGAGCAGGCCTCTCTGCTGACGGGGGTGTGGGAGCTGCGCTGGAGCTCGTCCTCCCAGCCCTGGCTGAAGCAGGCGCCCTGGCTGGAAAATCTGCAGCTGCTGGATCCAGCCAGGGGGCGGGGCATGAACCTCCTGCGCCTCAGCGGCCCCTTGGGCGGCCTGGCCGCGGTGGCCGTGCAGGCCGACCTGACGATCGAAGGGCCCCACAGGGTGGGGGTGCGTTTCCAACGCGGTGGCTGGATCGGCCCGTCCCTGCCCGGGGGCTGGCGACCGGAGCTGCTCGCGGCCGTGAAGCAATCCTTCCCTGCCTGGCTGGAGATCACCGCCCTTGATCATCAACTGCGCCTGTGCAAAGGCAACGCCGGCACCTATTTCGCCCTGCTGCGACGCGACGACCTGTCACTCGATGCCTTGATGCCGGCCCCGGCTCAGGACGCCTGAAGCCACAGCACCAGCAGCACCATGGCGGTCACCAGCAACAGCCACCAGGCCCAACGACCACTGGATCGCCCCGATGAGGAGGGCTTCCATCCGGTTCCCCTGGTGGAGGCCGGTGCCCCACAGCGGCTGCAGACCAGGCGACCCGCCAGGGACCGGTCGGCGCGAAAACTGCTGGCTCCGCAGCGTGCACAGCGGCGGCTGTTCACCATGACCTCAGCAACAGATCGGAGAATGCCGCGATGCCGAGTCGTTCGACAAGCGCCAGCGGGTCCATCTGGCTCGATCTGCAGGCGGTGGAGGCCTGGATCGACGGGTGCCGGGTGTTCGACGACCTGAGCCTGCACCTGCGCTGCGGGGAGCACACGGCGCTCCTGGGCCCGAATGGATCAGGCAAGAGTTCGCTGGTGAAACTGATCAGCCGCAGCCTGTATCCGGTGGTGCGTCCAGGCTCCCATCTCAAGCTCTTCGGGTCGGAAACAGTCAATCTCTGGCAGCTGCGCCAGCGCCTGGGGCTCGTCACCAGCGAACTGGAAGCCCGCATCCCCGCTGGGCTGATCGGCAGAGAACTGCTGCTGGCCGCCTTCTACGGGGCGATCAGTCTCGGGCGGGATCGCCATCCCAGTGCTGAGCAGATCGAGCGCTGCGAGCGCTTATTGCAGGAGCACGAGCTGGAGGACCAGGCCGATCAGCCCTTCGGCCGCCTCTCCGACGGCCAGAAACGCCGCTTCCTGCTCGCTCGGGCCCTCGTGCATCAACCCGAGGTGGTCGTTCTGGATGAACCCACCAATGCCCTCGATCTCAAGGCCAAGCACCACCTTCTCAGCCAGTTGCGCCGTCTGATGGCCACAGGCACCACCCTGGTGATGGTGACGCACCAGCTCGACGCGATCCCACCGGAGATGCAGCGGGTCATCGGCCTGCGCCAGGGCCGGGTGATCCTCGATGGCCCTCCGGACCAGGTGCTGGCGGATCAACCCCTCTCCGAGCTGTTCGACACGCCGCTGCGGGTGGTGACCGCTTCCGGCTACCGACAGGTGCTGCCCGGATGAGCAAACTGGGCGACCAGCCCAGCCAGGACGCTTCGTGATTCTGATGATCCTGCCGGCGCTGGCCCTGATGGGTGGCGGTGCACTCGGCAGTCGCTTCCATCCCGGCCATCGCCTTCGCGGCATGATCGCTCACCTGGTGGGAGGCCTGGTGCTGGGCACCGCCGCCGCCGATCTGATGCCCGCAGCCAGCCGCAGCGGCCACCCCCTGGCCCTGGCGCTTGGCTTCTGCCTTGGCTTCTCCCTGCTGCTGGTGATCAACGCGGTGCTCCAAGAGCCGGAGCTCCCCAGCGATGGGGAGCGGGCGCGGCCGCTGGCCATCCTGCTGCTGCCCTTTTTGGTGGACAGCCTGATCGATGGACTGGTGGTAGGCATCAGCAGTGAAGCCACCAGCAACGGTTGGATCATTCCGATCGCCGTGGCCCTGGAGATGGGCCTGGCCGCCCTGGGGGTGGGCACCCTGCTCGGGCGGGGTGCCGGCCGTTGGCGCAGCAGCCTGGCCGGAGTGGTGATGGGCCTGGCCTATCTGTGTGGTCTGGGCGTGAGTCAATGGCTGGGCGACTGGTTGCGGGGGTCAGCCCTCACCGGTCTGCTCGCCTTCGGAACTGCGGCCCTGATCTACCTGGTGGTGGAGGAGGTGATGAAGGAGGCCCACGCCGATGGGGAAGATGACTCCGGGGTGGTGAATCTGGCCTTCTTCATCGGCTTGCTCGTGGTGTGGTTGCTCGACAGCGTGCCGGCCTGATCCTGCGGAGCCAGCGACTGCCGCAGCCTGCTTCGACCCCAGCTGGGGCTTTGGCTGAAAACGACCCTGCACTTCTGAGCCGGGCCGCAGGGGGTTGGCAGCAGCTGTCATAACCTCGCTGCGCGACTGTTGCTCCCGCCATGCACAGCAATGCCAGGATCGATGCGCTGGAGCTCATGCTCACCGACCTGCGCACCCGCAATGAACCGATTCGGCACAAAGCGGCATTCCGTGGCTGCCAGCCGGAGTTTCAGGCCCTGGTGAGCCAACTGATCGAGCAACTGGAAACGGAACTGCTCGACCAGAAGCGTCGGCACAGAAATGACAAGGGCGCTTAGGAGCTGGTGGCCCGTGGCACCAGCACCAGAAACAGCAGCCACCAGGCGCTCACAGCAAAGGCGACCAAGGCGGTGAGCCAGATCCAATGCAGCAGGATCCAACTGCCAACGACCGCTCCCACACCGGTCAGGAGAATCGACCAGGGCTGGCACCACCAGGGCTTCAGGCTCCAGAACGAGGGAATGGATTCCGGCTCGGTGTGGCTCATCGCAGCTGCATCAGGTCACCGCGTTGATGCAGGGCCTCGAGGGCGTCGTATCCGCCAAGAAGGGTGCCATCCACAAACACCTGGGGGAACGTGGTCATGCCGCTGCGGCCATGCCATTGATGGAAGTCGTCGTCGTGATCAACGCGGAACACCTGATGGGGCACATTGGCACTGCTGAGCAACCGCAGGGCGCGCGTGCACCAGGGGCAGCCGGGGAGAACGGCGATCTCCACTCGGGAGGGCAACGCTTGCAATGAAGAAACCGGAGGTGATGGCGCCGGCGTTGGCGCTGTAAACGGATGGGAGGCGACAGCCATCCTGGGCTGATCGAGCACGCCGAGCAGCAACTCCACCCCTTTGAGCACCAGTGTGCCGGGTTCGAGATGGCCACCCCAAACCTGACAGGCACCATCGGAAAGACTCAGATGCAGGTGAGCTCCCTGGGGCGAGACGGTTCCATTGAGGGTGATGATCTCAAGATCTCCCTCCAGCACAGTGGGCTCAGGGCGACCGGGACACTGGAAGGCGGCGCGGCTGAGGTTCCCCACCACGCCGAGCACGAAACCGGAACACTGCTGCTCCCTCGCCAGGGTGTCCAGAGACACCTTGAGGTCCTGACCGGGTGCCAATGTCAGTGGCAGCGCTCGCATATCTAAGGACTTCCGCCTTCAAACGCGGTCAGATTACCGTTCACTGGTCAGGTGACTGACACACGCTAGGAAGCTAGTAGTCAAACGTCGTGCGGCCGAAGGTTCTTTCCGTGATCGCATGGATGCGGCCGGAGCGATTCAGCTCCACGATCGACACATCCAGGGCTGCACCCAGCGGGCTGCCGGCTGGAAAGGCAAAGCCATAGGTCTGATCCGCCAGAGAAAAACCGGCGAGCATGAAGCCATCATTGGGATTCTGCTGCTGGTAGAAGCGCAGCACAGGTCGATCAAACATCACACCGTGCACCTTGCCCTGCTTGAGCAGGCTGATCGCCGCGTCCAGGTTGGCTGCCGCCGTGGGCCTGGCCCCGTAGATCCGTGCCCACACCGCACTGGTGGTGCCCTCCACCACCGCAATCGGTTCCCCGGCCAGCGCTTCCGGACGCTGGATCGTGCCCGGTGCCCAGCGGGAGAAGGACACCGTGAAGGCCGAAGCCAGACCAGCGGTCACAGACGATAAGGCCACCAGCGACAGCACCATCCAGACCCCGGCAATCGTGCGGCCGGTGCGCGACAGGGGTGCCCGATCGCCGTATCCCACCGTTGTGAGGGTCACCAGTGCGAACCACATCCCGTTGCCGACACCGTGAAAGTAGTGCCGCGGGAACTGTTCATAATTGCGCCGCCGTTCCGCCAACCAGATCAGGTTGCCGACGATAAACAGCAACAGCATCAGCACCCCCAGCGATGACAGAGCGGCCCAACCGAAAAAGGGAGCGAGGCGGGAGAGCAGTCCTGGCGGCCTGATCGGCACCAGAAGACCGAGCTGACCATGGAAATAGGGCTGACTGAAATCGATCGCCTTCTGGGCCAGTCGATCCGGTGTGATGCTCAGCGGTCCGATTGCCAGGTCAACCTGACGCTCGGCCACCGCCTTGAGATTGGCCTCGGCATTGGCTTGACGCACCAATACGAACGGTTGATCGAGTCGATCGGCAACCTCGCGCCACACCTCCACACTGATCCCGGAGAAGGCCTCGTCGCGTTCAAACACAAACGGAGGACTGCCGCTGACGCCCACCCGGATCGTGGCGGGCAGCCCGGCCTCGACGGCAAGGCCTCGACTTCCGATGGCCAGGCCGGAGAGGGCCAGCAGGGAACAGAGCAGGGACAGCCGTTGACGCAACGCGCTCCCTCCGTAGAACTGGGCCATGGCTATCACAGGGGATCAGCCCTGATCGAGCCGGCGCACAATCCAGGCCATGGCTGCCAGGGAACCGGCAAGAGCAATCAGAAGGGCGATGGTCATGGCAGAGCGCTCAGTGTGCGAGGGGAGCACTCAGGTTTGCATTGCCATCAGCAAGCAACCAGTCGGCCACTTCCATGCGCAGAGCGAAGGCGCATTCGTGCTGCCCCAGTTGCTCGAGCCAGAACAGGCGCTGCTCGAGATAACGGACGGTCTCGCGTTCCGGGTGGTGCGAACAGTCGGATGACGTCACAATGCAGCCGCGCAGACTCGCTCAGCCTGCAGCAGCGGATTTCCCTTCGTATGCCATTGAGATCACACCGGCTCGGACCAACCGCATGAAGGCCAACGCCATGGCGAGAGGAGGGGTCCTTTGGCGCTGGGGAGCGGAAGAGCTCGTGATGCTGCCGCAACGAGCCCTCTGGCGTCCTGCAAGCCGCCAGTTGCTGGTGGCCGATCTCCATCTCGGCAAGGCGGAACTGTTTCAAGCCCATGGCATTCCCCTGCCCAGCGACGGTGACCAAGCCACCTTTGATCGCCTGATCGACCTCTGCGATCGCCTCGATCCTGACGAGGTGATCGTGCTCGGCGATCTGATCCATGGCCGCATGGGGCTCACCCCATCCCTGCATCGGCGCCTACGCAGCCTTCCCGAGGCCTGCGGCTGCGCGATCAGCCTGATCGGTGGCAACCACGACCGGGGTAGTGACCTGGAGGGTCTTCCGCATCAACCCAGTCAGCGACTCGGTGCCCTCTGGTTGAGCCATGAACCGGAGCCGCAGCCGTCGTCGCCGCTGCTCAACATCTGCGGCCACGTGCATCCCGTGGCACGCCTCAGGCAAGGCTGCGATGGCCTGCGTCTGCCCTGCTTTGCCTTCCATGCCTCCGAGCAGCAATTGCTGATTCCAGCCTTCGGGGAGTTGACGGGAGGGCATGAGTGCGGCCAGCGTTATCGCAAATGGCTGGTGGCTGACAATGCCATCGTTCCTTGGCTCGATCCGCTCTCCCACTCTCCAAGCAGAAGGCTGGCCCGGTGAAACGCGGATCTTCCCCTTCCGGCACCGCTGAACGCCAGCCCAAACGACGGCGTCCCAAGGCGCCACGGCGACGCCGCAAGCGGGGATTGCGCAAACGCTGGCTGGTCATCGGCTTGCCCCTGCTCACCTTTGCCGGGCTCCTGGCTCTAGCGCCGCCCACACCTGAAGATTCCGGCAAGAAACGATCAGCCACCAGCGAAGCCTCCCTCCAGGGGGGAGCCGAGGCCGGCACGTTCCGTTACCTGCCTGATGACGAAGTCTATGCCCTCGATTTCGACCCACGCAAAGTGCGGGTGGGCCTCCTTGAGGGTTGGGACCGCGAACAGGATGCCTTCCAAGACACGGCGGCCCTGGCTTACGTGTCAGGTCCGATGTACGAACGGCATGTGGACAGCGGCGGCCAGGAGATCACCGTGCCCTTGGGCGATCTCAAGCTGGGGCAGCGGATCTGGAAGGGTCGCAACCGCACCGCTGCCCTGCAAAGGGCCTATTTGGGCATCGCCCATGACGGCAGCGTCGACTTCGGCTACGGCGCTCTGACCCCGGAGCGGGAACAGCGCTACGACACCTTCATCGGCGGATTGCACAGCATCTACAACGATCTGGAGGAGGCGCCCGAAAGCTACAGGGGGGCCTACAGCATCAGCATGGGCCAGCGCATTCGCTATTACCTGCCAAGAATCCGGATGATCTACGGCCTCAGGCGGGACGGCCGCCTCGAGATGCTCATGAGCAAAGACGGGCTCACACTCGAGCAGACCAAGGATCTGGCCCGCCGTCGCGGACTGGTCGCCGCCTATCTGCCCGACCATGCCTCAAAGAGCCGCCTGATCATTCCTGGGGTGAAGGGCTTCACCGAGGAAGACGCCAACTGGATCAGCGGCGGCGCCACCAGTTTTGTGCATGTGCCCTATCTACTGCGGCTGAGTGAGCGGCGTTTCGCCCTGGAAGGCAATCTGATGGCCAACCTCAGCAGCCGCGTCGGAATCGGTGCCCACTGCGATGGACCGATCCGGTGCAGCCAGTGGCTCGGCGGCCGGTTGATCGACCGAGCCCTCGCCGGCCTGAACCGCGTCATGGAGCAAGGCGTGGAACCGATCGCTCGGATGATCTGGCCACCGCGCCAACCCTCTCCCGATCCATCGACACCCTCAGGCACCGCGCCTGCCACCGCTTTGCGCGAGCGCTCACCCCTGCCGGAACCGCCGATCACCGCTGATCCCCTGGTGCTGCAAGACCCGGAACCGCTCCGCACTCCCTCCCAGTTGGATGACCCTGTGCTGCCGGAAGCCGATGCCCAGGCAGCCCCTCGGCCGAGTCTTCCCCCCGACCTGCCACCGCCGCTGGTGGTGCAGGAGCAAGAACCTGTGGAAGCTACAGCTGCAGCCCCCAGCCCATCGCCGACGACCCCACGTCGCGAGCCGATGATCGGTGCACCGCCACCGCCAGTTCTGCCGCCCCCCCCGCCTTAACGCCGGAACACGCCGTTGCAGTCGCCCTGGGGAGGCTGACTGAAACAGACAGTCTCGGGAGACCAGTAGCCGATCGCTGGAAAGCGCAAGCCCTGCCGCCTGGCCTCTGTGTTCACCGCGTCCACACCCCGGGCCGTGACCACCACGGGCGTGCCGACATCCACCATGTTGAACACCTTCTCCACATCGGAGTTGAGCATGCGAATGCATCCGAGGCTCACGGCCGCACGCAGCTTGACCCAGTTGGGCCAGGCGGTGCCGTGAATGGATGCTCACGGCAGTGCAGGGAAGACATCATCCTGCCAATGGAGATGGGGCAGATGATGTGCTCAGCGCTCAGGGGGCTGACAACTTCGCTGACCTCAAAACGGGCGACCTGGTCGACTTTCGTCTGATCCAACCGATGGCGCTCAGCGTGCGCAAGCTGCCAGCGTCGAGTCTCACCAAGGCGCCGGTTGTCGCCGCTCCAACCTTGGTGCGAACGGTGCGCCCCTCCGGGGCGCTCAAAGCTGAGCTGCTCGAGTCCTTCGAATTCGCCCATCTCAATGGCACCCTCACCCTGTCGGCAGGCCTCGATATCAGCCGCACGGGCCTTCGCACGGGGGATCGAGTGGGCGTCGATGTCCTGGAGGGCCTGGTGGTGGACCTGCTGCCAGCCTCAGCGACGCAGCTGACGGTCACCAGGGCAACCGTGATCCTGGCCAGTGCGTTTGGGCCGGTGCCCAAGGGCACCAGGGTGACGATGGCCACCGGAACGGCCGAAGTGGTGCGGATCGCCAGAAAGGATCACACGATCAGCCTGCGCGGACCTGATGGCCAGGTGCATAATCTCGACGGGCGCCGAGCCCTGGAGCAGGAGGCCCTGACATCGCTTCCAGTGGGGGATCTGGTGAATTTCCGCCTGATCCAACCACTTGCCTGCGCGATTCAACGACAAGCCACCGGCAGGAGCTGAGATCAGGCGTCCGCACCGGAGGCCAGCGCCCTCACCACATCACCGCGGGTGATGACACCGATGGGTTTCTGCTGATCATCAACCACGATCAAACGCTGAGTGCTGCGTTCATGCAACAGGGACGCAGCCCGTGGCAGGGGCAAGGAGGCCGCGCAGGTGTGGCTGCCGCGGCGCATCAGGTCGTTCACCGCCGTGCCCAGCACCTGATGGACCTGCCGATCCCAGTGCAGGGGATTGCGGAGGTAGATCACGCTGTCAAGCAGCAGCACGTAAGGACCCACATCCACGCCGCTTTCGCGCACCATCAGATCCTGTTCCGTGATCTCCCCAACCAAGACCCCCGAGGCATCCACCACCGGCAGGCCGCTGATGTGGTGATCGCTCATCATCGCCACGGCCTCCTGCAGAGGGGTCTCCGGCGTGACCGTCAGCACCGGCGTGGTCATCACCTCACGAACCGACTGCTGGAGCACCATGGAGCACATGCGAGTGCAGGCATTCTGAGCCTTGAACAATCCATGGCGCATCTGGGCTGACCGCGTCACGGTGATGCGGGCGATCGCGGGCCTGCCCTTGATTCTCTGCCTGGTGACCGGCCAGGACGCCATCGCCTGGCTCCTGCTCTTGCTTGGTGGTGCGAGCGACGCCCTCGACGGCTGGCTGGCCCGACGGGCCGGCGCCGGCAGCAGCTGGGGCGCACGCCTGGATCCCCTGGCCGACAAGCTGCTGATCCTGGCCCCTCTGCTCGCGCTCACGGTCCGGCAGACCTTGCCCGCCTGGGCGGTGTGGCTGCTGCTGGCAAGGGAATTGCTGATCTCCGGCTGGCGACGGGACGCTCAGGATGGAGCCCCCGCCTCAAACGGGGGAAAAGCGAAGACGCTTCTGCAGTTCCTCAGTCTGCTGCTGTTGCTCTGGCCTGGCTCCTGGGGGCCCACCGACCTGGTGGATGGGCTGCAACGCCTGGGCTGGTGGCTGTTCTGGCCCTCCCTTGCCCTGGCGCTGCACTCAGCCCGGCTGTATCTCAGGCCGCCCCGATCAGGGTCTGATCAGCGCTGAGGTCCGGCGCCGGACCCGGATCGCGATGGAAGTCGCGGACATAACTGTCGTGGAAGGCGGACGCCGCATCGAAGCGGGGGCTCCAGGCCAGTTCACGTTCCACCCGGGTGATGTCGGTGAGGAAATGGCTGATGCGCAGCGGGAAGGCCTTGCGCGCCTTGGGATCGAGGCCACTCGGATCAAAAAAGCGCACATCGACACTCTGCGGCTCCTTGCCGGCCGCAAGAGCCGCTGCCGCCACCAACCCATTGAAGGTGATGCCACGACGGGAGGAACAGTTGTAGATCCGATTGGTGGCGGCATCGACCGCCAGCGATCGCACCATCGCCTCGGCCAGATCCTCCACATGGCCCACCTGGGTGATCGTGGTGCCATCGCCAGGAACCGGCACCGGCAGGCCATGGTGGATGCGCGCGAAGAACCAGCGCTCGATCGGGTTGTAATTGCCAGGCCCCAAGATGTAAGTGGGGCGGAAGCTGGTGAAAGGAATGCCCTCCGCCTGCAGCCAGGCCTCGGTGTGGGCCTTGCCGGCATGGCGACTGGCCGGATCCAGAGCGCTGTCTTCATCGAGAGGCCACTGCTCCGAGGCGGCGTACACACCGGCTGAGCTCACATAAAGAAAGCGATGGCTGGGACTGCCTGTGTGGTCGAGCACAAGGCGACTGTCGTCCAGCGTGCGACCGGAACTGTCGATGATCACCTCAAAGCGCCGGCCCTGGAGTTGCTGCAGATCAGCCGCCTTGGTGCGATCACCACAGCAATGCTCCACACCATCCGGCACCCCCTGACGCCCGCGGGTGAACAGGGTGAGGGCATGGCCCTGCGCCAGCAGAGCTGCCACCAGGGGCCTGCCGACGAAGCGGGTTCCCCCCATCACGAGGATGTTCACAACTCATGCAGCGGTTGAGGCGCCATTGAAGCGCGTGCGGTGTTGCTGCTGAAAGCCAGCAACACCGGCGAGAGTGTTCATCGACCTGGCCAGCAGCCTGAAGGCCAACACCCAATGGCAGCAGCAGATCCTGCTCTGCCAGGAGGAACAGGAGCACAGCACGCTCGTGCGCCACGACAGAAAGGTGTTGCAGGAACACCTGGCCTTTCACCACCAGACCCTGTTGCAATTGCGCAGCGGCCGGCCCCTTGATTGAGCGGATCGTCGCCCCTGACCGATGAAAGCCGAGGATGGACGGCTGCAGAGTGCTGGCTGTCATGGAGATCATTCCCGCCATCGACCTCCTGGGTGGGGCCTGTGTGCGCCTGCACCAGGGGGATTACAACCAGGTGACTCGGTTCAGCGATGATCCGGTCGCACAGGCGATGAGCTGGCAGAACCAGGGAGCCCGCCGTCTCCATCTGGTGGACCTGGATGGCGCCAAAAGCGGCGAGCCCGTGAACGACAGCGCCGTGCGCGCGATCACGGCCGCTCTCTCCATCCCCGTGCAACTCGGTGGTGGCGTCCGCACCATTGAACGCGCCGAAGCGTTGCTGGCCTGCGGCCTTGATCGGGTGATTCTGGGCACCGCAGCGCTGGAGAACCCCGAGCTCGTGAAGACGTTGGCCTCGGGCCATCCCGGCCGGATCGTGGTGGGCATCGATGCGCGCGATGGAAAGGTGGCGACGCGCGGCTGGTTGGAGACCAGCAACACGGAGGCCACGGGGCTGGCTGCAGCGCTGAGCAGCACCGGCATCGCCGCAATCATCAGCACCGACATCGCCACCGACGGCACCCTGCAGGGCCCGAATCTGGCGGCGCTCCGGTCCATGGCCGCAGCGAGTGCGGTGCCGGTGATCGCCTCCGGCGGCGTGGGCTGCATGGCCGATCTGCTGGCCCTGCTGGCCCTCGAACCCATGGGCATCTGCGGTGTGGTCGTGGGTCGGGCGCTCTATGACGGTCGCATCGACCTGGCAGAGGCAATCAAAGCCCTGGCCACGGAGCGGTTGCAGGACCCGCCGACAGGAACGGTGCGCAGCTGTTGATCGGCGGAAAGCATGCGCTTGCCTTGCACTTTAAGGTGAAGTCATTCCTGATTCGCCTGTGAGCGGAGCGTCTGCCTCCATCGACCCGCAAGGGAAGCGCGCCATCGAAGGCGGCGTGCAGATCGCCTTTGAGCGTTGCCGGGAACTTGGGATGCGTCTGAGTCGGCAACGACGCATGGTGCTCGATCTGCTCTGGAGTGAGGCCAGCCATCTCAGCGCCCGAGACATTTTTGAAAAGCTCAATGCCCGCGGACGCCACATCGGCCACACGTCCGTGTACCAAAACCTCGAAGCGCTGCAGAGCGCCGGTGTGATCGAGTGTCTCGATCGGGCTAACGGCCGTCTCTACGGCTACCGCAGCGATCCCCACAGCCATCTGACCTGTCTGGATTCCGGCCAGATCGAGGATCTGGACATCGAACTTCCCGAAGACCTACTGCGTTCGATTGAAGAGCGCACCGGCTATCGGATCGAGTCGTACACCCTGCAATTGAACGGCCGTCCTGTGGCTGAACCCGACTGATCCACCAGTGCACTCTGGAGCGGAAGCGCCGCCCTCGTTACGTTGTCGGCAACCATGAGCCCCCGGGGATGCCGTTGTGAGCAGCGCGAACACCGAACTCCTCCTGCTCGCCCCTGAACTGCTCGGCGAATCCCTGGCCCTCCAGCTCAGCCAGCGCTTCTCCGATCTTGAGATCAGGCTCAAGGCCGAGGCTCTCAGTGGATGTCCCTGCCTGGTGATCTGGTCGATCGAGCCAGGCGACACCCTCGCCACCATCCGCAGGGAGCTTCGCCATCTGCAGGAGCGTTGGCAGCCCGCAGCTCTGCTGCTGCTGCTTCCGGCCCATCTTCAGCTGAGCTCAAATGATCTGTTGACCCTGGATTGCCCTGGTCTGTTGCAGGACCCGGATGTGCAGACCCTGGCGGAGGCGATCACCACCCTTCGCGGAGGGGGACGGGTGGTGCGGCTTCGGCAAGAGTGCGCAGCGGCTGAAGCCTCGACGCCCACCTCGACCATGGGGCTGGGTCAATGGCTGCTGGTGAGCGGGCTGCAACAGATCAGCCAGGATCTTCAGGTGATCGAAGCGCTGCTGACTCCCCCGCCGGAGCACCTGCTGCTGCGCCTGTTGCTGGAGGGCCGTCAGCGGGAACTGCGCAGTGCCCGCAATCTGCTGCTCTGGCTCTGGGGCCCCCTGGAGGTGGGTCTGGCCGATGCCGTGTCGCTGCGCCACTCCAACCATCGGCCTGCTCACTCCCGTGATGAAGCGACGGAGGACACCGTGGCGATCACCCTGCGTGAGCGCCACGCCACCGCGGTGTGGGACGCCATTCAGGAGCGGCTCAATGGCGCCGTGAGCGCAGGGCTGGGTAACGCCACCGGCAGCCTGCTGGCGATCGAAGGGCTCCATCCGGAACGGCGTCGAGACCTGCTGCTGGCACTTCTTCAGCAACTCGACCGGGTGATGGCACGCCTGCGCAGCGAGGGCAACCTCGAGGGAACCCTGCAGGACAACTGGCATGCCCTGCAACCGGAACTGAGACGCCAGGCCCTGCAAAACATGGCTGGCAGCTACGTGCGACTGCCCCAGGGCGAGAGTCTCCAGCCCGTGGCCGCCTCCCTCCTCGCCCAGGCTGATTTCGATCAGGGGGATGACGAGCTGCCCGATCCCCGCCGCATGCTTGAACCTCTCCTGCTCGACCAGCCGGTGCTGGTGGACGGCCAGCTGTTGCCAGCGGATCATCCCCGGGCCCTGCTGCAGCTGGAGACCCTGGTGAGCAACTGGCTGGTGCGCACCGCCGAACTGATCAGCGCCGAACTGATCAGCGCCTGCAGCGCCTGGCCGGAACTGCGTCGCTACCTGCTCGATCAGCGCCTGATCTCCACCCGGGAGCTCGAGCGACTGCGCAACCAACTCAACAACCAAAACCGCTGGCAGGACTGGATTCAGCGACCGATTCGCCTCTACGAAAGCCGTCGGTTGCTGTATCGACTCAAGGCCGGCCGCATCGAACCGCTGTTGCTCACCGAGCCCCGCGATCGTGAATTGCAACAACTCGGTTGGTGGCAACAACAGGTGGCTCTCGTGCTCGAGGCCCGTGATGCCCTGGCCCCGCAGATTCAGGCCATGGTGCGCACGATCGGTGACCTGATGGTGGTGGTGCTCACCCAGGTGGTGGGTCGGGCCATCGGTCTGATCGGGCGCGGTATCGCCCAGGGCATGGGGCGGAGCCTGAGCAGCCGGCCTGCAGGCCGTGGCTGAGCCGGAGCGTCAGAATGCCGTCTGATCCGGAGATCGGATGGCCCGCCTGCTGCAAGCACTGCTGAGTGTCTGTCTCGCCTGTCTGCTGATCGTGCCGCCAGCCCAGGCGGGCCGCGACGACGACGCTTACGACGGCAACATCTTTGCCCTCTATGCCGGGAACGGCTCCCTGGTGCCACCCGCCACCAGCCTGAACGACGCCCTCGCCGCGGGCCGCACGAGTGTGCTCGTCTTCTATCTCGATGACAGCCGCACGAGCAAAGCCTTTGCCCCCTCCGTCTCCGAACTGCAACGGCTCTGGACGCGAAACATCGATCTGATGCCCCTCACCACCGACGCCCTTCAGGATCGCGTCGATCAGGGCCCGACCGACCCGGCCCATTACTGGGGCGGACAGATCCCGCAGGTGGTGGTGATCGATGGTGCAGGCGCCGTGCTCCTCGACGCCACGGGGCAGGTGCCCCTCGACCGCATCAACGCGGCCATCAGCAAGGCGACGGGATTGCCGGCACCGGAAGGGAGCAGCACCAGCCTCAGTTTCAATGAGCTGAACACCGAGATCCAGACCCGCTGACGGCCAGGGGCCTGATCACTCCAGCGAAAGCGCTTACGCTGCGCGGCTGAACATTCGGTCGGATGACCGCTGGGGCATGGCCGCGTTGATGCTGGTTCTTCTGATCCTCGGGCTGGCGGTGGCCTGGCTCGAGGCACGGCATCGCCTTCGCCCCGCTTCGCCGCTCCGCCTCACCCCCCTCGACTGGGAGGTCCAGGCGATCGATGAGGGCCTCCTGATCAGCGGCTGGCTTGAGATCCACAACCCCCATCCCCGCATGGAGGTGATGGTGCCCGAGCTCACGATCCAGCCTGTGCTGCTCGGTCAGCAGGATCTCAGTGACCTGCAGACCCAGACCCGGATCACCCCCCATCACCCCGATGAGGAGGCCCGCCCCGATGGGTACTGGGCCGCTTACATCGTCAAGGGACGCAAATCCACTCGGGTGGAGGTGGAGATCCGGATCAGCGACACCACCGCGTCTTCCCCGGCCGGGCGCGTCGACACGCTCTGGGCCGAGGTGCAGTGGGTGAACTACGGCCCCTTCGGACGCCTGCAACGGCACCAGGGCGTGGTGGTGCCCGTGCGCCGCCCAGCGGTGCTTGAGCCGGATCAGGTCGTGTTCCGTGAGGGCGATGGCTGCGCCGTGCTGCCCATCCGCACCCATCTGCTTGGCCCACTCGATGACACGATCGAAGTGCTGCGGACCTACGCCGGCCACCTGGTGCAACCGGGTGACGTTCTCACCATCGGTGAAACCCCGGTGGCCGTGATCCAGGGTCGCTACCAGCACCCCTCGATGGTGGAACCCGGCTGGCTGGCCCGCCTGCTCTGCCGCGTATTTCATCCCACCAGCAGCCTCGCCACCGCCTGCGGCTTGCAGACCCTGATCGACCAGGTGGGGCCGACTCGGGTGTTGGTGGCCTGGGGTCTGGGCTTTGCCCTGAAGCTGGTGGGAAGCCCAGGCGGTTTCTATCGACTCGCCGGCGACCAGGCCCGTCTGATCGACGACATCACCGGCACGACGCCGCCCTACGACCAGACCATCGTGCTTGGGCCTGAGGCACCGGAGGCGCTGTGCCAAGCGGCGGCGTCAGCTCTCGGGGTGGATGTCGCAATCGTGGATGTCAATGACCTTGGCCGCGTCAAGGTGCTGGCCTCGAACCAAAACTGCGATCATGCCTTGCTGCATCGCGCCCTGCGTCCGAACCCGGCAGGCAACGCCAATGAACGCACTCCCCTGGTGCTCGTGCGCCCGGACTGACAACGCGTCACCTGGCCACGGGAGATACATTGAAGTCACTCTCGTTGAGTGTTCCGGTGGAGTCTTCGGGCAGCTCCCTCAGGGTTGAGCCGCTGCGGGCGGCTCACCTCCATGGTCTTCAGACCGAGGGCTTGGGTGACCGCCTGCCCCGGTTTCAGAGGTTGTTGCTGCGAAGTCTGGTGGCACGGCTCGATGGCCTCTGGCCCGGAGATCCGATCACGCGCCAACCGCGGGTGCTCGTCGCTCTCGAGCAGGGGATCCTCCGAGCCCTCGTTCAGGTGCGTCCTTACAACCGGCAGGGGAGCTGCTGGTTGCTGTCACTCGAAGAGCTCAGCCCCGGCCATCGGCTTGGCCGGCGTCAGCTTCTGAAAGCCCTGCTGCAACAAGCCCTCCTCGGCACCGATGTGCACTCCCGCAGCTGGGTGATCCGTTGCGTCAGCACCTGCGATGAGCAACTGGATGTGCTGCGCGAACTGGGCTTCCAACCCCTGAAGACCCAGCGCATCTGGAGGCCGGGGAATGCTGATGCCAGTCAGCCTGCGGCGCTTCCTCGCACCCCTGCTCCCCTGCCGCCCTCCTGTCAGTGGAGTCCCCTGAACCGGCGCACCGCCTCCCTGCTCTGGCCCCTGGAACAGGCGGCCTGCTCCAGTCATCTGCGCCAGATCATCGATCGTCGCTGCGCCGATCTCCTCGATCAATCCGGACGTCACACTGGTGTTCTGCTCTGCGACAGTGGTGAAGGCATCGTCGCCATCGCAGGCCTCGTCCGCCAGGGACTGGCCGATGGGTCGTTCGGTCTTGAGCTGTTGCGGGATGTGGCCTGGGATGAGCGGCTCGGGCAGGCGTTGCCGACCCTGCTCCATCAGCTTCTGACGCAGCGATCAGCCGTCGCCCTCGTGACCGACCAGGCAGACTCGGCCCTGACCCAGCTGCTGACCACTGGAGGTTGGGATCCCGTCAGGGAGGAACTCCTGTTCGGCCGAAGCCTCTGGCGGCAACACGGACGCAACAGGGCCGTTCCCCTCACCCATCCGCTCGACACCATGCTCGGGCGGCTGCAGCCCCAGCATCCTCCGCTGCCCACCCCGAGCCTGGGGCGGCGTTGAGCCAGGCGATGGCCAACGCCAGACCACGACCTCGCTCCGGCTTGAGCCTCGATGTGGGCCGCCGCCGCATCGGCCTGGCCGGCTGCGACCCCCTCGGCATCACTGTGAGCCCCCTGGCAGCCCTGCAGCGCCGTCGCTTTGCCGAGGATCTGGCCCACTTGCGCGACCTCTGCCGCCAACGGCGCGTCGAACTGCTGGTGGTGGGACTTCCCCTGGATCGCAACGGAGAGCCCACCGAACAGGCGATGCATTGCAAACGCTATGGCCAGCGGCTGGCACAAGCCCTGAAGCTGCCACTGGCCTGGATCAATGAGCACAGCAGCAGCTGGGCGGCCGGCGAAGCGCTCGGACTTCACGGTGATCGCAGTGGACAGCTCGACAGTGCTGCGGCAGCGCTGCTGCTCGAGCAGTGGCTGCGGGAAGGCCCCGAACCGGAACCGGTGACCGCGGCGGCCTCGGAGCCTGGCAGAAGACCCGACGATGCAGGATCCTGGAGAAACAGCGCAATCCAGACATGAGCGCCATCGGAACGGGGAACAGCGGTGATGTCCCGACTGTTCTGGTCAAAGACAGTGGCGGACTGGATCTGCTCTGCTTCCTGGAGCAGCTGATTCCCCTCGATGGAGAGGATTACGCTCTGCTCACGCCGGTCGACACCCCGGTCTGCCTGTTCCGTCTCAAGGACGGCCAGGATCCGGAGCTGATCGATGCGATTGCCGACAGCGAGCCGATCCTTTCCGTGGCCGATGTGGTGCTTCAGGAGCACGACCTCACCCTGGTGCGCTCTGCCGTGACCCTCACAGTGAGCGGCGAACTCGACGAGCCCGACCCGGATGACCTCGACGACGAGGGCGAAGACGACGACGATTCGGAAACCTACGAGCTGCTGGTGAGCTTCCTGGTGGAAGAGCAGGAATATGGTCTTTACATCCCACTGGATCCCTTCTTCGTCGTGGCTCGCATGGTCGACGGTGCGGCGGAGCTGGTGGAAGGGAAAGCGTTCGACCGCATTCAGCCCCGCATCGAGGCCGAGCTCGAGGAACGGGAGCTGTCCAACTGATGAGCCGCCACTGGCTGCAACCCGACTGGGATCCAGGCGTCACCGTGGCGCAACTGCCGCTGCAGCCCCTCATGCACCGTGGCATCCAGGCGCTGCTGCTCGATGTGGATCGCACCCTGTTGCCCGGCCATGACGTGACTCTGCCGGCGCCGGTGCTCACCTGGGCCACCGAAGCACGAAAACACCTGAACCTGCATCTCTTCAGCAACAATCCCTCACGGCAGCGAATCGGTGCTGTGGCAGACCAGCTCCAGGTTGACTTCACCAGCGGTGCGGCGAAACCCAGGCGGGCAGCTCTCTGTCGTGTGCTGCACCAGCTCCAGCTCAAACCGGAGCAGATGGCGATCGTGGGCGATCGCCTCTTCACCGATGTCCTGGCCGGCAACCGGCTGGGGCTGTTCACCGTGCTGGTGCGTCCGCTCCGAGCCGATGGCACGCCCTGCCGCCATGACCGTGTGCAGCGGCTGGAGCGGCAGGTCGCCCATTGGATGGGGGCAGGGCGTCGATGACGCTGCGGGTGGTGAAGGTGGGCACCAGCCTGCTCCGCGGCGACAACGGTTCTTCCACCTCAGCCGTGATCGCCTGGCTGGCTGATGCGCTCGCCACAAGCCTGATGCAGGGCGATCGCACGGTGCTCGTGAGCAGTGGGGCCGTCGGCCTGGGCTGCCGGCGCCTGGGGCTGAGCCATCGCCCCGACAACGTGGTGGCCCTGCAGGCGGCCGCAGCCGTGGGCCAGGGTCACCTGATGGGCCTCTATGAAGAAGCGATGGCCCGTCATGGCCAGCCCGTGGCGCAGGTGCTGCTCACCCGCTCCGATCTCGCTGACCGACGCAGCTACCGCACCGCTTCAGCCACCCTGCACCAGCTTCTCGACTGGGGTGTACTGCCGGTAGTCAACGAAAACGACACGGTGTCATCGGCAGAACTGCGCTTCGGCGACAACGACACCCTCTCGGCACTGGTGGCGGCAGCGGTGGAGGCCGATGAGCTGATCCTGCTCACGGATGTGGATCGCCTTTACACCGCCGATCCCCGCACCGATGCCGATGCCCATCCGATCACGGATGTGCACCATCCCGCCGAGCTGGCCCGCCTTCAGGAGGGGGCCGGTGATGGCGGCCGCTGGGGAACCGGAGGCATGACCACCAAACTGGCAGCAGCGCGGATCGCCACGGCCAGCGGCATCACCGTGCACCTGGCCGATGGCCGGCACCCCGAGGTGCTCGAGAAACTGCTCAGCGGTGGCCGGGGAGGCACCGTGTTTCATCCCCACCCAGAACCGCTGGGAAACCGCAAAAGCTGGCTTGCCCATGCCCTTCGGCCCCAGGGGGATCTCAGGCTCGACAACGGTGCCTGCAACGCCCTGGAACAACGCGGTGCCTCCCTGCTGCTGGTGGGGATCACCGCCGTGGAAGGGCACTTTGCCGCCAACCAACCGATCCGGCTGCTCGCAGCCGATGGTCGGGAAGTGGCACGGGGGTTGAGCTCATGGAGCAGCGAAGCGCTTCAGCGGGCCCTGACTCAGGCCCCAGCCAATGCCAGCGGCTCCCCCGTTGTGGTGCATCGCGATGCCCTCGTGCTCACCACGCCTACGATCCGCCCGCAGGACACCTGAATCATGCGTTTCAGTCAGTTGGTTGCGGTGCTGCAGGAGGGCGAGGCCGGCCTTCTCCGCCACGGACTCGGGCGCGACCCTCAGTTGCACTCCGCCGCCTCTCTCGAGAAGGCCACGGCCGATCAGCTGAGTTTCCTGGAGCCTGGCAATGCTCTGGTCCTGGCGCTGGCCAGCAGTGCGGTGGGAGCCGTCTTGCTCCCAGATCAGGACGACCTGGTTCAGCAGGCGGAATCACGCCAGATGGCCTGGGCCGTGTGCAAAGACCCGCGCCTGGCCTTCGCGGAGTCGCTCGAGCAACTCCATCCAAGGCGTCTCCCCCAGGCGGGCATCCACCCGACGGCGGTGATCGGTGATCGCGTCGAACTCGGTGCCGGTGTCTCGATCGGCGCCCATGTCTGCATTCAGGACGGCAGCCGGATCGGCAGCCAGAGCGTGATCCACCCCGGTGTGGTGATCTACGAGGACGTGGTGGTGGGCGAGCGCTGCGAAGTGCATGCCAATGCCGTGTTGCATCCTGGCTCGCGTCTCGGGAACCGTTGTGTCGTTCACTCGAACGCCGTGGTGGGTTCGGAGGGGTTCGGCTTTGTGCCCACCGCCCGCGGCTGGCGCAAGATGCCCCAGACCGGCCTGGTGGTGCTTGACGAGGGCGTCGAGGTGGGTTGCGGCAGCACGATCGATCGCCCTGCCGTCGGCGAAACGCGCATCGGTGCCGGAACCAAGATCGACAATCTGGTGCAGATCGGCCACGGCGTGGAAACCGGTCGAGGCTGCGCCCTGGCCTCCCAGGTGGGCATCGCCGGCGGTGCCCGCCTCGGGGATGGCGTGATCCTTGCCGGCCAGGTGGGTGTGGCCAACCGGGCGGTGATCGGCAACCGGGCCATCGCCAGCTCCAAGAGCGGCATCCACGGAGAGATCGCTGCGGGGGAGGTGGTGAGCGGCTACCCGGCGATCCCCAACCGCCTCTGGCTCCGTTGCTCCGCCGCCTTCAGCAGATTGCCCGAACTGGCGAAACAGCTGCGGGAGCTCAAGCGTGCCCAGGAGAGGGGGACCACCCCTCAGTAGTCTCGCCGCGTCAGGTCGTGGCTCTGGTCCCATGCGTCAGCATCGCGTTGTTCTGCTGCCCGGTGACGGGATCGGTCCGGAGATCACGGCGGTCGCTCGGATGCTCCTGGAGGCCGTGGCGGCACGGCACGGTTTTGCGATCCAGTTTGATGAGCAGTTGATCGGCGGTGCCGCGATCGACGCCACAGGTGCCCCCCTGCCTGAACCCAGCCTCGAGGCCTGCCGCGGTGCCGATGCGGTGTTGCTCGCGGCGATCGGCAGCCCCCGTTTTGATGCCCTGCCCCGAGAGCAACGCCCGGAGAGCGGTCTCCTTGCCCTGCGCTCCGGCCTGGGACTGTTCGCCAACCTCCGACCGGTGAAGATTGTTCCAGCCCTGAGCGACGCCAGCAGCCTCAAAAAGGAGGTGATCGAGGGGGTGGATCTGCTCGTGGTGCGCGAACTCACCGGTGGCATCTATTTCGGTCAACCCAAGGGACGGGTGACGGCCGATGGAGAGGAACGGGGCTTCAACACCATGACCTACTCCGCCTCCGAGGTCGACAGGATCGCCAGGGTCGCTTTCGAGCTGGCGAAAGAACGCCGCGGCCAGCTCTGCTCGGTGGACAAGGCGAATGTGCTGGATGTGAGTCAGCTCTGGCGCGACCGGGTCGAGGCCATGGCTGCCGCCCATCCGGAGGTGAGCGTGAGCCATCTGTATGTCGACAACGCCGCCATGCAGCTGGTGCGCAATCCGCGCCAGTTTGATGTGCTGCTCACGGGCAACCTGTTCGGCGACATCCTCAGCGATGAAGCGGCGATGCTCACCGGTTCGATCGGCATGCTGCCCTCCGCATCCCTCGGCAGTGACGGGCCCGGGCTTTTTGAGCCCGTGCACGGCTCTGCGCCCGACATCGCTGGTCAGGACAAGGCCAATCCGATGGCGATGGTGCTATCTGCCGCCATGATGCTGCGCATCGGCCTGAAGGAGACGGAGGCTGCCGATGCGCTCGAAACGGCGGTAGACAGGGTGCTCGCTGCCGGTTACCGCACCGGAGACCTGATGGCGGAGGGCTGCACATCTCTTGGCTGTCGTGCCATGGGTGAACAGCTGCTGGCCCACTGCAACGGCTGAGGCCATTGGCATTCCCGGCCCAGTCGCCACGGTGCCGGTCCGCTGACCTGCCAAACTCTTGCAGCCTGCTCAGCCTGCGTCGATGTCGAAGCGTCACCCCGTTGTCGCCGTTACAGGGTCCTCCGGTGCCGGAACCAGCACTGTCAAAAGGGCCTTTGAACACATCTTCGCCAGGGAGAACATCACCCCGGCCGTGGTGGAGGGTGACAGCTACCACCGCTTCGAGCGCACAGCGATGAAGGAAGCCATGGCGGAGGCCCTGGCCAAGGGCGAAAACTTCTCCCACTTCGGTCCGGAGGCCAATCTCTTCGACAAGCTCGAAGAGCTGTTCCGCGTTTACGGCGAGAGCGGTAGTGGTCAGAAGCGCTACTACTTGCACAGCCCCGAGGAAGCGGCTGAGCACAACACTCGCCTGGGCACCGATCTCGCTCCCGGTCAGTTCACCCCCTGGGAAAACATCCCCGCCAGCACTGACCTACTTTTCTACGAAGGTCTGCACGGCGGTGTGCAGGGCGATGGCTACGACGTGGCTGCCCACGCCGATCTTCTGGTGGGCGTGGTGCCGATCACCAACCTGGAATGGATCCAGAAGATCCACCGCGACAACGCCGAGCGTGGTTATTCAGCTGAGGCGATCGTTGACACGATCCTGCGCCGCATGCCCGACTACATCAATCACATCTGCCCGCAGTTCAGCCGCACGGACATCAACTTCCAGCGTGTCCCCACCGTGGACACCTCGAACCCCTTCATCTGTCGGAACATCCCGACGCCGGATGAAAGCTTTGTGATCATTCACTTCCGCAAGGGAGCGCGGGAGAAGTGGGGGATCGACTTCCCCTATCTGCTGAGCATGATCCACGATTCCTTCATGTCCAGCCCCACCAGCATCGTGGTGAACGGCGGCAAGATGGGCTTCGCCATGGAACTGATCCTCACACCGATCATTCATCGAATGATCGAAGAGAAGCAGAAGCTGGCCTGATTCATTTCCAGGCGGGAGCTCTATCGTGGGTCCATCTGAGCAATCAGGTGGGCCCATTTCCGTCTCGTCGCCATCCTTTCTGATCAGTGGAGCCGGTGCCCCCATCGGTTCAACGCCGCGATGGGATCGGGTCAACAGCCAAGCGCTGATCGCCCTCGCCAGACAGATCTATTTCCGTTATCTCAGCGAAGCGACGCGAAGCCAGGAACCCAGTGGTGTGGTGGTCTGCCAGCGCAGCGGTGAAGGCCGGGTGGTGTTCGAGCCGCCAACCCTGCTGCCGAACGAGGAATTCCTCTCCACAGCGCTGCTACGCAATCGCGCCCGGCGCGCCGGTGGGCGCTGAAGCTTTCCCCCATGGCCGCCTTCTTTGCCCTGATGCCGCCCCTCGCCCCGGTGCTGATCCTTTTCGGGGCCTGCGTGGGCAGTTTTCTCAATGTGGTGGTCTGGCGGCTTCCCCGCCGCGAATCGCTGTTCTGGCCAGGCAGCCAATGCCCCAACTGCGGCCACGCCGTGCGCTGGCACGACAATATCCCGCTGCTCGGATGGCTGTTGCTGAGAGGCCGCTGCCGCGACTGCGCCTGGCCGATCCCCGTGCGTTACCCCGTCACCGAAGTGCTCTGCGGCGGGCTCTGGCTCACAGCGGCATGGGCCCACGGATCTGCCCTCCATCTGATCGCCGGTCTCGTGCTGGTCAGCCTGCTCCTCACCCTGAGCCTGATCGATTGCGACCATCTCTGGTTGCCAGAACCTCTCTGCCGCAGCGGTGTGATCCTGGGCCTTGTGGCCACGCTCGCCCTCACAACGCCGGAACGCTGGCTCAACCATCTGCTGGCGGCGGCGGCCGCGCTGCTGGTGATGGAGGGACTGAGCTCCCTCGCGGAGCGACTTCTCGGTCAACCGGCCCTCGGGCTCGGCGATGCCAAGTTAGCTGCCCTCGGGGGGGCCTGGCTCGGCCTGGCCGGAATCACTGCCGCCATGGCCCTTGCGGTCTGCAGCGGCGCGATCATCGGCCTCCTGGGCCGGATCAGCGGACGCCTCGGCCCCGGCCAACCGTTTCCCTTCGGTCCGTTCATCGCCCTTGGCATCTGGTTGGTGTGGCTTACCGGGCCCCTGTGGTGGTGGCAGAGCTGGATGCGACTGATCGGGGCGAGCTGAGCGTTCCTGCGATGCGATGGGTCTTAAATAGGGCAAAGCAGGAACGATGGCGTGTCACTGTTCGACTGGTTTGCTGATCGCCGCAAGGGTCAATCGGTGAACAAAGTGGCCCAGGAACCGGAAGAGGGCGATGGCCTCTGGAGCAAATGCCCGGAATGCTCTCAGGTGGTGTACCGCAAAGATCTGCTGGCCAATGCCAGCGTGTGCAGCAACTGCGGTCATCACCACCGCATCGACAGCAATGAGCGGATCGCCGTGATCGTCGATCCCGGCAGTTTTGTTCCTCTTGACACCGACCTGGAACCAACCGATCCCCTGGGGTTCAAGGATCGTCGCGCCTACGCCGAACGCCTGCGGGAGATGCAGGCGAAAACAGGCCTCAAAGACGCCGTGGTGACCGGCCTCTGCCGGGTGGAGAACCACCGGATGGCCCTGGCGGTGATGGATTTCCGCTTCATGGGCGGCTCGATGGGCTCGGTGGTGGGAGAGAAGATCACCCGCCTGGTGGAACGGGCCACCGAGGAGCGCCTGCCACTGCTGATCGTGTGCGCCTCCGGGGGAGCGCGCATGCAGGAGGGCATGCTCAGCTTGATGCAGATGGCGAAAGTCTCCGGGGCGCTGGAGCGGCATCGCGCCGCGGGCCTGCTCTATTTGCCCCTGCTCACCCATCCCACCACCGGAGGCGTGACCGCCAGCTTCGCCATGCTCGGAGACTTGATTCTCGCCGAACCAAAAGCCTTGATCGGCTTTGCCGGACGGCGCGTGATTGAACAGACCCTGCGGGAGAAACTGCCCGACAATTTCCAGACCGCTGAGTATCTGCAGGAGCACGGATTCGTTGACACGATCGTGCCCCGCACACAGCTGCGCTCCACCCTGGCACGGTTGCTGCGGCTGCACGGCAGCCGTCCGCTGGAGGCCGTGGGTTGATGGGGGGCCTGCGCCAGTGGTGTCGAGGGATTCTGCTCTGGGGCGTGGTCCTGCTGCTGAGCTGGTGCTGGAGCGGACCGGTCTGGGCAGGCCCCGTCGACTGGCGTGAGGTTCCCGCCACGAGCGAAGGCCGCCAGTGGTGGGATGCGGGCAGCCTGCGCCGCGATCGAGACGGCAACCTCTCGGTGTTGAGCCGCTACACCGCGGAGACCGATCCCGACACCCCCAGCCTGGGGACCCTGGTGGTGATGCAGATTGACTGCGGCCAGAAGCTGTATCGCGATCAGCAGGTGAATGGATTGCCGCGCTGGGGAGCCCAGTGGGAAGCTGCCGGCGACGACGCCCTGATCAGCAACGTGATCGAGGCGGTCTGCAGCTCCGCTCCAGCCTGAATGCCTCTCTCTGCCTCGAAGTCTCCCTCGAACGACCCAGCGCCGATCGGCGTCGCGATCGCCGGCCTCGGCTTCGGCGAAGCCGTGCATCTCCCAGCCCTGCGCAGCCTGGCCGATGCCCAGCCCGTTGCGCTCTGGCATCCCCGCGCCGAGCGGCTCGATCAGGCCTGCGCTCAACATGGGCTGAAGGGTTACCACCACTGGGATGCCCTCCTGGCCGATCCGGCCGTTGAGGCCATCGTGATCGCCACTCCACCACAGCCACGGTTCGATCTGGCTCGCCGCGCCCTCGAGGCGGGCAAGCACCTGCTGCTGGAGAAACCGGTCGCCCTCGAGGCTGGCCAGGTGGCCGATCTGCAGCGACTCGCGATCCGGCAGGGCTGCAGCGTGGCGGTGGATTTTGAATATCGGGCCGTGCCGCTGTTCATGCAGGCGGAACGCCTCCTGGCGGCGGGAGCGATCGGTACCCCCTGGCTGGTGAAGCTGGATTGGCTGATGAGCAGCCGCGCCAACCCCGAGCGGCCCTGGACCTGGTATTCCTCAGCAGAGCAGGGCGGCGGTGCCATCGGCGCCCTGGGCACGCATGCCTTCGACATGCTCGCCTGGTTGGTGGGAGAGATCGATCAGCTCAAGGCACTGCAGCACACGGCCATCGCCGAACGCCCCCTGCCCGCAGGCGGCATGGCCGCGGTCGATGCGGAGGATGTGGCCCTGATCCAGGCCCGCCTGCTCAGCCATGGAGGCACAGGGCCTGTGCCCGCCCAGGTGAGCCTCGCGTCCGTGGCGCGCCACGGACGCGGCTGTTGGCTGGAGATCTATGGCTCCAAGGGAAGCCTGGTGCTGGGCAGCGACAACCAGAAGGATTACGTGCACGGGTTCGGACTGTGGCTGGCCCAGAACGGGGAGGCGCCCCGCAGCCTTCAGGCGGATGCGGATCTGCGCTTCGCCACCACCTGGAGCGACGGGCGGGTGGCACCCGTGGCGCGTATCCAACAGTGGTGGATCGACAGCATCCGCTCCGGCCACCCGATGATGCCGGGACTGAGCGAGGGGCTACGCAGCCAGCAAGCCTGTGACCGCTGCAGGCTGACGCCTTGGGACTAGCCCGGAGCGACACGGAATCAGGCGAATGAGATCCGGTAGATTCGCCCGCATTCGTCCCCACGACGTACCACCACCGAGGATTTCACCATGGCGCTCGTTCCGCTTCGGCTTCTGCTCGACCATGCCGCTGAGAACGGCTACGGCATCCCTGCGTTCAACGTGAACAACCTGGAGCAGGTGCAGGCAATCATGGAAGCCGCTGCCGAAACCGACAGCCCCGTGATCCTGCAGGCCTCCCGCGGCGCCCGCAGCTATGCCGGTGAAATCTTCCTGCGCCATCTGATCCTGGCCGCCACCGAGACCTACCCGAACATCCCGGTGGTGATGCACCAGGACCACGGCAACGCGCCTTCCACCTGCTACTCAGCTGCCATCAACGGTTTCACCTCCGTGATGATGGATGGTTCCCTGGAAGCCGATGCCAAGACCCCGGCCAGCTACGACTACAACGTGGCGGTCACCAAGGAAGTGGTGGATTTCGCCCATTCTGTGGGTGTGAGCGTTGAGGGCGAACTGGGTTGCCTCGGTTCCCTGGAAACCGGCAAGGGTGAAGCCGAGGACGGTCACGGTTTCGAAGGCGAACTGTCGAAGGACATGCTGCTGACCGATCCGGCCGAGGCTGCTGACTTCGTGGCCAAAACCAAGGTGGACGCCCTGGCGATCGCCATCGGCACCAGCCATGGCGCCTACAAGTTCACCCGCAAACCCACCGGTGAAGTGCTGGCGATCAGCCGCATCGCCGAGATCCACAAAGCCATCCCCAACACCCACCTGGTGATGCACGGCTCTTCCTCTGTGCCTCAGGAGTGGCTCGACATGATCAACAAATTCGGTGGTCAGATCCCCGAGACCTACGGCGTCCCCGTCGAAGAAATCCAGGAGGGCATCCGCAACGGTGTGCGCAAGGTGAACATCGACACCGACAACCGCCTCGCCTTCACCGCCGCTGTCCGTGAAGCCGCCTTCGCCGATCCCGCCAACTTCGATCCCCGTCACTTCAACAAGCCGGCCCGCAAATACATGAAGCAGGTCTGCCTCG
>CALGVO010000159.1 GCA_937930135.1 uncultured Synechococcus sp. | reverse complement strand
AGGGGCTTGGCGTGGCGGCAGAGGGGGGCAAGGGAATAGGCGCTGATCTCCAGGGCCCGGGCAAAGCCCTCGGCGGTGGTGGCGCTGTAGTCGCCGATCAGCTCCTCCTTGCCGGCAAAGGCAAGGCAGTGCACCAGACCATCGAGCACGCCCCACGTCTGCTTGATCTCGGCGAACACCGCTTCCATCTGGGCGGCGTCCTGCACATTCAGGGGCAGAAACAGACTCGGCTCCAGGGGGGCGGTCAGATCACGCACCTTGGTTTCGAAACGGCCCTTCTCGTCGGGGAGATAGGTGATACCCAGTTCGGCCCCGGCCGCCCGGAGCTGCTGGGCGATGCCCCAGGCGATCGATTTGTTGTTGGCGATGCCGGTGACGAGGATCTTCTTGCCCGTGAGATCGAGAAGCATCGGACCGGCGGTGGTGGCTATGGCGGCGATTCTCTCCCATCACCGTCAGGATGACGGCCCCTGCCCCCACATGTCGGTGCCACCCCTGCCAAGTTCTCCGCCCCTGCCCTGGCCGGAACAAACCGGAGACCTGCCGCGCGATCTGCCAAGCCGAGGCGCTCTGGAGCAGCTGCTCGCGGCCACGTTCCCGGAGGCCGAGGGGCCGCTGAGCCCGATCCAGGGCGGCCGGCAGGCGGCGGAGACGCAGCTGCAGCTGCTGGACGCCAAGCGCTACGGCCGCAGTCGCAACCACCTGGACGGCGCCGTGACCCGCCTCTCGCCCTGGATTCGTCATGGGGTGCTCTCCCTGGCCGAGGTGCGCGATGCCGTGTTCCTGCAGTTGCAGCAGCGAGGGCAGGGCCGCGATGACGGCGCCAAATTGATCAATGAACTGGGCTGGCGGGATTTCTGGCAGCGGATGTGGCAAGCCCTCGGCGATCGCATCCACGACAACCAGGAAGAGCTCAAAACCGGCCACGACCCCACCAGCTACCGCGTGGAACTTCCTGAAGACATCCGGGATGGCCGCACCGGACTGGCCTGCATCGATGCGTTCCAGGCGGAACTGATCAACAGCGGCTGGCTGCATAACCACGCCCGGATGTGGTTGGCCGCCTATGTGGTGCATTGGCGACGCGTCCACTGGAAGGCCGGCGCCGACTGGTTCCTCGAGCACCTGCTTGATGGCGACCCCGCCAGCAATCACCTGAGTTGGCAGTGGGTGGCCAGCAGCTTCAGCCACAAGCCTTACTTTTTCAATCGCGACAATCTGGAGCGTTACAGCAACGGGCGTTTCTGCCGCGACTGTCCCAGTGCAGCCCAATGCCCCTTTGACGGCAGCTATGAGCAGCTGGAGACGCAGTTGTTTGCCGCCCCCAGGCCGGTGCGCGCCGTGACCGCACGGAGGCGTCGCTGATGGACGCCCAACAACCGATCCTCTGGATTCATGAGGAAGCGCTTGGCCCCAGCAACCCCGCCCTGGAGGATTCGCCGGGGGCTCCGGCCCTGTTCGTGTTTGACAGCCGCTGGATCCGCGAGCAACGCATCAGCCGCAAACGCCTGGGGTTTCTCTACGAGTGCGCTCTGGCCCTGCCCGTGAGCATCCGCAGCGGCGATGTGGCCACCGAGGTGATCGGCTTTGCGCGTCGCCACGGCGCCGATGGCGTGATCACCAGTGAAGCGGTGGATCCCCGCCTGCAAGGCATCGCGGCGGCAATCGACCGGGAGCTGCCGGTGTGGTTGTTGGAATCTGAACCATTCGTGCGCCTGCCTCGGCCACCCCGGCTGGGGCGCTTCAGTCGCTATTGGCGCGACGCGGAGCCGATCGTGTGGGAAGGCTTCAGGGCTGATCCGCATTGAGCCGATCACCCTGCAGCAGGGCGTCCTGGCGGCGACGCTCCTCGCTCGGGTCAGTCAGCAGATCCTCCTCCTCCCAGGCGGGAAGGCGCACGGGCTTCACGTCTGAGGCCTTGGTGGGAGGGTCCTGCCACTGCCAGCGGGCTTTGGGAGCGCGGGCCTTGCAGAGCGCTTCCAGTTCACGCTGCAGCACCCCTCGCACGTCGCGGCGCTGCACAACAGCAAAAAATTCCTGTTGGGATGCCAATCCTGATGAGAACGGAGCGGTGCCATTGCCGTTGAACAATCGGGCCGGACTCGCCAGCCAGCGCGGCTTGCAGACCGCCGGGTCGCTGGTGTCGGTTTC
>CALGVO010000158.1 GCA_937930135.1 uncultured Synechococcus sp. | reverse complement strand
GGGTCAGTTCCTCAGTTGAAGAAGTAGCTGGAGAACAGGATCCCGGTGGTGAACACCAGCAGCAGCCCCAGATAGAGGCTGGTGCGGTTCAGTTCCACCGGCAGGTTGTTCGGATTCGGGTTGCGCTGCATGGGAAGGGTCCGAGGAGGAAATCAGCGGCGGATGAACTGCATCGCAGCCAGAGCACCGAGGAAGAACACCGTGGGGATCCCCAGGGTGTGCACAGCGAGCCAGCGCACCGTGAAGATCGGATAGTTGCGCGGCGTAGAAGTGGCGGATGATTGGGTCATGGTTTATTGCAGGCGCAGGTCGAGCTGGGACTTGCCTTCATAGCGTTGGCTCACAACGGGAGCCTTGCTTTCCGAAGCCTGAAAATAGGCATCGGGGCGGGGTGTGCCGAAGGCGTCGTAGGCGAGGCCAGTGGACACGAACAGGAACCCGGCGAGAAAAATCGCGGGCAGGGTCACGGCGTGGATCACCCAGTAACGGATGCTGGTGATGATCTCAAAAAACGGGCGTTCCCCGGTGGAGCCGGCGGCCATGGCTTCGGGCGTATCAGCCTCGCGATCCTAAGGCGCGACGCCGGAGCGCCGGGGCTGGCTGGGGAGCTTGGTTACACAGCGTTGTGGCTCTCAGCCCTGCCAGCGCAGCAGCACCCCCCGCTCGCCGAGCAGGAAGGTCTTGCCGTCGCTCTTTTCGAATCGGGTGAAGTTGGTCGGCTGTTCAGCGCCCACGGGATCCCGTTGCCAGCTCTCGCCGCCATCGCGGCTCACCAGCAGGGTGCCGTTGCCGCCACCGGCCCAGATGGCACCGTCGGGGGTCCAGGTCAGATCCATGTAGCCGTAGCCATTGGTGATCGGAATGATCGGCTTGCTCCAGCTTTCGTTGTTGCCGCGCTCGGTGTTGAAACGGATCTGGGCGCCGCGCGCCAGCATCCAGAGATTGCCGTCGGGCTGATAGCCGATGCTCTGCAACCGCTGACTGCTCACCCGTTGGTGCACCTGCCACACGTCCTGGCCGGGATCCCAGCTGGCATAGAAGTTGCCCAGGCTGCTCACGCTCACGTAGCGACCGTCATCGCTGCGGCGCAGATCACGCACGGCGCCGGCGGCATCGCTCACTTCCGCTTCCCAGCTGCCGCCACCATCGCGGGTGCGATACACAGCACCCACGTTGGTGGCTAGCTCGGCGCTGTTCGGGCCGAGGGCCGTGATCAGATAGGGCTCACCGGGCAGCTTGGTGTCGAGGAACAGACGGGTCCAGTTGTTGCCGCCGTCGGTGCTGTGCATCAGCAGGCCGGGCTGGCCGGCGATCCAGCCGTCCTTTCCATCGAAGTCGATGCTGATCAAGCGGAAGTTCTCCTCCTCCGGCAGGTCGAGGCTGCGCTCACTCCAGCTGCTGCCGCCATCATTGGTTTCCAGAATCATTCGATTGCTGCCCACCAGGAAGCCGTGGTTGGCATCGGTGAAGGCGACATCGAGGGGGTTGGCCTTGGTTTGCAGGTCAATCGCCTGCCAGGGACTGGTTTCCGCCGCCGCCAGGCGAGTGGAAACGCAGCCGCCGAGGCCGAGGCCGAGACAGGCCACGAGCAGCAGGTGGAGCAGGGAATGGAGCAGACGCTTCATGACGGTCGCGACGTAGGGCTGGGTCAACGGGGACTCAGCGGAGGGAATAGAGGGAGAGGAAAAAGGCGAAGGCGAGGGCGAGGCTTCCGAAGATCAACACATTCTTCTGACCGGGCGTGAGCCGGTTCACCCCGAGGCCGAAATTAAGGTTCTCCTCGAATCCACTGGCCTTGGTGCGCGGACCGATGTCGCGGAAGGCACCCACTTTGCTGCGACACACAGGGCAGCGGAAGCTGATCGCGTCGAGATCCTCGAAGGCAGTGCCGGCGGTGATTCCCAGCTTCTTCACTCCCTCATCGGGGTCATACACATAGCCGCAGCTCCGACACTCGAAGCGGTGGGTGCGGGGATCGCTGCTGACGCTGTTCTGTTCGGGAGCTTCGGTCGGTTGCTCTGGCACGGGAGCGCTCGGGTCCTGCGCTGGGGTCTCGTCGCTCACCACTGCTCGGCCTGGCCCCTCAACTCTATCGGGGGGACTCCTGACAACAGAGTGCGGCAGCAAGTGTCAGACTGACCTGAGATCGGGCCTGCCCAGATGTTTGCGCTGCCGGGTTATGACGCCTTTCTCGGCTTCCTGCTGATCGCGGCGGCAGTGCCGGTGCTGGCGTTGGTGACCAACAAGCTGTTGGCACCGCGCAGTCAGCAGGGAGAGCGGGAGCTCACCTACGAATCCGGGATGGAGCCGATCGGCGGTGCCTGGATTCAGTTCAACATCCGCTACTACATGTTCGCGTTGGTCTTCGTGATCTTCGACGTGGAAAC
>CALGVO010000157.1 GCA_937930135.1 uncultured Synechococcus sp. | reverse complement strand
GGGCCTTGGCGGTGTTGTTCGAGCTGGCTCGGCCCCTGCGCGGCCTGGCCAACCGCCTCGATCGAGGCGATGACGCCGGGATCACGGCATCCGAATCGGCGGTGTTGAGGTCACGCTGGCTCCTGTTGCGCGAACTGGCGGCGGTGCTGGGCCTGAGGGCAGAGGCCACACCTCAGGATGAAGCCAGCAACAGCTCGGACGACACCACGGCGATCGAGGCGGCGATCGCAGCCCGTCAAGCTGCCAAGCAGGCCAGAAACTACGCCGAAGCCGATCGCATCCGCAGCGAACTCACGGCTCAAGGCATCGAACTGATCGACAAGCCCGGTGGCATCACCGAATGGCGGCACAGCTGAGCTGATGCGCCAGGCGCAGCTCAGCGCTGCTGGCCTGCCATCAACGCCTCGATCTTGCGGATCCGCGCCAGCGTGGTGGTCCACACCTCAAGCCGGAAACGCTGATCCGCCAGCTTGGGATCGGCGGGGTCGGCCGAATCAATCCAGGCCTGGAGCTCCGCCAGCTTGGCTTCGGGATTCTGCTTGGCTTCAAAGGCGTCCCACAGCTCCCGCTCCAGCCGAGCCCGCTCAATGAAATTCCAGCGCTTGAGCCAGAGCATGCTGCGGATGGCGACGATGCTGCAGGCTGACAGAGCGCCAGGCGGTTCAGCCCGGCAACCACCCCCACCCCCTGAGCAGATCCACCAGGCTGATCACCAGGCCCACGGCGATCACGGGCGGGGAAATCCAGCGCAGCACCAACAGCAACCAGCGACGTAAGCCAGCCGGTGTGGCACTCCCCTTGAGATCAGCCTCAAAGCGTTGCGGCGCCGCCCAACCCAGCAGAAGGGCGATCAGCAGACCACCAAGGATCAGCATCACCCCCCCGAAGATCGAATCCATCACCTCCAACACCGGGATCGACGTGGCTGCCGGGAGACCGGCCACAAAGATCAACGCCGCACTGATCCACACCGCCCGCCGGCGACTCCAACCGAGCCGATCCATCAGCGACGCCACCGGCACCTCCAACAACGACACCGACGATGTGATCGCAGCGATGTAGGCAAGGAAGAAAAACAGCACCGCCACCACCCGTCCCGTCAGCCCCAGGGAAGCGAGTCCGGTGGGCAGGGCGATGAACAGGGTGCCCACGGTGGAGCCACTCACCACATCCTTCAGCCCGAAACTCATCACCACCGGGAAGGTGACAAGCCCGGCGAGCAGGCCGACCGCAGTATCCATGCCCACGACGGCAATCGCCTCCCTCGGCAGATGATTGCGGCGGTCGAGATAGGCGGCATAGGCGAGGATGCAGCCGATGCCGGCCCCGATCGAAAAGAACGCCTGGGTGAAGGCATTGCGAATGGTGGTGAAGTCGGTGAGTTCCCGGGGATCGAAGTTGAGCAGAAAGGTCTCACGACCCGCTGCAGCGCCCTCGAGGCTGGAGGCCCACAGAGCCAGTCCGATCAACAACACAAACAGCAGCGGCAGGGCCCAGCGCGACAGCCGCTCGATGCCGGCCTGCACTCCAGCCGCCACCACCAGGGCCGTGAGCACCAGGCTCACCGACTGCCCCAGCAGGGCGCTGTTGCCTCCGCTGATGGCACCGAAGAAGCGTTCCGCCTCGTCCATGTCGGCCGGAAGACCCACCACCAGCGCATGCCACAGGGTGTGGCCGGTCCAGCCCATCAGCACGGCGTAGAACGCCAGGATTCCGCTCGCTGCGGCGATGAACAGCCAGCCCATCGGCTGCCAGCGCCGGCCCGCTGCCGTGACCGGGGCCAGCAGGGGGCTGTGGCCCGTGCTGCGGCCCAGCACCATCTCGGCCACCAGCACCGGCAGACACACCACCAGCACAATCAGCACGTAAAGCAACAGAAAGGCCCCTCCACCGCCCTGGGAAGCCCGATAGGCAAAGCCCCAGAGGTTGCCCAGCCCCACCGCACTGCCGGCGGCCGCCAACACAAACCCCAGGCCTGAACGCCAGTGTTCCTTCACCGCCATCCGCGCGTCCTCTGCCTGGCCATGGCGGGAAGTTTGCCAGGGTTCGGCATGGGAAACTGTTGCCAATCGCCGGATCGACGTGAAAGCCATCAGCGTGCTGGGCTCCACGGGCTCGATCGGCACTCAGACCCTGGAGATCGCCAGGGAGTTCCCCGACCAGTTTCGGGTTGTGGCTCTCACCGCCGGGCGCAACCTGCCCTTGCTGGTTGAGCAGATCGTGGAACATCAGCCGGAGGTGGTGGCTCTCGCCGACGGCGATCTGCTGCCTGAGCTCCGCGCAAGGCTCGAAGCCCTAGAGGCGAACCCGACACCGAAGGTTCTGCCCCAGCTGGTGGGTGGCCGTGAGGGGTTGAATGAGGCCGCCGCCTGGGAGTCTGCCGATCTTGTGGTGACCGGCATCGTCGGTTGCGCCGGCCTGCTGCCCACCCTGGCGGCCGTGCGCGCCGGCAAGGATCTGGCCCTGGCCAACAAGGAAACCCTGATCGCTGCCGGGCCGGTGGTGCTGCCCGAGCTGAAGAAAAGTGGCAGTCGCCTGTTGCCGGCCGATTCGGAGCACTCCGCCATCTTCCAGTGCCTGCAGGGCACCCCCTGGGCCGAAAACGCTCGGCTCTCCACCGGCATTCCCACCCCCGGCCTGCGCCGGATTCAACTCACCGCTTCCGGTGGCGCCTTCCGCGACTGGGAAGCCGCTGATCTGGAGAAGGCGACTGTGGCTGATGCCACCTCCCATCCCAACTGGAGCATGGGCCGCAAGATCACCGTGGATTCCGCCTCACTAATGAACAAGGGGCTGGAAGTGATCGAAGCCCACTATCTGTTCGGCCTCGATTACGACCACATCGAGATCGTCATTCACCCCCAGAGCATCATTCATTCGATGATCGAACTGGCGGATTCCTCCGTGCTCGCCCAACTGGGCTGGCCCGACATGAAACTGCCGATCCTTTATTGCCTCAGCTGGCCTTCCCGGCTCGACACCCCCTGGCGCCGTCTCAATCTCACCGACGTGGGGCAACTGACCTTCCGCAGCCCCGATCCCGCCAAATATCCCTGCATGGAGCTGGCTTACGCCGCCGGACGCTCCGGCGGCACCATGCCAGCTGTGTTGAATGCGGCCAACGAGGAAGCCGTGGCCCAGTTCCTGCAGGAACGGATTCATTTCCTCGACATTCCCGTCCTGATCGATGCCGCCTGCGAACGTCATAAGGCCGATCGGATGGATCACCCCCGTCTCGAGGATGTGCTGGAGGTGGATCAGTGGGCGCGGGACACGGTGCGCGAGCAGGCGAGCCGCGGCAGCCGGCGGCTCGGAATGACCCCGGTTGCGGCGTGATCAGCCATCACCTGCTGCTCTGCGCCACGCCTGCCAAAGCCAAGTGCTGTGATCCCAGTGTCGGCGCCGCCACCTGGGAGGCGCTCAAGAGCGGCGTGCGCGCCCTCGATCTGGAGAACCCTCAACGACGCGAAGGCATCGTGCTGCGCAGCAAGGTTGATTGCCTGCGGGTGTGTGAGCAGGGCCCGGTGCTGCTGATCTGGCCCGACGGCCTCTGGTATGGCGGCGTGACCCCGGAACGGGTGCAGCAGATCCTGGAACGCCATGTGGTGGGGGGGGAACCCTGCAACGACTGGATCATCCGCCGTACCCCCCTGCGCTCGCTTTGAGCTGATCAAACCAGGCCAGCGCCAGGCGATCCGACCAGCAGCCCGGCTCCAGGCCGTTGCAACGACCATCGCCGCGGCCATGAAAGCCGTTGTGGCCGCCCTGGCGCGTGAGCACAACCGACAGAGGCCCCGCCACCGCAGCGGCGCCATCGCTGATCTGCAGAGCTGCCTGCAGCTGTTGGGCCGCTGCCGCTGGCACCCAGGGGTCATCCAGGGCCTGCAGCAGCAGGGTCGGTGGCAACAGGCTGCGCTGGCTGTGCTTGAGCAAGCTAGGCAGCGGTGAAGCGCCGCTGTAATAGCCCTCCACGGACGCAAAGCTCCACCGTGGTGCGGTGATCGCCGCATCAAAGGCGCGGATCGTGGCGGCCTGCTCTCCCCGCGCCATCGCCTCCAGCTGCTGCCGCTCCGGCTCACTCACACCGAAAGGATCGGCCAGGGTCTGGCGCACGAGCCGCTGCAGCAACCAACGCTGGTACACGCGGTTGCGCGGACGCTCGATCGAAGCGCTGCAGGCGGCCAGATCAAGTGGGCTGCTGGCGCAGAAGAGGCCATCGAGCACCCCGGGTGTGGAGAGGGCTGCATTCAGAAGCATGGTGCCGCCCAGGGAGAGGCCAGCACCGAAAAGCGGCAGGGGCCGTTGCGATCCGGCGGCGGCAGCCAGATCCCCGGCGAGCTCCCGGGCTCGGATCAGGGCGGGGAGCAGGTCGCTGTTGCAGGCGGCGGCATAGGTGCCGCCGGCGAGATGGCGACCGGGATCAGCGCCGCGCAGGTTGAGCCGCAACACGGCAAAGCCGCGGGCCTGCAGGGCGAGGCCGAGCCGACGCAACCCCTCGCGCCGGCTGGATCCACCCAGTCCATGCAGCAGCAGCACGAGTCCCTTGGGCCGCTGAAAGCTGGCCAAGGGACTGGGACGATCCAGAAAGGCCAGCAGCTCTCCGGCCGCTGCCGCCCCACTGGGAAGAGCCGGTACAGCAATCTGGAGCGGCTGCCCCTGATCCTGAGGTAACGCCATCGGCCGGAGGGTGTCCCGCAGGGTCTGCAGGTCACCCCCCAGCCAGGGGAAGCGTTGGCGGTAGGGCACAACCCCGAGCTGCTGAAGCAGCGGGCCGCTCACTTCTTGCCGACGCCCAGCTCCTTGAGCTCTCCAAGAAGATCACCCAGCACCTTCTTGGCATCGCCGAACACCATCGAGGTGTTGGCCAGCTCGAACAGATCGTTTTTGATGCCGGAATAGCCAGCGCTCATGCCCCGCTTCACCACAAACACCGTGCGGGCCTGCTGCACATCGAGCACCGGCATGCCGTAAAGCGGCGAATTGGGGTCGTTCTTGGCCTGGGGATTGACCACATCATTGGCACCGAGCACCAGCACCACATCGGTGGCCGGGAACTCGGGATTGATCACATCCATCTCCTTGAGTTGCTCATAGGGCACATCGGCCTCAGCGAGCAGCACATTCATATGGCCAGGCATGCGGCCAGCCACCGGGTGAATGGCGTAATCCACCTGGATACCTGCCGCTTCCAGAGAACGGGTGACTTCGCGCAGGGTGTGTTGCGCTTGGGCCACGGCGAGGCCGTAGCCAGGCACGATCACGACCCGTTCGGCAGCCTCGAGGGTCAGGGCACATTCCTCAACGCTGCAGCTGGTGATGTTGGTGTATTCACCACCACCACCGGAGGCCGCTGCGGATGCTCCCAGGGCCCCGCCGAAGAGCACGGACACCAGGGAGCGGTTCATGCCATTGCACATGACCTGGGTGAGGATCAGGCCGGCGGCACCGACCATGGCCCCCGCCACGATCAAGAGCTGGCTGCCCACCACGAAACCGGCGGCGGCGGCGGCCACACCGGAGTAGCTGTTGAGCAGCGAGATCACCACAGGCATGTCAGCCCCACCGATCGGCAGGGTGACGCCGATGCCCAGCAGGCTGGAAGCGATCACCAAAAGCCAGAGGCCCTGGGCACTCACACCACCTTTGGCAATCAGGTCAACCGCTGCCACGAGGCAAGCAACGGCCAGAGCGATGTTGAAGAAATGGCGTGCCTTGCTCTGCATCCAGGCCGGAGTCGACAGCCAACCCTGCAGCTTGGCCATGGCCACGATCGAGCCAGTGAAGGTGATCGCGCCGACGAACACCGAGATCACGATCGAGACCACTGCGACCATGCCAGTGGCATCGAGCTCGCTCGGGTAGAAGGCTGCGGCCAGTGCCACCAACAGCGACGACATGCCGCCGCAACCGTTGAAGAGGGCGACGGTTTCGGGCATGGACGTCATCGGCACCCGCTGGGCCGTGATGGCACCCAGCACACCGCCGGTAACGGTGCCTCCGATGATCCAGCTCCAAGCGGCCACACTGATGCCGCTCGTGCCCAGATAGTGAATCAGCAGACCGAGCACAGCAAGAGCCATGGCAACGGCTGCCAGTTGATTGGCGCCCCGAGCAGAGCGCACCTTCGAGAGACCTTTGATGCCCAGGGCCAGCAACAGGATGGCGACCAGGTCAATGACGTACTGAAGAATGTCCATCAGCGGTTCTCCTTGCGTGCGGGCTTGCGGCTGAACATGGCGAGCATGCGATCGGTCACCAGGAAGCCCCCGATCACGTTGAAAAGGGCAAAGCCCAGAGACACAGAACCAAGCACCAGCAGAGGGATACTCCCGTTCGATTTGATGATCGCCGTCAGAGCTGCCAGCACGGTGATGCCGGAGATGGCGTTAGCGCCGCTCATCAGAGGCGTATGCAGGGTGGGAGGCACCTTGCCGATCAGCTCGAGGCCCAGGAGGCTGCCGAGCAGCAAAACCCAGAGGGCATTCACAAAACTTGAATCCATCAGTTGGCTCCGGGGGTGAGAACGTCGCCGCGGCGGATGCTGCCGTCCTGGGCGATCAGACAACCGGCGATCAGTTCGTCCTCGGTGTCGAGGCTGAGCTGACCATCCTTGAGGGTGGGCTCCAACAGCGCCAGCAGATTGCGGGCATAGAGCGCACTGGCGTGATTGGGAACAGTGCAGGGCAGATCGTTGGCCCCGATCAGCTTCACGCCCTTGCGATCCACGGTCTGGGAGGGCTGGGTGTCAGCGCAGTTTCCGCCCTGGGCCACGGCCAGATCCACCACCACCGAGCCGGGACGCATGCGATCGAGCATGTCTTCGCTGATCAGGCGAGGCGCGCGCCGCCCCGGCACCTGAGCCGTGCAGATCGCCACATCAGCCTCGGCCAGCTGATCGGACAACTGTTGGCGCTGGGCGGCCAGAAACGCCTCCGAGGCCTGCTTGGCATACCCGCCCGACTCAGCAGGCTTGTCCTCCATCTCCGGGGGATCGATGAAACGGGCCCCGAGCGACTCCACCTGCTCCTTCACGGCGGGGCGGATGTCGCTTACATAGACGACTGCGCCAAGACGGCGGGCGGTGGCCACCGCCTGCAACCCGGCCACACCGGCACCGAGTACCACCACACGGGCAGGTTGGACGGTGCCCGCTGCGGTCATCAGCATCGGGAAGTATCGGTCGAGGGCGCCGGCGCCGAGCAGCACGGATTTGTATCCGGCGATGTTGGCCTGAGAGGAGAGGGCATCCGCCGACTGGGCGCGACTGATCCGAGGCAACAACTCCAGGGCCATGGCCGAGAGGCCTGCGCTCTGGAGTGCACTGGCCAGCTCAGCGTTGCTGTAAGGGGAAAGCAAGCCCACCAGCAGCGCACCGCGGCGCAGGCGGGCGAGAGCAATGGCGCTGGGTTGCTGAACGCAGAGCAGCACATCAGCAGATTCCCAGACCTGGGGATCACCGGGAGGCACCAGCTCGGCTCCCGCCTCGCTGTAGGCGCTGTCCACAAATCCGGCGGTGGCACCAGCACCCTGTTCGATCGTCACCGAACAACCCAGGCTGATGAATTTCCTGACGGTTTCAGGAGAAGCCGCAACACGGGTTTCCGCCGTCGCAGATTCAACAGGTATGAAAAGTCTGGGCAAGATCATGACGCCGTCGACCCCAGTGAGATTACGGGGTCGTGATCACGATTCCGGGAACTTTCCTGAAGATCCGAATGGGCATCCGCAGCACTGGCTAGGCAGAGGTTCCAGTCACGATCCCCCCATGGGCCTCACGGCGATTGAATGTCCTGACGGCGTTTGCCACAGCCACCACGGCGGCCACGCCGTGGAACGCCACGCCATGCAGGAGGTGCTGCAGGAGCACGGCCGAGAGTGGTGTGAGCGCCTGGCGGAGCGCATCTATGAAATGTCGGTGGACACCTTCTCCCAAACGGTGATGCCCAGCCTTCATGCCGCGGGCTGGCAGCGGCGCCATCTCGACTGGGAGTTCAAGCTCGCCGATCAGGAATCAGAACCGGATCGCACCCTGGTGGACGGCATCATCAATGCCACCGAAAGCTTTCTGCGCAGCAGTGAGGTGCATCGCCTGTTCATCCAGGAACTGGTGCAGGGCACCTTTGATGAGGCCAGCGATCAGCACCTGCGCCGATCCGCCGTGCGCGATCTGATCGAAACCGAACTGCTGGTGATGCTGGAGGAACGCCAGGAGGAGCTGCTGGAACGCCTCACCAACCGCTTGATTGGTGAAGCCCAGGGCGATGTCCAACAGGCCCACCTGGCGGCCTACGAAGGGCTGCAGGAGGTGGAACGCCTGCTCACCAATCACACCGAAGCGATCTGATCAGAACAGGGGGCGCACTTCTTGCTCCACCGCCCGGGCCTGGCTCTGCAGTCCCTGGTGGCGGAGCAGGCGGGCCCGCAGGATCAGCGGGTCGATATCGCACTCCTGGCACCAGCAGCGGTGGAGGCACTGACGCTGGTTGTGGCTGGGTCGCGAGGAGGAACGACGGCTGGCCATGGCTGGGCGGGCGAAACCCGATCGCTGTTGGCCGGACGGTAAAGATGACGGAGGGGATTGGAATGGTTAGAAAGACCTATCTTCCGGGCCGGGCCGATCACCTCAAACTCGTTTCAGCTCAGTGGCGGTCCGTTCATCCGGCCGCGACAATGGCAACAACAGCTGATTCAGTTGCTGCGGCGGCGACTTGATCCCGCCAGCACGGCCGGCCGCGATGTGCTGGTGCATGCCGGGCCCGGTGCCGGCAAGACCCTGGGGGCGCTGCTGAGCTTCCGCAGCATGCAAGCGGAAGGGCGACTGCAGCACTTCATGGTGTTCTGCCATCGCACCTCGATCCTGCAGCAGTGGCGCAGTGCCGCCAGTCGGGTGGGTCTGGAGCTGGTGGAGTGGACTGCGGACGGAGACCATCGCCAGGCCGATGGCTGGCTGGTGACTTATCAGGGGGCCGGGCGGCAGCGGCAGAGCCTGTTGGCGGCACTGGCGCGCTGGCGCCCGGAGGGACTGCTGGCGATCGCCGATGAAGCCCACCATTTAGGGGTGGATCCGGAGGAAGCGGATGGGCCGATCTGGGGACGCACCTTTCTCGATCTCAGCCAGCACTGTCGCCTGAGGCTCGGACTCACCGGCACCCCGTTCCGTGCCGACAACCTCGCCTTCTGCGCCGCGCGACGCGTGCGCGTGGACAACGGTGGCGGACTGGTGGAACAGATCAGCCCCGATCTCAGCGTGGAGCCACGGGAGCTGATCGCCGCCGGAGATGTACGCCCCCTCGAGTTCCGTTTTCAGGATGGCTGGGTGGAACACAGCCGCGAGGGCCTCCCCGATCGGGATGTGTCGCCGCTCTCCGCCGAACAACGGGAGAGCTGGCGGGCCCGCAACCTGCGGCGGGCCATCCGCCTCTCCGACTCCAGCAGCATCGCTCTGCAACTGCTGCTACGGGCCAGGCGGCAACTGGCGACAGTGCGCAAACGCCACCCCCGGGCGGCGGGACTGGTGATCGCCCGCGACATCGACCACGCCAGCAGCATCAGCCGTTTGCTGGTGGAGCAGGGCGATCGGGTCGATCTGGTGCATTCCCAGGATCCGGAGGCCTCGCAGCGCCTGGGCACGTTTGAGAACGGCAGGGCCGATTGGCTCGTGAGCATCGACATGTGTGCCGAAGGGTTCGACGCGCCCCGCCTGCGGGTTGTGGCGTATCTCACCACTGTGGTGACCCGAAGCCGCTTCCTTCAGGGGATCACCCGGGCCGTGCGCATGAGCGACGAGCGGGCGGCGACGGAAGCGATCCCCAGGGATCCCTCCTTCATCTTTGCTCCAGCGGACCCACTGCTGATGGGCTACGCCCGCACCTGGGCCTGCTCCGAGCCTTACCGGATCCGCACCCAGGTCCCCGATCAAGCGGCAGACGAAGGAGAAGGCACCAGCTGGCGCGGTCCGAGCCTTCCTCTGGAAGCTGTGAACGATGGAGCCGGGGCCGTGATCCGCATGCGCACTCCCGAACTTCCCCGCTTTTTGCAGCGTTGACGACACCTTTCTGCAGAGAAAAATGCGACGTTCTGCGAATGCAGGCCTGATCGGTCCCCTTGAACCATCAGCCTGATCACCATCTGGGAGCAGATCATGGATGCAGCAATGGAACGCCGCGTCAGCGTCGCCACATGCTGGGCCACCACCCGGATCGCTGTTCTCGACAGCGCTGAGCGTTACGAGGACAGCTATGCGATCACCCAGGAATTCCGGGAATGGATCACCTGCATCGGTGACCATCCCGAGCTCCTGGAGGAGGCGGTGTTGATGGTGAGTCGCGGCCCGAGCAAACG
>CALGVO010000156.1 GCA_937930135.1 uncultured Synechococcus sp. | reverse complement strand
GGCCTCTTTGTGACAGTGGTTCCCGACGATTCCGCCGAATTGCTGGAGTCGATGGTGCAGATGGGAGTGACCCTGCTGGATCATCGCCGGCGGGCAGCGTTCGACTCAGCGGCTGGCCGCCGCGCCTTTGCGTTCTGGACCGATCTCTACCGCGAGGGACTGTTGCCGCGAGAGGTGGTGAGTCAGGGCCAGCGGCGGGCGATCGAGCTCTATCAGAGCGGAGAGTTGGCGGTGCTGGCCAGTGGTGCGGAGTTCCTGCGCAGCATTCAGACCAACGCGCCTGGGATCGCGGCCCGGACCGAGCCGTTTCCGCCCATCACCGGCGTGGATGGCACCGCCAATGTGGCCTTGATGACCCTGGCGGTGCCGCGTCAGAGCGGGCGCCAGCGCGAGGCGGCGGCCTTTGCGCTCTTCCTCACCAACGCGAAGAATCAGGCTCGGTTTGCCCGCGAAGCCCGGGTGTTGCCCTCGTCGCGGGACGCTCTCCACCAGGTGCGCGCTGAATTGGAGGCGGAGCGGCCGACCACGCCGCAGCAGGCCCAGATCCGTCAGGCGCGCCTGCTGTCGGCCCAGACCCTGGAATCGGCGCGGGTGCTGGTGCCGGCCAGCCCGGGCATCAAGCGGTTGCAGAGCATCATCTACACCCAGCTGCAGCGGGCGATGCTCGGGCAGATCAGCAGCGATGAGGCGGTTCAGGAGGCGGCGCTGCAGTGGAATCGCTACGCCGAGTCCCGCTGGCCCTAGCTCAAACGGTTTCTTAAGACAATCGGAAGTCTCAAGGCCTTGTGATCGCTTCTCTCGTAATCGGTTTGCGCTGAACGGTAGGGTTGCGACCTCCCACGAGCGGTTCGTATGCCCGAAGCCGGGCCATCCAGCACTCCGAAGGCGACGATCCTCGTGGTGGATGACGAGCCCGCCGTGCGGCGCGTGCTTGTGATGCGTCTGCAGCTGGCCGGCTACCAGGTGATCTGCGCTGAAGATGGCGAGGAGGCGCTCGAGCGCTTCCATCGCGACAGCCCTGATCTGGTGGTGCTCGATGTGATGCTGCCGAAGCTCGACGGCTTCGCGGTGTGCCGTCGACTGCGAGCTGAGTCCTGCGTTCCGATCATCTTCCTCTCCGCTCTGGAAGCGATCTCCGAGCGGGTGGCCGGCCTCGATCTCGGCGCCGACGACTATCTTCCCAAGCCCTTCAGCCCTAAGGAGCTCGAAGCCCGGATCGCCTCGATCCTGCGCCGTGTCGGCCGTGGCTCCGCCACGGCTGAACCGCGCGAGGTGCCGGTGGGTCAGGGCGTGCTGCGCGTCGGTGATCTGATGGTGGACACCAACCGCCGTCAGGTGACCCGAGGCAGTGAGCGCATTGCCCTCACTTACACCGAGTTCAGCCTGCTCGAATTGTTGTTCCGCGAGCCAGGGCGGGTGGTGCCCCGTGCTGAAATCCTCGAGCAGCTCTGGGGCTATCCGCCGCGCCGCGCCGCTGATCTGCGTGTGGTGGATGTGTACGTGGCTCGTCTGCGCGGCAAGCTCGAGCCCGACCCGCGCAATCCGGAATTGATTCTCACGGTGCGGGGCATCGGCTATGCCTCTCAGCGCATGGGAGATCTGCCCCTGGTGGCGACCGGCTGAGGCACAGCCGCTGGCGGAGCGGTCGGGCAGGATGGCGCCCGACTGCTGAAGGCCCGTTGTCTGAGCTGCGCGACACCCGTTTAGAGAAGGCCAACGCTCTGCGGGAGCTGGGGAGGGAGCCCTATGCCCTTCGTTTTGAGCCCAGCCACCGCACGGCGCAGTTGCAGGCCGACCATGCCGACCTTGCCAATGGCGAGGAACGCCAGCTGGAGGTGGCGGTGGCCGGGCGGGTGATGACCCGTCGGGTGATGGGCAAACTCGCCTTCTTCACCCTTGCCGATGCCACCGGCCCGATTCAGCTCTTTCTGGAGAAAGTCAGCCTCGGTGACGCCTTCGCCCAACTCACGTCCCTGGTGGATGCGGGGGATTGGATCGGGGTGCGGGGGATCCTGCGTCGCACCGATCGCGGTGAGCTCTCAGTCAAGGTGGCGGAGTGGCAGATGCTCACCAAGGCACTCCAGCCCCTTCCTGACAAGTGGCATGGCCTGGCGGATGTGGAGAAGCGCTACCGGCAGCGTTACCTCGATCTGATCGTCAGCCCCCAGTCGCGCGAGACTTTCCGGCGTCGCGCCCTGATGGTGAGCGCGATCCGTCGCTGGCTGGATGGCCGCGATTTTCTCGAGATCGAGACGCCCGTGCTGCAGGCCGAGGCCGGTGGTGCGGAGGCGCGGCCGTTCATCACCCACCACAACACGCTCGATCTGCCGCTCTACCTGCGGATCGCCACCGAGCTGCATCTGAAGCGGCTGGTGGTGGGTGGTTTCGAACGGGTGTATGAGCTGGGTCGCATCTTCCGTAACGAAGGGGTCAGCACCCGCCACAACCCGGAATTCACCTCCGTGGAGGTGTATCAGGCCTATGCCGACTACGTCGACATGATGGATCTCACCGAGCAGTTGATCGCCTCGGTGACCGAACAGATCTGCGGCACCACCCGCATCACCTACCAGGGCACGGTGGTGGATCTGACGCCCCCCTGGCGCCGGGCGACGATGCATGAGCTCGTGCAGGAAGCCACAGGACTCGATTTCACCCAGTTCACAGGCCCTGGAGCAGCCGGTCGCGCCGCCGCCGCAGCGGCCATGGCCGCTGCGGGGTTGGAGGTGCCGGATGCGGCCGACAGCGTCGGTCGCCTGCTCAACGAAGCCTTTGAGCAACGGGTGGAGGCCACGCTGATCCAGCCCACGTTTGTAATCGACTATCCGATCGAGATCTCACCCTTGGCCCGCAAGCACCGCAGCAAACCGGGCCTGGTGGAACGCTTCGAATTGTTCATCGTCGGTCGCGAGACCGCCAATGCCTTCAGTGAACTGATCGATCCCCTCGATCAACGCCAGCGCCTCGAGGATCAGCAGGCTCGTCGCGCTGCAGGTGATGACGAAGCCCATGGGGTGGATGAGGATTTCCT
>CALGVO010000155.1 GCA_937930135.1 uncultured Synechococcus sp. | reverse complement strand
GCTGAGGTAGCTCTCGGCGCAGTGCACCTGGGGCATGCGCATCAGCTGGGAGCGGTTCTGACGCAGGCTCTGCTCCACCAGCGGCAGGCTCGGCCGGTCGCACAGCACATGGCTGGCGGCCCGCAGCAGCGCCAGCAGCCGACTGCCCACATCCGGGGTGGCGGTCATCAGCAGCAGCTCATTGCCGCGCATGCTGTGCAGGATCACCTCGGCGGCCCGCAGGATGCCGGGGCTGATGCTCACCAGACCCACGCAGCTGCCGGGCCGGAGCTCCTTGAGCATCGCCAGCTCCTCGCGGAAGTCGTTGAGGTCCACCGCCACGGCGCGCACGCCATGGCGCTTGGCCAGATCTTCCACCGGCTGCAGGAAGTAGCGGCTGGTCACCACCGTGCCGTTGCTGGCGCTCTCCAGCACGCTTTCCAGCTCCTCCATCGGCACCACCTCCACCGGCACGTCGAGGTTGGGTTCCAGTTCCTCAGCGATCAGCATCGAGGCGCCGATGTCTTCCCTGGGGGTGCTCACCAGCACCCGGGCGCCGCAGCGCAGGCGCCAGTCGATTTCACGGGTGAGCAGCTCGCGGGTCTGCTGCAGCGTGCAGCCGGCATTGAGCAGGCCATCCACGCACTTGCGCACCTCCCGGTCGAGATCGGTGACCCCCCGGTTGCGGATCTGCACCGGTGTGCGGATCTCCCGGGGCTTCTGCTGGTCGCGCACATAGATGCCCGAGCCCGCCATCGCTTCCACAACCCCATCGGTTTCCAGCTGCCGATACACCTTGCTGATCGTGTTGCGGTGCAGGCCGGTCTGCATCGCCAGCTGGCGCGTGCTGGGCAGACGATGGCCGGGGGGGTAGTGACGGGCGGCGATCGCGAAGCAGATCTGGTTGTAGAGCTGGGTCGACGCCGGGATGTCGCTTTCCTGTTGGATGTGGAATCGCACGCCGGTGGACCGGATCGGAATGCGGCCACCCTAAGGAGCGATCGGCTTGGTGACAATTGGCGTGGTGGTCTGTGTCCCTATGCCAATCTCCGAATTCGCTGCCAACCAGGCAGGCTGGTGCATCGTGTCCCAGGGGCCGGTGCCCCTGCGCAGTTGGTGGGCTCCGGCGGGCGGATCAGCGCAGACTGCCGGGCGGACGCCCTCCCACCGCAAGGCGGTGCTGGTGTTGCCGGAAGTGTTCGGCGTCAATGGCTGGGTGCGCAGCGTCGCCGATCGGATCGCGGCCCTCGGCGTTCCCGCCCTGGCCATGCCCCTGTTTGCCCGCACCGCGCCCGATCTGGAGCTCGACTACACCGCGGAGGCGCTCGCGGAGGGCCGCCGCCACAAGGACGCCTGCAGCACCGAGCAGATCCTGGCCGATGTGAAGGCGGCGATCACCTGGCTGGAGGCTGCCCTGAAGCCGGCGGAATCAGCGGCAGCGCCGCTGGAGATCACCGTGGTGGGGTTCTGTTTCGGCGGCCATGCCGCCCTGCTGGCGGCCAGCCTGCCCGAGGTGAGCCACACCTTTGATTTCTACGGCGCCGGTGTGGTGCAGGGGCGTCCGGGCGGCGGTGCCCCCAGCCTGGACCTGTTGCCCCAGGTGCAGGGCCAGCTCACCTGCCTCTGCGGCACGGCCGATCCCCTGATCCCGGCGGCGGATCGTCGCGGCATTGCCGACGCTCTGGCGTCTGCTGATCCCAGTGGCGAGCGCCTGCGCTACGAAGAGCTCGCCGCCGCCGACCATGGCTTCATGTGCGAGGCGCGCGACAGCTTCAATGCCGCAGCCTCGCAGCGGGGTTGGCAGCTGCTCAGGGAGTCGCTGCAGGCTTGAGGCCGGTGGGCCGTGGCGGTGCCGGAATCGTGCGCACCGCCTTGGTGGCCACCTGGGTGTCGTCGCCGTCTTTTTTCGCCAGCGGTGTTTTGCGCGGTGTGAGGAACATGATCATGTTGCGGCCCTCCCGCTTCGGGGCCTGCTGGATTTCCGCCTGCTCCTCCAGATCCTTGGCCATCCTGCGCAGCAGGGTTTCCGCCAGGGCGGTGTGCTGAATCTCGCGGCCGCGGAAGATCACGGTGCACTTCACCTTGTCGCCGGCTTTGAGGAAGCGGGTGGCCTGACCGATCCGCACGTCGTAATCGTGCTGATCGATCTTGTAGCGCATCTTGACCTCCTTCACCTCGGTCTGATGCGACTTCTTCTTGGCTTCCTTGGCTTTTTTCTCCTGCTCAAACTTGTATTTGCCGTAATCCATGATCCGGCACACCGGTGGATCGGCCTTTTCGCTCACCAGCACCAGATCGAGCTCGCGATCCTTGGCCACCTCCAGGGCCTTCTCCCTGTCGATCACTCCCAGCTGCGCTCCGTCGGCGTCCACCACCCGCAGCTGCGGATAATTGATGCGATCGTTGATATTGGGCAGCTCCCTGACAGGAGCACGACGGTCAAAACGGGGACGTGGAGGCATTCAGGGCGTTGAGGGGACAGGGAAGGGCCGCAGCTCGGCTGATCCAGCCGTAGCCCTTGACTTTTCACCTTAGACCGCTCCTGATCTGTGTCATCGCCTCGTTGAGGGCATCCGCATCGCTCAGCCAGCAGGGTTGATGCTGGCGCCGGAACCAGGTGCGTTGCCGTTTGGCGAACTGGCGCGTGCGCTGGCAGGTGCGGGCGATCGCCTCCTCCCGGCTGAGGTTGCCGTCGAGCAGCAGAGCTGCCTCGCCATAGCCGATCGTCTGCAGCAGGGGCAGCTCCGGGCCATACCGCTCGCGCAGGCGGGCGGTTTCCTCCACCAGACCCTCGGCGTAGAGCTGCTGGGTGCGGCGGCTGATGCGTTGGCGCAGGTCGGCGGGATCGAGGCCCAGTTCCAGCACCCGCCAGGGTGGTGGGTTGCTGCCTTGCTGGCTGCTGATCGGTTCACCGCTGGCATAGAGCACTTCCAGGGCCCGCTGGGTGCGCACGGCGTCGGCCGGGGCGATCCGGGCCGCTGCCGTCGGGTCGGCCTGCAGCAGCAGTTGATGGCACACCGGTTGCCCGAGCGCGTTCAGCTGGGCACGCAGCTCCGGCTGCGGTGGCACCGCCGGTGGCCGCAGGCCACCGGTGAGGGCCTTGAGATAAAGGCCGCTGCCTCCCACCAGAAAGGCGATGCCGCGCTGCGCCAGGCTGGCCTCGACCATCGGGGTGGCGATCGCCTGGAACTCCTGCAGGGTGAGGGGGTGATCGGGGCGGCGCAGATCGAGCAGATGGTGGCGTACCCGCTGGCGTTGCTCTGGCGTTGGCTTGGCAGTGCCGATGTCCATCTCGGCGTAAAGCTGCCTCGAATCCACATTGAGCACCTCCAGCTGGAGGCGCTCCGCCAGCTCGAGCGCCAGGGCGGTCTTGCCACTGGCGGTCGGTCCGAGCAGCACCACCACCAGTGGTGTGTCGGTGGCGTGTGGCGGTTGCGGATCGGGCATGAGCAAAAACCGAGGGGGTGCACCCCCTCGGGAAATGGCGCCTGAGAGGCCTCTGCAAGCGCCTCTGGCGCGCCGGTGGTAAATTCAGCCTGACAGGAGGCCCGGCACACGACGAACGCATGAGCGAAGCCTCAAAAGTTCAGGCCGCCTACGGAGCCGAGCAGATCCAGGTGCTCGAAGGCCTGGAGCCGGTGCGCAAGCGCCCGGGGATGTACATCGGCACCACCGGCCCCCGCGGTCTGCACCACCTGGTGTATGAGGTGGTCGACAACTCGGTGGATGAGGCCCTGGCCGGCCACTGCTCCGAGATTCGGGTGGTGCTCGGCGACGACGGCTCCGCTTCCGTCACCGACAACGGCCGCGGCATCCCCACCGATATTCACCCCCGCACCGGCAAGAGCGCCCTCGAAACCGTGCTCACCGTGCTCCATGCCGGTGGCAAGTTCGGGGCCGGTGGCTACAAGGTGTCGGGTGGCCTGCACGGCGTGGGCGTGTCGGTGGTCAATGCCCTCTCCGAATGGGTGGAGGTCACCGTGCGCCGTCAGGGGCAGGTGCATCGTCAGCGCTTTGAACGTGGTGCCCCGATCGGCAGCCTCGCCTCCGAGCCCCAGCCGGCCGATGAGAACGGCCGCACCGGCACCAGCGTCTGTTTCAAGCCGGATCTCGAGATCTTCACCGGTGGCATCGTCTTCGATTACGCCACCCTGGCGGCGCGTCTGCGTGAGTTGGCTTATCTCAACGGCGGCGTGCGCATCGTCTTCCGCGATGAACGGGAGAGCGCCCGCAATGCCGAAGGCGACGCCCATGAGGAGGAGTACTTCTATGAAGGCGGCATCAAGGAATACGTCGCTTATATGAATGCGGAGAAGGATCCGCTCCACCCCGAGATCATTTATGTGAACGCCGAGAAGGATGGCGTTCAGGTGGAGGCAGCCCTGCAATGGTGCGTGGATGCCTATTCCGACAGCATCCTCGGTTTCGCCAACAACATCCGCACCGTGGATGGCGGCACCCATATCGAAGGCTTGAAAACGGTGCTGACCCGCACCCTCAATGCCTTCGCTAAAAAACGCGGTAAACGCAAGGAATCCGACTCCAATCTGGCCGGCGAAAATATTCGCGAGGGCCTCACGGCTGTGCTGTCGGTGAAAGTGCCGGAACCGGAATTTGAGGGGCAGACGAAGACCAAGCTCGGCAACACCGAGGTGCGCGGCATCGTCGACAGCCTGGTGGGTGAGGCCCTCAGCCAATACCTGGAATTCAACCCCTCGGTGATCGACATGATCCTCGAGAAAGCGATTCAGGCCTTCAATGCGGCTGAGGCGGCCCGCCGCGCCCGCGAACTGGTGCGCCGCAAGAGTGTGCTGGAGAGCTCCACCCTCCCCGGCAAGCTGGCTGACTGCAGCTCCCGCGATCCGGCTGAATCCGAGATCTACATCGTGGAGGGCGATTCGGCTGGTGGCTCCGCCAAGCAGGGCCGTGACCGTCGCTTTCAGGCGATCCTTCCCCTGCGGGGCAAGATCCTCAACATCGAAAAAACCGATGATGCGCGGATCTACAAGAACACCGAAATTCAGGCCCTGATCACGGCCCTGGGCCTGGGGATCAAGGGTGAGGATTTTGACTCCAAAAACCTGCGCTATCACCGGGTGGTGATCATGACCGACGCCGATGTGGATGGCGCCCACATCCGCACTCTGTTGCTCACCTTCTTCTATCGCTATCAGAAAGAGTTGGTGGAGGGTGGCTACATCTACATCGCCTGTCCGCCGCTCTACAAAGTGGAGCGCGGCAAAAATCACACCTATTGCTACAACGAGCAGGATCTGCAATCCACGCTGGCCGGCTTCGGTGAGAAGGCCAACTACACCATCCAGCGCTTCAAGGGTCTGGGTGAAATGATGCCCCAGCAGCTCTGGGAAACCACGATGGATCCCACCACGC
>CALGVO010000154.1 GCA_937930135.1 uncultured Synechococcus sp. | reverse complement strand
GCCATCAGCCGAGGCGATCACCGGGCCGAGCCTGAAGTTGCTGCACCAGGGCCTGCCCGCCGCAGCGTCCCTTACCCTCCAGCTGCGCTTCCCGGATCAGGAGCGGGCAGCCACTGCTGCTGACCACCACCCCAAGACCGGGTGGACTGGCGAGCACGGTTCCCGGGGCGTGCCCCCCGGTGGGCCAGCGCCCAACCCACTCCCGGGCATCGCTGGAGAGCTGGGCCGACAGCCGCTCGATCAGGGGCTCGGTCTGGAGAACCTTCAGGCGCTTGCCCTGCCAGGGGCTCACCGCGTTGGGATACAGCCCCATCACCCGGCGATGAATCGCCAGAGCCGAGGCGCTCCAATCGATCTGGGCATCCTGTTTGCTGAGCATGCGCGCGTAGGTCATGCCTTCGGCGGTCTGGGGGCGCAGCCCCAACCGCTGCCAGCGCTCGGGCTCCGGACCGGGGCCAGCCGCTTCAATGCGAGGCATCGCCTCCACCATCAGCTCCGCCGTCAGCGCGCTCAGGCGCATGGCCAGTTGCTCGGCGTTCTCCAGCAACCCAATGCTGAGGCGACGCTCCAACAGCACCGGACCGGTGTCGAGGCCTTCCTCCATCGCCATGATGCCGACACCGGTTTCAGCGTCGCCCTCGAGCAGGCACCACTGGATCGGACCGGCGCCGCGCCAGCGGGGCAGGAGGGAGCCATGACCGTTCCAACAGCCCAGCGGCGGTTGCTGCAGGATCTCCGGCGGCAGGATCTGGCCGAACGCCACCACCACGGAGAGATCGGCACCGAGGGCTTTGAGCTGCTGCTGCATCTCCGCATCGCGACGGATCCGCTCCGGCGTGAACACCGGCACACCGAGTTGTGTTGCCCTCTCCTTGACAGGCGAAGGCTGCAACGCCTTGCCCCGACCGCGACGGCGGTCGGGCTGGGTCACCACCGCCACGATCGTGTGCCCGGCTGCATGCAGGGCCTCAAGGCTAGGAACGGCGTAGCGCGGCGTTCCCCAGAACAGGATCTTCACGCGCGGATCGGCTCAGGCATCACCGGTGATGGCGAGGCCATCCACCCACACATGGGGACTGACCCCCTGGTGGGTGACCACCGGCTCCTCCAGATGCACGATCGCCTTCAGCAGCGCGCGGATGTCACCGGCCACGGTGGCCGATTCCACCGAGATCCGTTCGCCCCCTTGCACCAACCAACCATCAAAGGGCAGGGAAAAGGCGCCCTGGCTTGCCTTGACACCGGCATGAAGGGCGTTGAGGCCTTCGATCAACACAAAGGTGTCGGTGCTGCGGACGTGATGCAGATGGCTGTTGCCACTGCTCATGCCATCGCTGGTGCCCACTTCAAACCAATCCGGGCCGACGGAGACCTTGGCACCAAGGCCGGCATGGCCTGTGGGTTCGACGCCGAAATGGCGCGCCGTGGCTTCGGAATGAAGAAAACTGACCAGACGGCCCTGCTCGATCAGACTGAGCCGCCGGGTCGGTGTGCCCTCGCCGTCGAAGGGTGCGGCACTGACATGGCCGGGATGGAGTCCGTTGTCATGAACGGAAAGGAAGGGGACCGCTATCTGCTCACCGATCGACTCCGCTTTGCTGAGACTGACGCCATCGAGCACCGCCCGGGCATTGAGCATGCTGCTGAAGGCTCCGAGCAGATCCAGAAACGCCTCAGGCGTGAAACACACCAGATAGCGACCGGTGGTGATCGGTTGGTAGGCGAGGTGGCTGATGGTGCGCTTGGCCGCTTCATCGATACAACCGGCCACATCGAGCTGATCGCTGCCGAGGGCCAGGCGCACGGCACCACCGCTGCGCGGCTTGCGGCCTGCTTCCTCCGCCCGGGCATAGAGGTACAGGCTGGCCTGGGTGCGCTGCATCTGACGCAGGGCCCCCTCACTGTTGAGGTAAAGGCGCTCGCTGCAACCCTCACTGAGGCCGTTGTAGGGGACGGTGTCCATGGCACTGTGGCGAGCCAGCAGCTGCCGCTCCGCATCCTTGAGCGTGTGCAGAAGCGACCGAATGCCGCGGGCGGGTTGCAGCGGACGCTCCAGCTCGGGCGTGGGTGCTTTGGCGAGAGGGGAGAAGGCCGGAATCTCCTCGCTGTTGCCGAAGGCGCTCGCGTCCCGGGCGCCGGCGAGGGCCCGCTCCAGCCCTGCGGGGGACAGATCGGTGCAACTGGTGATGCCGACCAATCCTTGCTCGTTCCAGACCCGCACCGTGATCGAACTGCGCTGGGCCGCCTTGAGCTGTTTGGCCTCACCGCGATCCACCTGCACCGAGGCGCTGGTGCTGCGACTGGCGCCGAGATCCCATTGGCGAATCCCCTCCCGGCTGGCGTAGCGCTGCAAGTGGTCGCGCAGGGCCGCAACATCAATCGGTTGCAGTTCCGCCTCAGCGGTCTGAGCTGTGGATGGCATCTCAGCGACCTCCAACGGTGATGGCATCGACCTTGACGTGAGGCTGACCGACGGTGACGAAGATGCTGCCGCTCACGGAGCCGCAGAAGCCCGCCGCCAGATCGAGATCATCGGCGCACATGGAGATGCGTGGCATCACCTCCTTGGCCTCGCCGATCAGGGTCGCCCCCTTCACCGGCTTGCCCAGCTTGCCGTTCTCAATCATGTAACCCTCCTCCACAGAGAAATTGAACTGGCCCGTCGGGCCGACGCTGCCGCCCCCCATCGACTTGCAATACAGCCCCTGGTCGATCGAAGCGATCAACGCCTCGGGCTTATGGGGACCGGCGGCGATGTAGGTGTTGCGCATCCGGCTGGCAGCAGCAAAGCCGTGGTTCTGGCGCCTGCCACTGCCGGTGCGGGCATGGCCGGTGCGCATCTCGCCGGCTCGGTCACTGAGGAACCGCTGCAACACACCGTTCTCAATCAACACGGTGCGCTGCGCTTCCATCCCCTCGTCATCCATGGAGAGGGAGCCGAAGGCGCCGGCGCTGAGACCCTCATCGATCGCGGTGACAGCCGGGTGGGCGATCAGCTCACCCACCTTGTCTGCGAAGGGGGTGGTGCCCCGCTCCACCTGAGTGGTCTCGAGCAGGTGGCCGCAGGCCTCATGGAAGATCACGCCGCCGAAGCGATTGGCCAAAACCACGGGCATCTGGCCTCCCTCGACGTAGTCGGCGCGCAACATCGTGGCGGCGCTCTGACACACCTCCGCAGCCGAGGCTTCCAGGTCCCACTCGCGCAGATCGTCGGGGCGATCCGAGGAGCCGTAGCGGCGACCGATACTGGCGCGATGGTCGCCATCGGCGGCGAGCACGCTCAGGCCACTGGACTGGTGCAAGCGGATGTCGCGGGCAAAGGTGCCATCACTGGCGGCGACGAGCACCTCCTGCCAGTCGCGCGCATAACTGCCGCGGCGCACCTCCAGATGCTGGCCGAAACGCTCCAGCAGAGCGGTGCCCTCCAGCAGGCGATCGGTGCTCGTGCGCAGGTCGGGAGACCGCTGCAACCAGTCGTGCTTGACAGCACCAAAATCACGCAGGGGCTGGAGGCCTTCAAAACTGGCACCGGATGCCAGAGCGGAACGGTCGAGCCCCAACATCGCCAGAGCCTGATCAAGAGCTTTGAGCAGACCCACATCGCCGAGATCGTCGGTGCTCACGAATCCATCGCGACCTCCCTTGAAAACCCGGATCCCGGCCCCCATCGAAAAGGAAGGGCTGACGCTGGTGATCCGATCCTGTTCAGCCAGAACGCCGATGTGGTCGGTGCGTTCCAGGAACACCTCAACGAGATCAGCGCCAGCCCGTCGCCCCTCGATGAGGAGGTGTTCGAGCTGGGCCTGAATCGGACTGCGTTGCGGATCCAGGCCAAGCACCTGGAGTGGAGCGGGATGGGTAGCGACCAAGCCCCTCGTCTGCGTCAGCGTTAATTATGGGCATCTGACGCGGCGAACAGCCGCCTGAATCAGCGCACAGCCGGCTGATAGGCCTCACTGCGCACCGGTGCCATCAGGAACAGCGACGCCATCTGCACACCATTGGCGATCCAGTGGGGCAGCTTGCGCAGCAATTTCAGCGGTGCGGGTGCAGCGCTTTCATCCACGGCCGTGAGGGCAGCGTTGTTGCTCACGAGGGCTTCCAGGCCATCCCAGAAGCGGGGGTTCTTCACGTCGAGCACCACGGGGAAGACCCGAGCTGAGGTTTCATTGGTCTTGTCGATCACCACGCGGTCGTAGGTGCGGGCATCAAGGCCAAGGGCTTCGTAGAACTCCTTGCGGGCCACATCGCGCACATACATGGTGGCGAACACGGCGAGGAGGAAGAAGCGGCACCAGAGACGGGCGGTGAAACCACGCACGGTCTCGGGCTGCGCCTTCATCAGGGCATCGAAGAAATCACCGTGACGGTTTTCGTCCTGACACCAGTTCTCGAAGAAATTGAAGATCGGGAAGATTTTGCTGTCGGGATTCTGCTCGAGGTGGCGGAAGATAGTGATGTAGCGCCAGTAGCCGATCTTCTCAGACAGATAGGTGGCGTAGAAGATGAATTTCGGCTTGAAGAAGGTGTATTTCTTGTTGGCGGTGAGAAAGCCGAGATCGAGCTGAAGCCCGAAATCGCTCATCGCTTTGTTGAGGAAGCCGGCATGGCGGGCCTCATCCCGGGCCATGTGGGCAAAGCACTCAGCCAGCAGCGGGTTCCGAGTTTTGATCCGGCGGCTCAGCTCTTTGTAGAGCAGAAATCCGGAGAATTCCGAGGTGCAGCTCTGCTCCAGGAATTCCACAAACACCTTGCGAGTGTCGGGATCCAGCTTGTCGGCGGCGCCATCAAAGTCGTCGTTGCGGACGAAATGGTGACGGTTGTAGTCCTTGCGGAACTCTTCACAGATCGCCTCGAGCTCCGCCTCATTCGGGCGAAGATCCATGGCGGCCATGGCCTCGAAGTCGGTGGTGTAGAACCGGGGCGTGAGGATCGTGTCCTTGACCGGATCCTTGATGGCGACGGCGGAATCGGCTGAGGGCGCTGCTTCCGTAACAGCGGTGGGAGGCACCATCGAATCTGATCTTCAGTTAACGCCATCGTAGGTGGCGTCGTCCTGACGTCGCTGGGCCGTGTAACGGCTCAGTTGCCTCCCAACCACTTCTGACCATTGAGCCGCTGCAACAGGCGCGAGAGCAGCAGAGGCAGGGTGATGCGCTTCTCATCGATCAGAAACGATTCGATCAGGCTCGGTTCGGTGCCGGGATCCGCCAGGGCGATCGTCTTCCCCGACTGAATCGCCGCCTCGTTGAAGCAAAGCCAGAAGCGCCGGCCGGGGGGAAGTTCACCACACACCATCCAACAGGAACCGCCCACCACGGGGCGTTCCCCCTCAATCAGATCGAGGCTGGTGGGGGTGAGGCCATGGTCGGCGAGGCCCTTGCGCAATCCGGGCAGAAAGTTGTCGGCGATGAAGGCATCGAAGGGCTTGTCCTCCAGCTTCGGAGGCTTGGGCTTGGCCTGGGGTGCCGGTTTCGCCGCAGCCGCAGGCTTCTCCGCGGGATCAGGCGTGGCCGCTGCTGGAGTGTCGCTCACCGGAAGCTCTTCGCTGGCGGAACTGTAATCAGTGCGCGGAGACTCTTACCAGTCTTCGCTGGCGACAGTGGACCAGCCGTCGTGATCAGGCGGTGCAGCGCTGGCGGACGTCGCGGTAGGCGATGGAGCTGTGGCCTCAGCGGCGCGCCCCGTTCCGCGCTGAATCACCCGGTAAGGCACGGCAACGGTGGGAGCGGGATCGCGCAGGTCGCGCTCAGGAAAGGGCGTGGTGCGGTGGTTCTCCTGCGGCTGGGGCCCCGGCCAAGGCATGTCGGCCCAGCCAGCCTCGGGCCGATCGGCCTCCTGGCGGCGATGCACCTGCCGCTGCAGCGGCGCTGTTCCCGGCTGCAACGCCAGGCCCGCCAGACAGCTCAGAGCGCATCCCCCCCCGGTGGCGATGGCGATCCAGGCCCCCACCGGGAGTGCGGGGGAACGCCACACCAGCACCCGCAACGACACGCTCCGGCGCAGGTTGAGCCCAGCCACCAAAGCCATGAGCAGCAGCGGCGCCAGGCCAGCGCTCAGCAACAGCCGTTGCAATGCCGTCATCGCGCGTCGCTGTCGCCCCAGCGCTGCAGCGGCGCCAGATCCTCATCCAGCCCATCGAACAGGCGCACCACCAGGAAATCCACCATGTCGTCGAGGCTCTTCGGTTGGGTGTACCAGGCCGGGATCGGCGGGGCAATCCTCGCCCCGGCCTCCGCCAGGGTGGTGAGATTGCGCAGGTGGATGAGATTCCAGGGCATCTCGCGTGGGGCGATCACCAGGGGGCGCCCCTCCTTGAGATGCACATCAGCGCAGCGTTCCACCAGATCGGTGGCGATCCCGGCGGCGATCCGGCCCACCGTTCCCATGCTGCAGGGCACGATCACCATGCCCCGGGTGCGCACGCTGCCGCTGGCGATACTCGCGGCCTGGTTGTTCCAGCGATGACAGGTGAGAGCGCCGGTGTCCACGGCCAGACGCTCACGCCAGAAGCGCTTTTGCTGCTCCGGATCGACGGGAATGCTCACCCCGGTTTCGGCAGTCCACACCTCATGGGCGCCGCGACTGAGGATCAGGTGCACCTGGCGGCCCTTGCGCAACAACAGTTGCAGGGATCGCTCGGCCAGCGGCTGGGCCGATGCCCCGGTCACCGCCAGCACATAGGGGGGATCCCGGCGGGATTCAGGCGGCGGCGTCATCCGGGAGCGGCTGCAGGGATTCGGGCACCACCTCCAGATCAATCTGGTTGCGCAGCACGTCGACTTTGATGATCCGCACCGTCACCGTGTCGCCCAGTTGGAAGCGACGCCGATGGCGGCGACCGACCAGGCGGTTCTGACGTGAGCGGTACTCGTACCAATCGTCGTTGAGGGAGCTCACGTGCACGAGCCCCTCCACCATCGAGGGCGGAATCTCCACGAAAAAGCCGTAGCTCTGCACACCGCTGATGACGCCGCTGTGCTCCTGGCCCACCAGGGCCTCGCAGCTTCGGGCCTGCATCATCGCCAGCACGTCCCGCTGCAGATCCGTCACCTGACGACGACGCGCATTGAGCCGCTGCACCAGCCGATCGCTGAAGCAGTCATGAACCTTCTGGGTCAGGCTCTGGGTGAACAAGGGCCAGTCGATCCGAGCGCCGACGCCACGAACCCCCAGGGGCACCTTGTCTTTGTGACGCACGGTGGGGCGATCTTTGCCATCGAGAAGAAGGCTGGCGATCACCTGCTGGTTGATCAGATCGGCCACCTGCAGAGTGGGGCAACACCAGGGCGCGATGGCCGTCTCCACTGCGTCGGCCTCCTCGACCTCCTCGCCGCGGGCGAGCGTGAACAGCGGATCGGGGAGGGACTGGCACAACTGCTGATCCAGCACGCGCCGGAAAGGGCTGTCGCGGAAGACCTCCGCCAGCTCCGAGGCGGCGGGGCTGCCCTCGTCATCGAGCTCCAAGGGCAGCTCCAGGGCGACGGCAGTTTTGGCTACATCATTGAGACTGGAAGCATCGGCCTCTGGGGCCCGCAGCTCCAGGGCAGGCAGCTTCAGGTCCTGACGATGCAGGGCCCAAGCCCGTGCGGCGGCCTCAAGCAGCAGGGAGAGAATCGCCTGGGGATCCTCCGGATTGAAGGGGGGCAGCCAGGCATGGCGACCGGGGTCGGGCCAGGCAGCGCGCAGATCCCCAAGGCTCTCGAGCTCGGGGGCGGGCAGATCCAACTCGATGCCACCACGGCGGAGGGCATCCGAATGGAGAGAACGGGCGCAGAACAGGAGCGTCTCCAGCTGACCGATCTGATCCTTGATCGGTTTGAGCACCGCAGGCACCGTGCGCGCCTTCGGCTTGCGGGCGGCCAGGGCCTGAAGCGCCTCGGCAGAGACGCTGGCAACAGGTTGGATGCGGCTGAGGCAGAACGCCCAGTCGCGCAGCTCACCATCGGCGGAGCAATCGAGGCGCACACTGATCGCATCCTGGGCCTCACCCACCGAAAAACGGGAAGCGTCGATCAGCGCCCTGGTCAGCAGGGGCTGCCACACATCACCCAGGCAGATCGCTTCAGCCTGATCGCGCAGCCAGAGATCCAGGGCATTGCCTGGGCTGAGCCGTTCGGCCAGGGTGGGACTGTGAATCCAGAGCCGGGTCCCGCCGTCATGGGGCTCCACGTGCACAGCGGGCAGCTCCGGTGCCAGTTCCGCACGCCAGCTGCGCAACAGCAGCGCCGGCTGGGCGGTGAGGTCGTGGCGCTTCTTGGCATTGGGGGCCTTGAGGCTGCTGCGCGGGGCCTCGGGTCGCTCATGCAGATTCGCCTTGGTGAGCAGCAGGTCGCGATCGCCGGCCGGACCGGCATCGAGAGGCAGGGGGCGCGCGACATGGCCGCGGGCGGGGAACTGGGCCACGGGGTAGCGGTCGACCTTGATCTCCACCAGCGCCGAGGTCTCCTCTGTGCCCTCCGGCAGTTCGATCGTGGCCAGCAGGCGGTCATCGAGAGGGAGCGCCACGAAGCGATCGTCCTGCTGATCGAGATGGGCCAACAGGCTGGTGGTCTGGCGCTCGAGGATGCACTGCACCCCACCCTCGGGTGAGCGACGTCGCCCTCCCTCCCGTGTGATCCGCACCAGCACCCGGTCGCCATTCCAGGCGTGGTTGAGCTGGTGATCACGGATGTAAATGTCTTCGCCACCGTCTTCACGGATGGCAAAACAGAAGCCTTTGCTGCTGCAGCGCAGACGGGCCACGATCAACCCCTCATCCTCCGAACGCTGCACAGCAGCGTCGCCGTCGCGGCTGATCACACCGATCTTTTCCAGGCCGGTGATAGCGAGTTGGAGACAGTCTTTCTCGGAGCGGTTGCTCAGGCGGAAGATCTTCTCCAGGGAGCCGGTGTCGATGGATCCCTCGGCTGGGAGCTGGTCGAGCAGGTCAGCGACCGTGAATTTCATCGTGGAACGTGGGCTTACCGGCCTTCAGGGCCGGGGGAACGATCACCCGGGACGTGTCCGGAGACGATGCAGCGCCATCCTGGTGAACTCAGACTTTAGGGGACGCCTCGTCATCGCTCAGGGCGGCCGTACTGGTGGCGTTCTGCAACAGGGGCCAGAGCAACCGCAGGCCGATCACCAGAAAACCGATCGAAGCAAGCAATTGCAGCAGATCGGCCGGGATCACACTGGCCATCGAGCCGCCGGCGATCGCACCGATCAGGCTGGCGAGCACCAGGGCGCTGGCGGAGCCGATGAAGACGGCAACGGGGCGATTCGAGGTGCCGCTGATCGCCACGGTGGCCAGCTGGGTCTTGTCGCCCAGCTCCGCCAGAAACACGGTGACGAAAGTGGAGAGAAGCAGGGTGATGTCCATGGCGATTCAGAGTCCCTCCGCCAGCAGCAACGATTGCACCGCCTGCACGCCCAGCCATAGACCGAGACCCACCATCAACAGACCGGCCATCTGCTCAAGCCGCTCCGGCGGCAGGATGCGCGAGAGCCACTGGCCCACCAGCACCCCCACCAGACTGGAACTGATCAGGGCGAGAGCCGCTCCGATGAACACGAGCCAGGGCTGCCCGGACTGGGCCGACAGCAACAGGGTGGCGAGCTGGGTCTTGTCACCCAGTTCCGCCAGAAAGACGGTGGTGAAGGTGCTGAGCATCACAGCGGTGAAGCTCAGCGACAGCCCCTCGTCGCCGGCGGACACGGGGTGATCACTCATCGCCTGCTCGCAACGCTCGGTTGAACTTACGCAGTTCCAGGCTCCGGCCGCCATAAACCGAACGGATCTGCTGGCGGCAACAGGCGATCGCAAACGTCTCCGCGTCGCTCGCCTCCACCGCAAAGAGATCGGCGAGGTTGCTGACGCGACAGAAGTCCGGGCGATCCTCATAAATCCGACAGCGACGTCCACCGCTGTCGTAGTGCCGGCACCAGCCATCGGGACCGGCCATCTCCAGGTAGAGCTGACGCTGGGCGTCATCGAGAGCCTCCAGGGCCTCCGGCCGCTCCTCCGGCGCGAGACGGCAGCACGCTCCGCACTGGTGGAGACAGCGCCAGGTGCCGGATCCATCGAGCATCAGCGGTCGCTGTGACAAGCCATCACAGTGGCAGGGCGAGCGGGCTGGCCTGAGGCTGCAGGCCCCGTAGCCTGATGCAACGATTGCAACGCCTCATCGCGCCATCCCATGGGAATCGATTTCCACCTGATCGCTAACTTCGCTGCCCTGGCCCTGATCACTCTGGCCGGCCCCGCCGTGATCTTCATCCTCTTCTACCGTCGCGGCGCCCTCTGAAGCGCGCCAAGGGCGTGATAGACGGGCTGGCGCGCCACGAGCCGGCCCGCATAGGCAGCGATCACAGCGGCGAGCACCACACCGGCAAACAATTGCTGGTCACCGGTGAGTCGCCAGGCAAACACAATCGAAACCAACGGCAGCTGGGTCGCTCCCGCCAGACCAGCCGCCATGCCCAGGGCAATGCCGAGATGCTGACTGACGCCAAGAATGGCGCAGATGGTGTAACCCACGACAGCCCCGAACGTGAGTGATGGGTCGATCAGACCGCCGGGCACCCCTGGTGCCAGGGCGATCATCGGCGCGATCACGCGCACCACGGTGATCCAGAGGCTGGTGAGGCCCGCCGCGATCTGTCCGCCGGCGGGATCGATGTTGGGGAGTCCTTCATCCATCAACTGGCGAATCAACGCTTCGCCATCGGAACTGCTGGTGCCCCAGCTGAGCAGTGCCAGAAGCGTCAGCCCCCCCCCGATCAGCACACCGACGCGGATCGGCCGTCGCTTCACCACATTCGTCAACCTGGCAGTGGCCCAGACCAGCCCCTTGTTGAAGAAGCCGCCCACCAGGCCCCCCACCAGACCCACCGGCAGGGCGATCCACAGCTGTTCCTCCTCTGGAACCATCACGTTGATCACACCGAGACCGAAGATCGGCTCACCGCCCCAGTGGCTGAAACCAGCGGCGGCGACGCTGATCACCAGGGCGGGCCAGAGCGTGATGATCGAATAGTCGGCGGTGAGTTCCTCCAGGGCGAACACAGCGCCGAGCAAGGGTGTGTTGAAACCACCGGCCAGGCCGGCACCGCCGCCGATCGCCACCATCTGACGCTCGGTGAGGCTCGGCAACCAACCTGCCAGGCGTTTGTGGGCAGCGCGGGCCACGGCGGCACCGAACTGCACCACCGGACCCTCCCGACCGAGGGGAAACATGGCCATGGTGGCGATGCCCCAGAGCACACCCCTCTGCACGGTTCCCGCTGCCGCCATCGCCTTGGGCAGTTTGCTGGGGTCCTCCAGGCCATTCATGGTGGAGGGAATTCCGGAACCGGCCCCATCCCTCCAGGGGCCCCGTTGCAGCAGCAGCAAAACGGGCATCACCACGATCGGCATCAGGGCGATCAAGACGCCCACCAGGCTCCAGGGACGATCGCTGCGGGTGGGAAGCAGGCGATAGAGCTGGTCTTGCACCGTGTCGGTGAGATTGAGGGGCCAGCAGGCGAGGCCGATCAAAAGGCCCACCACGATCAGGCCGATCAGGTGGCGGATGAGCGAAGGAAGCGCCGAAGCAGGGCTCTCGATCAGGCCCGGGAAGAGTCCCTTGCTTCGTCGTGTATCCAGGCTCATGGTTGAAGGCCGAGTCCGATGGCCGCTTCTTGTAGCAGTCGGGCCACATAGACGTGCCCGGCGCGACAGTCATCGCTCCGGATGGCGCCATCCGGCAGCCGATGGGCCCGGATCCGATCACCCGAAGGGTTGCGCAGCTCCAGTTGCTGCTCACCACAGCGCCGGCAGACATAGGTCTGCTTGGCGCGTTGCAGACGAATCTCGGTGTAATGCTGGCGCAGGGCCAGGATCTCCAACTGCAGCCGTTCCTCACCGTTCCAACGGTTGAGACCGACGCGAAAGGCGAGATCCAGGCGCTCGGGAACGGGTCCGGGCGGATCCCAACGCCAGGCGATTCCATCGCAGCGGGCCTCGCCCTGCCGCAGGCTCAGGCGCAGGTGGCCGCCGCGCAATCGGCGCTCCTCGAGCACCTGGCAGTCGCGCGCCCAGAACACAGGGGAGCGATGGCCCACACCGAAAGGCTCCAGGGCGAGGAGGTGCTGCCAGAAGCGTCGGTCGATCTGGTCCAGCGCCAGCAGGGCTTCCGGGCGAACCGGTTGGCCCAGGGGCTGGCTCTGCTGCCAGGCCAGGGCAAGGCCGTTGAGCTGGGCATGCAGCGCGTGCACCGCCTCAGCGCGCACCGTGAATCCCCCAGCAGCGGGATGGCCGCCGTAACGCTCGAGGTGCTCGGCGCAGCTGGTGAGCGCCTGATCAACAGCAAACCCCTCCGGTGCCCGCACGGAGGCGCGCAGGCGCCCCTCGCCCTCCCCCGCGAGCAGGGCCACTGGGCGTTGGAAGCGCTCCATCAGGCGTGAAGCGACGATGCCGATCACGCCATGGTGCCAATGCCCCTGGGCGAGGAGCAGAAACGGCGGAAGGCTGTCGCCATCGGCATCCAACAGCGCCAGCGCCTCCGCCTCGATCGCATCGCACAACTCCCGCCGCTGCCGGTTGAGGGCATCGCATTGACGGGCCAGCTCGATCGCCTCCCCGGGGTCGTCGGCCGTGAGCAACTCCACCACCAGGCGGGGATCGCCCAGCCGGCCCACCGCGTTGATCCGGGGCGCGATCTGAAAGCCGATGGCATCGGCGCGCAGGGGCGTCTCCTCCAGGCCGGCGAGTTGCTGCAAAGCGCGCAGCCCCTCGCAACGACTGCGATGGAGCGTGGCCAAACCCTGGCGCAACCAGCTGCGATTGGCTCCCGTGAGCGGTGCCATATCGGCGATGGTGCCAACACAGAACAGATCGCGCGCCGTCTCGATCGCCTCCAGCTGCCCCATCGCCTGCGCGAGCGCATGGCCGAGCACATAGGCGAGCCCCACCCCGGCCAGACCGCGATAGGGCGACGCCTCGGGGGTGGTGGCCGGATGGATCAAAGCCAGAGCCTCCGGTGGCGGGGAGGGCAGGGTGTGGTGGTCCGTGAGGATCACCTCCATACCGCGCTGGGCTGCAGCCATCAGCGCTTCAGTGGCGGACACCCCGTTGTCGACCGTGACCAACAGGCGGATCCCCTCACCGTGCAGGCGCTCGACCATGCCCGGGTTCAAGCCATAGCCATCGTCCATACGACTGGGGATCGCCGCCACCGGATTGGCACCGAGCGCGCGGAGGGCCCGGATCAACAGGGCGGTGCTGGTCATTCCATCGGCGTCGTAATCGCCGCAGATCGCCACCGCTTCAGCGCCATCGCAGGCCCGGCGCAGGCGACGGACAGCAACGGCGAGCTGGGGGAAGTGCTCGGTGGCCCCAGGGAGAGGCGGCATCCGGAGCAAATCCTCCACCTGGGCCCGGTTCAGGCCGCGCCTGGCCAGCACCGCCCGTAACGGCAGGGGCAGGGGCACACCCGCGAGGGGATCCTCACCACAGGGAGGGGGCAGCTGCCATACCTGTGGATGCCGTGATCCCTGGGTTGCTGCAGCCAAGGCCCACGCCTGAACGTGCCTGCATTGTGAATCCTGCTTCAAGCTGGCCTTGCGATCGGGGGATCCAAGTGGCAGAACTGCAGGCCGTGTTCTGGGATGTGGATGGAACGCTGGCAGACACTGAACTGGAGGGGCATCGCCCTGCCTTCAATGCCGCGTTCCGCGAGGCCGGGCTCGACTGGCATTGGGACCGAAGCCTTTATGCCGAGCTGCTCGCGGTCGCCGGGGGGCGGCAACGCATGGCGGCATACGCCGCCATGCGGGGGGAAGCGCTGGGCGACACACGGCTCGACCAGTTGCGCGCCTTGAAGCAGAAGCACTATCTGACGCACTCCCGCAGCGGCGCGATCGCTCTACGGCCGGGGGTGGCGCGCCTGATCGCAGCGCTGCAACAGGCGGGGGTGAAGCAATGGATCGTCACCAGTAGCGGCGCCGCCTCAGTGCATGCCCTGCTGACAGGGGTCTTTGCAGCAGAGGGTCATCCCTTCGCGGGCCTGATCAGCGCCGACGATGTCGCCGCCGCCAAGCCCGATCCGGCCCCCTATCAACTTGCCCTGGAACGCAGCGGTGTGGCCTGGGACGGCGTGGTGGCGATCGAGGATTCCGAGGCGGGGCTGCTCTCCGCCAGCGCGGCGGGCTTGCGCTGCCTGCTCACCCCCTCACCCTGGGAGGAGCGATTGCACACCAGGCTCCGCAACGATCCACCAGCCGGTGCATCCCATCCAGCCGCATTCGAGCATCTCGGCGAGGCGGAGGCACCAGCGCGGCAATGGTCGGGGCCCCCTTGCCCAGGCGGGGTGGTGACGCTGGAGTATCTGCAGTCCCTTCTGGCCGACGGCAACTGATGGTGCCGCAGCTCACTCGCTACGAACGACTTCAGGAACGCCTGGGCAACCACGTGCTGCTGAGCTTTGTGGGTCCGTGGCGACGTCGCAGCGTGGGCGTGCTCACCTTGCTGATCGGCTTTTTTCTGGGGAACAACCTCACCAGCTACTACCTGCAGACAATCGGTCAACGACCGCTGGTGGTGTTCGGCTTGGTGGCGATAATCGAAGTGATGGTGCGACTGCGCACCCGTGTTCAGGCGGAACCTTGGCCCCTGGCCTGGCTCGGCCTCGACAATCTGCGCATCGGCGTGGTGTATGCCGTGGTGCTGGAGGCCTACAAACTTGGTTCCTGAACGCCAGCCCACCTTCGCCATCGAGGCCGTTCCCGGACTGGCGGACCTGCTCGCGGCCCTGGAGGTGGGGGATGCAGGCCGCTGGCTCGAGCGCTGGCAGCATCGGGGTGGCGCAGCGTTTCAGCACCAGGCCTGGGGGCATCCAGTGGCGGAGCCATGGGTCTGGGCCGTCGCCCTGCCTCTGCTCACGGCGCTGGAACGGCACTGCCGTACTGGGGAGCGCCGCCTGGTCGGGCTGAGCGGCCTTCCCGGTTGCGGCAAGAGCACCCTGGCGCGGTGGCTGTCCAGCGCCTCAGCCGACCTGGACCTACCGGTGGCCGTGGTCTCCATCGACGATTTCTACTGGCCAGGGGAGCAGCTGGAGCAGGCGATGGCCGGGAACCCCTGGGGCGTGCCCCGCGCCCTGCCAGGCAGCCATGACCTGGAACTGCTGGACGCCAGCCTGGACCGCTGGCGGCGCAGCGGTGAACTGATCATGCCGCAGTTTGAGAAATCGCTGCGCGGAGGCAGGGGCGACCGCAGCGGTTGGCATCAGCAAACCGCAGCGGTGGTGCTGCTGGAAGGCTGGTTTCTCGGCGCCTGCCCGGGGCACGCCACGACGGAACATTTCGAGGCGATCAGCGCGTTGCCGTTGAGCGAAGCCGAACGGCAGGGGCAAGCGCAGGCCCTGAGCCAGCTGGAGCGCTACCAGCCGATCTGGGATTGCCTCGACGAGCTCTGGCACTTGAAGGCTCCCTCCCCCAGCGCGTCGCGCCGCTGGAAGGAAGAGCAGGAACAGGCGATGGAACAACGCACCGGCATCCGTCTCCCTGCAGAGGAACTGGAGGGTTTTGTGCGGATGATTGAAACGGCCATCCCTGAAACGGTCTTGCAGAACCCAAGGAATGTGGCTGTAGTGGTGCACCTCACGGAAACCCGCCGGGTTCGTGAGGTGCAGCTCCGGTGAGCAACCGATCAGGCGTCAGCGTCAGCTGATTCATCGACGGGATACACGAACCCTTGGGCACGACCGCTCAGCACCGATTTGCCGATCGAGAGGGCCCTTTGGGCTGCGGTGGCCGCTTTTGCTTTCCAAACGGCGTGGCGCTGGTTGCGCTTGCTCTTGGAGGTTTTCTTCTTGGGTACGGCCATCGCCGGCGATTTCTGCCAAACGAGGATCCTCTCCTGTCGAGAGTCTCTCCGTCAAATCGCTAGGCTGCCGCCAACGCAGTGTTGCCGTGAGTTCAGGTCAACCGGACCCCGCACAGCGTGCAGATCCCTTGGCACGTTTCAATCCCGAGCCACCACCGACCTACAGCGAGCTTCTCAGCCAGATCAAGGCCGGCAAGGTGAAAGATCTGCAGCTCGTTCCCGCCAGGCGCGAAGTGATCGTGCACTACCCGGATGGGCGCTCCACCACCGTGCCGATCTTTGTCAACGACCAGCAGGTGCTGCGCACCGCCGAAGCGGCCGGCATCCCGCTCACGGTGAAAGATGTGCGCCAGGAGCAAGCCCTCGCAGGCCTGGCCGGCAATCTCGCCCTGATCGCCCTGATCGTTGTGGGGCTCTCCCTGCTGTTGCGGCGCTCCGCCCAGGTGGCCAATCGCGCCATGGGCTTCGGTCGCAGCCAGGCGCGGGTGAAATCCCAGGAGGAGGTGACGATCCGCTTTGAAGATGTGGCGGGCATCAATGAAGCCAAGGAAGAACTGCAGGAGGTGGTGACCTTCCTGAAGACACCGGAACGCTTCATTCAGATCGGCGCCAAGATCCCCCGCGGCGTCTTGCTGGTGGGCCCCCCCGGCACCGGCAAGACCCTGCTCGCCAAAGCGATCGCCGGTGAAGCGGGGGTGCCGTTCTTCTCGATGGCCGCCTCCGAATTCGTGGAGCTGTTTGTGGGAGTCGGCGCCAGCCGCGTGCGCGATCTCTTCAAAAAGGCCAAAGAGAAAGCTCCCTGCATCGTGTTCATCGACGAGATCGATGCGGTGGGGCGTCAGCGCGGCGCTGGCATCGGCGGTGGAAACGACGAGCGGGAGCAGACGCTCAACCAGCTGCTCACCGAGATGGATGGTTTCGCCGACAACTCCGGTGTGATCCTGCTGGCGGCCACCAACCGGGCTGATGTGCTCGACACGGCCCTGATGCGCCCTGGCCGTTTTGATCGGCGCATCCACGTGGATCTTCCCGATCGCAAGGGCCGCGAAGCGATCCTTGGGGTGCACGCCCGCACCCGCCCCCTGGCTCCAGAGGTCTCGCTTCAAGACTGGGCCCGGCGCACCCCCGGCTTCTCCGGCGCCGACCTTGCCAATCTGCTTAATGAGGCGGCGATCCTCACGGCAAGGCAACAGGTGAGCGCGATCGGTGATGCCCAGATCGAGGCAGCCCTGGAGCGCATCACGATGGGGCTCACCGCCGCACCGCTGCAGGACAGCGCCAAGAAGCGCCTGATCGCCTATCACGAAATCGGCCACGCCCTGGTGGCTGCGCTGACCCCCCATGCCGACAGGGTCGACAAGGTGACACTGTTGCCACGCAGTGGCGGCGTGGGCGGCTTCACTCGCTTCTGGCCCGATGAGGAGCGACTCGATTCCGGCCTGATCAGCCGCGCCACCCTGCAGGCCCGCCTGGTGGTGGCCCTGGGTGGTCGGGCCGCGGAAACGGTGGTGTTCGGCCTCAGCGAAGTGACCCAGGGAGCCTCGGGCGATCTGCAGATGGTGAGTCAATTGGCGCGGGAAATGGTGACCCGTTTCGGCTTCTCCAACCTCGGGCCGGTGGCCCTCGAGGGCTCGGGTCATGAGGTGTTTCTCGGCCGTGATCTGATCCAGACCCGTCCGGCCTACGCCGAGCGCACGGGCCGGGAGATCGATCTGCAGGTGCGCCAGCTGGCGCAGACGGCGCTGGATCAGGCGATTGCGCTCCTGCGCTGTCGGCGGGATGTGATGGATCGGCTGGTGGAGGCCTTGATCGAAGAGGAGACCCTGCACACCGACCGCTTTCTCACCCTGGCAGGCATCGACGAAACCGCCACCGCCCCTACCGTTGGGTAGTTGAGCTAGGTCATTGAGCGGCCGGCGGGTGCTGATCAGACAGGGGATCGGAGCCCTGCGAGTCGTTGCATGGACGTCCCTGGCCCTGCTCGTGATGTGGCTGCTGTTGCGGCTGCGGATCGAATGGGCCTGGTTTGGCCAATTCCAGTTGCAGAGCGTGCTCGCTCTGCGCTGGCTGCTCCAGACCCTCACCTTCGCTGGCGCCGCCATGATCGCCGCTGCCACGCTGCTGTGGCGCAGGCGCTGGTTGCGGCTCGCCAAGCCTGAACCGCACCCCAGACAGGCCATCGCGCAGGCCACGACGCCGGAACTGTGGGCGCTGCAGGGCTGGCGCTACGGACTCGCCCTCGCCGCCTGTCTGTTGGTGGCGGCCTCGAGTCTGGCGATGGCGCTGCGGCTCACCTGGCTGGCCCTGGTCGATCCGTTTGCACTCAGTCAGTGGTGGAGCGTGCCGATCCACCCCGGCTGGCCGGCCGGGGTGACCCTGGTGCTGCTGAGTGTGAGCCTGGGGCTGGGCCTCAGGCCGAAGGGTGGCCTGCAGCTGGCCCATGGGCTCGGAAGCGTCTGCCTCTGCGTCACGGCGGGGCGCGCCTGGGGGCTCTGGGCACTGGCACTGACGATCCCATCCCTGGGCGAGCGTGACCCCCTGCTCGGCGCCGATGTGAGCTTCGGCCTCGGACGCTACTCGGCGATCGCCCTCGGGCTGGAACTGCTGCTGATCCAACTGCTGCTCACCCTCAGCACCTGCCTCTGGGCCCGTCTCAGCCGCATCCCCGGACTGACGGATTGGGCCTTTCCAGGCCTCAACCGGGCCGAACGGCAACGCCTGCGCCCCCTGCTCGCCCTGGTGTGCCTGTTGTTCGCAGCCCTGCTCTGGCTGTCACGCCATCAGTTGCTCTGGTCGCAGGATGGCGTGGTGGCTGGCGCCGGCTGGCTCGATGTGCATCTCGTGCTGCCCCTGCGGCAACTGGCAGCGATCGCCTTTGCCCTGTTGACGGTTCTGGTGGTGCCGATCCCGGGTGCGATCCGGCGCCGGCGCCTGCGCCTGATCGTGGCAACCGTGGCGGCGCTGGCGCTGTTAGCGGAACTGTTGCTGGTGCCACCGATGCAGTGGCTGATCGTGAAGCCGCGGGAACTGATGCTGGAAACGCCCTATCTGGAACGGGCGATTGCTGCCACCCGGCGGGCCTTTCAACTCGACGCGATCAGCAGCCGGGAGATCAATCCCTCCTCGCGATTGCAACCGGCCGACCTGGAGAAAGGGGCGAGCACCCTGCGCAACATCCGCCTCTGGGACAGCCAGCCGCTGCTGGCCACCAACCGCCAGTTGCAGCAGTTGCGGGTGTACTACCGCTTTTCCAACGCGGCGGTGGATCGCTATCAACTCCAGAACGACACCAACAGCCGCCAGCAGGTGATCCTGGCGGCCCGGGAGCTGGATCAGGCCTCCCTGCCCGATCGCTCCCGCACCTGGCTGAACCGCCATTTCGTGTTCACCCATGGCTTCGGCTTCACGATGAGCCCGGTGAACACCCGTGCCGCCGATGGCCTGCCGGAGTATTTCATCAGCGATCTGGGCCTCTCGACCCGGATCGAAGGCAACCCTGCCCTGCAGATCAGCGCCGCCGATGTGAAAGAGCATGTGCCGATCGGCCAGGCCGCGCTCTATTTCGGTCTGTTGCCATCGCCCTATGCCGTGGCACCGACCACGGTGGAGGAATTTGATTTTCCCGAAGGCGATCGCAACATCTACAACCACTACTCCGGAGCCGCAGGGGTGCCCCTGCGCACCGGCCTGGATCGCGTCGCAGCAGCGGTGTATCTGAAGGAACCGCGCCTGCTGAACACCGGCTCCTTGACCTCGGAATCGAGGCTGTTGCTGCGCCGGGATGTGAAAAGCAGGGTGAAGGCCCTGGCGCCCTTTCTGCAGCTCTGGGGAGAGCCCTATCTGGTGTCGGTGCCGATCCCGGCGGAGACAAGCGGATACGACAGCAAGCAACATCAATATTGGATTGTCGATGGCTTCACCACGTCGAACACTTATCCCTACGCCTCGAATCTTCCCGATGGCCGGCCGCTGCGTTACGCACGCAATGCGGTGAAAGCGGTCGTGGATGCCTACAACGGCAGCGTGCACCTCTACGTGCAGGAACCCAACGACCCGATCGTGCGGGGTTGGCAGCGCCTCTTTCCCCAGCTGTTTGAACCGATCAGCGCTCTGCCGGGCACCTTGCGACAGCATCTGATGGTGCCGCCGAGTCTGTTTGAGCTGCAGGTGCAGCAACTTCTTCGATTTCACGTCACCGATCCGCGCATCTTTTACAGCGGCGATGACGTGTGGCAGGTGCCGCTGGAGCTCTATGGCACGCAGCAGATTCCTGTGGCTCCGTATCACATCACAGCCCAACTGAGGGCGAATGAAGCGTCGGAATTCCTGTTGTTGCAGCCGCTCACCCCACTGGCTAGGCCGAATCTTTCAGCCTGGCTGGCGGCCCGTAGCGATGACGAGCACTACGGCGAACTGGTGTTGCTGCGCTTCCCCTCCAACGTGCCGATCTTCGGTCCGGAACAGATCCAGGCCCTGATCAATCAGAATCCCGCGATCAGCCAGCAGTTCGGTTTGTGGGATCGGGCCGGATCGGAAGTGGTGCAGGGCAATCTTCTGGTGGTCCCCCTGGGGAATGCCCTGTTGTATGTGGAGCCGGTGTATCTGCGGGCCCGTCGTGGCGGCCTGCCGACGCTGACCCGGGTGGTGGTGAGTGATGGCAGTCGTGTGGCGATGGCCGCGAATCTGATCGAAGGTCTGAATGCCCTGATGACTGGTCGGGTGGAAGGGGCTCTGGTGCAGGAGCTGTCGCGCTCATGAAAAAAGCCGCCCCGTGGGGCGGCTGCAGTGCTTCAGAAATCAAGAGGCCATGCAGGCGTCAATCAGTTGACAGCTGCGAAGAACTCCTTGGAACCCACGGGATCGGGCTTCATGGTCTTCTCGCCAGGAGTCCAGTTGGCGGGGCAGACCTCATCGGGGTGCGATTGCACATACTGGAAGGCCTGGAGCACGCGCAGGGTCTCATCAACATTGCGGCCCACAGGGAGGTTGTTGATGGTGGCGTGCATGATCACGCCTTCGGGATCGATGATGAACAGACCGCGGAGGGCGACGCCTTCCTCTTCATCGAGCACGTTGTAAGCGCTGGCGATCTCCTTCTTGAGGTCGGCGACGAGGGGATAGGCGATGTCTCCCAGACCACCCTGGTTGCGGGGGGTCTGGATCCAGGCGAGGTGGCTGAACTGACTGTCCACCGACACGCCCAGAACTTCGGTGTTCTTGCTCGAGAAATCAGCGTAGCGATCGCTGAAGGCGGTGATTTCCGTCGGGCAAACGAAGGTGAAATCGAGGGGGTAGAAGAACAGCACCACATACTTGCCGCGGTACTGAGACAGGGAGATCTCCTTGAACTCCTGGTCAACCACTGCGGTGGCGGTGAAGTCAGGGGCCTGTTGGCCCACACGCAGGCAGCCGTTGGCGGTCATGATGAAGGGGCGAAGGTGCAGCAACAGGAGCGCCAGGACTGAATCGAAACCAAGTCGAAGTCGATACGACTTCCAGTTGCTTCTGACAATTTATCACGGTCGGCCGCGCCGCCGCGGCCACTTGGTGTACGGCAGGACGGAAGGCAGCATTACAATCAAACCATGATGAAACGCTCCATGGTCTGGGATCAGGCCCTGCTCCGCAAATTCAGCAGCACCGGCCACTACCGCCTGCTCAACCAGGTGCGCAGTGAACTGAAAAATCAGCCCCTCAACCGGGATCCCAAAACCCAGGAACTGTCTCTGAAGGCGATGCCCCACCGAGGCCAGTCGGTCCGCGGGCACCGTCGCCCTAACGCTTTGGAATCAGCCCCGAACGACGCCTTGCTGTCGAACCAAGCCAACGACACCCAACGTTCCTTCCGGGAACGCCTCAACGCCATCGAGATGCGCTGAGGTTCCGCCTCAGCACGAGGGCCAGCAGCGGGGATCAATGCCCTGATGGTTGTGATCAGCCAAACCAAACACAGTGGCAGGGTCCTGGCTGTCCCCACCAGCCCACCGCGCCGCCATCCGGTTGATACGAGGGCGTCACAAGAATGAGAAAGGTGTGCAACTGCAGAGAGTGATGGTGTCGATGACACGCTGAACGCCTGAATGATCCCCTGGTCGACCGGATGCTTCACACCACTCCGCTCCGATAGGTGCCCTCAACTTCGACGCATTTGAACACCAGGGTGATCGTGCCTTCAAAGAAGCTGGTGGCCATGCCGTTCAACCCTGTGTCCCATATCCAGAACACGGCGCCCGGGGCGTGGCTGCTCGGCGCTCAGGCGATCACTGTCAGCAGGGGATCCGAAAGCCAGCCAACCCGCCTGAACACCAAAAAACCAGAACGTTCCGTTCTTCAACATCAGCGGCGCTGAGGCTGCGCGCATGGTCGATGCTCGACGCAGAGCAGCGCCATACGCCTGCACCAGAAGGAACCGCTAGAACCAGAACATGCCGACATGCCTGGAGCGTGAACTCCACTCCCATCTGAGGCTGTTGAACAGATAGGTGCTAAGTGCGCGGAAATGCCAGGGCAGCGATGGGCATGATCACGCATCAACGGGCCTGACATTGGCGTCTGCACTCCTCCAGCGTGATCACGCAAGCCACATCACCATCCCCGGTGATCACGCGATAGACCTGGCCGGTGGCCATGCACTTGGTGCGGGCATTCAGGAAGGCGCGAAATTCGGTCTTGCATTCGATTTCTGCCGTCCAGCCCGCTGGCGACATCCGCTCGATCGTGAACATGGCAGTCTGCGATCTCTGCACCATGCCGCGCAGCACTGCGGAGTGGCTCAGATTTCAGGCTGTTTTCGGGATCTGATCGGATCGCGCAACGCCTGCGCCTGCTCCAGATCAGCAAGCAGCGATCGCAGCGTCCGGCGCCGCCTGCATCCAAAAGGGCCAACTCGATCGACCAAGACTGCGTCGTTCAGAGCTTGTTCCTTGCATCGGCAGCGGCGCGATTGTCTGTTATGTTGCACATAACAACCCACCTGTTGCCATGCTCACCGGATCTGATCTGCTCACCAAGGTCAAGGAACTCAGCGACGTGTCCAAATCGGATCTCGTGCGCGCCTGCGGCTATGTGAGCACCAAAAAGGACGGCGGTGAGCGCCTGAATTTCACTGCTTTCTACGAAGCCCTCCTGGAGGCCAAAGGCGTCAGCCTCGGTGATGCTCCCAGCAAGGGCATCGGCAAAGGGGGTCGCAAACTCAGCTATATCGCCAAGGTGCAGGGCAACGGCAATCTGCTGATCGGCAAGGCCTACACGGTCATGCTCGATCTCGAACCCGGCGATGAGTTCGAAATCAAGCTGGGCCGCAAACAGATCAAGCTGATCCCCATGGGTGCCGTGGATGAGGATGGCAACGAAGGCGATGTCGGTGACGTGGTGAGCGCAGCCTGAAGCGTCAACCTTCAGATCTGAATCCCCACAGACTCCCGGTTAACCTTCCAGGCTGACCGGGGTCTTTTTATGACGTGACTCACCCCAGGTCGCCATGCAACAGGTTCATGGTGCTTTGGATCTCGTTGGTGAGCCGTGCATCCACCATCAGGACCTCGGCGAGATTGCTGAGGATGTTCAACTCATCATCCTGATAGGGACCATCGGAGCGCATGATCTCCGCTGCCATCGCGTAGGCCGTGCGTCGTTGCTGCGGATTGAGGGCTTCTGAAGCTGTCACCATCAGACGTTGCGCACCCTGTTGTCTGAGCGCCTGCAGCAACTCATCCATCAGGCTCACCATCTTGTCTGCGGGATAGGTGGAAAAGGGTTGGCGATAGTCGAGTGCGTGACGCAAGCTGCGAGAGCCTGCCTGCGTGAGCGTTCCATCCCAGGACACAGCGGCCAGGGCGATGGCGGCGAATGCTTTGGAGCTATCCATGGGAACCAGAACCTGAGCACGGTGGTCCTGTTCTGGCCCATGGTCAGACTCAGCTGGTGTGCCCATTGCCACAGAAGAGCCCACCAGAGCAACTGCGGTTCTGGAGCGATTGCTGCAGAGTCTTTGCACTGGCAAGCCCCAACACCGATGAGCGACGAACAGGTCCATCCCCTTTACCGCACCGATCGGGACACGGTGGATGCACTCCTCGGTCACACCGGTGACCCGGGGCCGGAGCAACTCACCCGCGCTGCGATGTTGCTGATTCGCTACGAGGATTTTCCGGGTGCCCAGGACATCAGGGATGACCTGGAGCGTTGCCTCACGCTCTGGTCATTACAGCGCGAGGAGCTCAATCTCCGCTGCCACGAGATCTGGGCCAGCGGCTGGAGGCCTGGCCAGGCTGCCTCCAGCGAGGTGGGATCCGGCGCCGATGTGCAGGAACAGGACGGGATCTGAAAAGCGTCGCCTGGACTCTGGGCTGATGCCAGTCTGCGTGCGTTCCCTTGCCAGCGCTGCAGTGCTCTGCGCCAGTGGCTGCCTGCTCACGTCTTCACCGCCAAGTCGTCGGTGAGCGCCACCGATCCGATCCAGGCCGCCATGGAGCCAGCGCTGATGAGTACTTCTGCTTAATTCGCTTCGGCGCTGGGGCGCAGCTCG
>CALGVO010000153.1 GCA_937930135.1 uncultured Synechococcus sp. | reverse complement strand
TGCAGCCCACCAGCAACGTCGCCGCGATCGCGGTGCAGGCCAGAGGACCTCTCACATGAATGCCAAAAACTTTTTGGAGGTTATCGGGTTTTCTGGGTGTTGCCTGGACGGGTCAGCCGATGCTGGGGCTACCACACCGGGGATCAGGCTCGATCGGTTTTAGTCTGTCACCAGCACCTCGATGCTGGTCTCGATCGCTCTGTAGCACCGCTCCAGCTGAAGGTCACTGATGCACAGCGGCGGAAGCAGATACACCACATTGCCGAGGGGGCGCAGATACACACCCTGGTGAAGGACCTGTTGCTGCAGTTGGCGGCCGATCGGGTTGAGGTAGTCGGTGGTGCCGATCGCCAGTTCGAACGCCGCCATCGTTCCCAGGCAGCGCACCCTTTCAACACCGATGTGCGTTTGCAGACGCTCCAGATGCCGTCTGTGCCTGGATTCAAAGCTGTTGTAGAGCTCAGGATTGGCCTCTAGGCGATCGAGGCTGGCGAGGGCGGCGGCACACCCGAGTGGATTGGCCGTGAAGCTGTGACCGTGGAAGAAGGTGTGGCTCGGTTCCCGGCTGATGAACCCCTCATAGAGCCGTTCGCTCGCCATCGTCGCGCCCATCGGCAGGAAGCCGCCGCTGAGCCCCTTCGACAGGGCCATCAGATCGGGTTGGAGTCCGGCCAGGGCGCTGGCGAACAGGGCGCCGGTGCGTCCGAACCCTGTCATCACCTCATCGGCGATCAGAAGCGCGCCCTTCTCGCGTACGCGGGCCTGCACGGCTCGGAGAAAGGCGGGGCGCACCAGCCGCATGCCGGAGGCGCCCTGGATCAGCGGTTCCAGGATCAGCGCTGCCGTCGGCGTCTCCAGGGCCTGGTCGAGGGCAGCAAGCGCCTGCTGCTCCCGGGCGTCAACGCTGCTGTCGCCCCAGTGGGTGTGCGGCCAGGGAATGCGGCGAACGTCGAAGAGCAGGCTGTCGTAGGGGTCGGTGAAGACGGAGCGATCGCCGAGGGCCATCGCCCCGAAGGTGTCGCCGTGATAAGCCCCTTCAAACGCGATCAGCTGACGCCGCGCGCTGCCCTGGTTGCGCCACCACTGCCAGGCGATCTTGAGCGCCACCTCCACGGCGGTGGAGCCGTTGTCGGAGAAAAACATCCGCTCCAGGCCGGTGTGGGCCGCCAGGCGTGTGGCCAGCTGCTCCGCGGGCGCATGGCTGAAATTGGCGAAGATCACCTGCTCCAGCTGCTCGGCCTGGCGGGCGATGGCGGCGGCGATGCTCGGTTCGCCATGGCCGTGCAGGGTGACCCACCAGCTGCTGATGGCGTCGATCAGTTCGCGCCCGTCCTCGAGGCTGAGCAGGCAGCCCCGGGCGGCGCGCACCCGAAGAGGTTCGGGGTGCAGGGCCACCTGGGTGGTGGGGTGCCAGAGATGGGGGTGCCAGGCCATCGCCACAGCTTGGTTCATCCAGGATGACTCTCGAGTGTTCGCTCCAGACCCAGCGGTGTGGAGCACTGGGGATCACAGGCGCTTCTCCAGGCAAGAGCCTCTGGATGCACTGGAGTCTCTGATCCGGGATGTCTCGGGGCTGGGCATCCAGCCGCGTGCATCGGTGAGTTCAGATCTTCAGAGGGGCGGAGTTTCTGCAGCACCAAGGGCTGTGTCTGCTTCTTACGCTAAGTGCTGCTTGCCAGGGGCAATCCTTGCGACAGGCTTGGTCTGCGTTTTAGGCCTGCGCCTCAAATCTGCGATTGAGGTCTTCGACTGAAGTCGGCCTTTGTGAACAAGAGCTAGGTGTCGTTTTGGCTGCCAAGGAACTCCTGCCCCTGTTGGATGCCGTCAGCCGAGTGCTGCTGGGTAAGGAGCATCAGGTGCGCCTGGCCTTCAGTTGTTTGTTGGCTGGTGGTCATCTGTTGATCGAAGACCGGCCGGGGATGGGGAAATCGACCCTGGCTGAAGCGTTGGCCCGGGTCTTTGCGCTCGCTTTCAAGCGGGTGAGCTTCACCAGTGATCTGTTGCCGGCGGACATCACGGGCCTGAACGTGTTCAACCCCGCAGAGGCCAGCTTCCGGTTTCAGCCCGGTCCGCTGTTCACGCAGGTGTTGCTGGCCGATGAGATCAATCGCGCCAGTCCCCGCACCCAAAGTGCGCTGCTCGAGGCGATGGCGGCCGGGCGGGTCAGTGTTGATGGCACCAGCCACGCCTTGCCAAAGCCGTTTTTTGTGATCGCAACGCAGAACAGCCTTGATCAGGTGGGCACAAGCCCCTTGCCAGAGGCCCAGCTGGATCGCTTCCTGATGCGCTTGAGCCTTGGTTTCCCTGACCGTGCGTCGGAAAGGGCGTTGTTGCAGGTTGGATTTGATCCCAGCTCCGACAGCTTTCCGAGGCTTGGTCCGGAGGCGTTACAACAGTTGCAGCACCGTTGTTCCAGTCAGCACTGCTCTGAGCTGCTGATCGACTACATCCTTGATTTGGTGGAGGTCAGTCGTCAGCGCCAACCCGGTCTCTCCCCGCGAGCCAGTCAGGGCCTCCTTGCAGCGGCCCGGGCTTGGTCTCTGCTTGATGGGCGCGATCATGTGGTGGTTGACGATGTCCAGGCCGTAGTGCCGGCGGTGGTGGAGCATCGACTCGATGCCGGTTGCCCCGCCCGTCATGCTTCACCGCACAGCGAAGCCCTTCTTCAAGCCGTCCCGGCCTTGCGCTGAACTGAAGTTGGGGCATCGCAGCCTCTACATCATTCCCAGTCGTTTCGGAGTGCTCTGGATCGCTGCCGCCGGTCTGTTGCTGCTGGTAGCCATTCAGACGGGAAGCAACAGCACCCTGCTGCTGGCCTTTGTGATGCTCGGGCTGATGGTGCTGGCCATGTTCCTCACCCACGACACCCTCCAGGGCCTCACCCTGCGGTGCGCTCAGCCTTCACCAACCTTTGCGGGCGAGCCGGCTGACTACCCGGTGCAGTTGGAGAGCTCCTCAGCTCGGCCCCGTTGCAGCTTGCGTGTTCAGGGGCATGTCGTTGTGGAGTGTGATCGCATTGCCGCAGGCACCACGACCCTCTCTTTACCCTGGATCGCGGAAAATCGGGGCTGGCAGCTGCCGCCCCCCGTACTGATAGAGACCATTGCGCCGCTGGGGCTTTTTATCTGTTGGGGGCGTTGGCAGCCCCAGCAGCCGCAGTTGATCTGGCCTCGGCGTCGGCCTGGTCCTGTTGGTGAAACACACCCGCCACGGTCGAGGGATGGCCTGGAGGAGTGGCAGGACCTCAGACCTGTGCGCGAGGGCGAACGTCCTGCTCTGGTGGATTGGGCCAGTGTCGCCCGCGGCAGGCCCTTGCAGGCCAAGGTGTTCAACGACCCTGAGGAGCCTGAGGTGATCCTCGCCCCTGCATCCGGCGTTGCACTGGAGGCGGCGCGGGAGCATCTGGCGGATCGCATCTGGCGCTTGCACCACAGCGGTGCCTGCTACGGCCTGCAGATTCGCACCATCACCCTGGCACCATCGAAGGGGGTGCGCCATCGCGATGCCTGCTTGGAGGCGTTGGCGACGGTATGAGCCATCAACGCCACGCGTCGTCTCTGGCCTGGTGGGCGTTGCCGCCCCTGTTGCTGCAATGCATCGCCCTGAATTGGTCCGCACCCCTCACCTGGCCCACTTGGGCGCTGGTGCTTTGCGCCTTGTTCAAGCTGCTGGAATGCCGGCGACCCTTCGACCGGCGGCTCGTTGCACTTCTGCAATTGCTCTCCACCGGCCTGCTGGCGGCCCAGTTGCAGGGTCTGTTGGCGAGCGTCCTTCAGTTGGTGGCGGTGTTGCTGGCCCTGGCCGGTTTGCTGGGCCACGAGCTGGCCGGCGCCCTGACCTTCCGTGGTTTTCTGCAGCGCAGCCTGCAGCTGTTGGCGGCAGCGTTGCCACTGGCGCTGGTGCTGTTTTTGTTTGTGCCCAGGCTTCCACCGCTGTGGACCACAGAGTTGGGTGCCGCCCGCGGTGCGGTTTCTGGTCTGTCTCCAGATCTGGATCCCCTCAGCATTGCGGAGCTGACGCTGGTGGAAGGCTCAGCAGCTCGGGTTTTGCTCGCGGAGGGACAGACCCTGCCGATGGATGCCTATTGGCGGGTGTTGGTGCATGAGCAGTTCGACGGCCGTCGCTGGCAGCACCGGGATCCTCCCGTTTCCCGGGGTGGGTCTGGTCCTCCCCGGGTTGGGGAAGGAACCAGCCAGTGGTGGGTGGTGGAACCCTCGGCTACCAGGGCGGTCCCCTGGGACGGCTCTGCATTGACGACATCGCCGGATCAGTGGATCACGCCTGAAGGTGAGCTGCTGGTCGGTGTGGCATCGCGCCAGCGTCGGTCCTTTCGCCTGCAGTCCACCCAACGGGTCGCGGACTGGCAGCAGCGCCCCCCCGTTTCCAGTGAGCGTCAGTCTCCCCCTGATTCCTTGCCCAGGCTGAAGGCCTTGGCTCGTCAGTTCCGCCCGCTACCCACGGGGCGTGAACGGTTGGAGGCGGTGGAGAGTTGGTTTCGGGGTCAGCCCTTCCGCTACAGCCTTCAGCCGGGTGCTGTTGCTGACCTGGATGCGTTTTTATTTGATCAGCAGGAGGGGTTCTGCGGTCACTACGCCAGTGCCCTGGCGGCCTTGATGCGGGCTGCCGATGTGCCGGCCCGTGTGGTCAGTGGTTACCAGGGAGGGCATGTGGTGCAACCCCTCAGTGGCAATCCCTATCTGGAGCTGCGCCAACGCGATGCCCATGCCTGGGTGGAGCTGTGGTTGGAGGGGGAGGGTTGGCAGCGGGTGGATCCCACCCTCTGGGCCACAACCACGGGTTTGCCTGCTGCCGCAGTGGTGGCTGAGTCTGGGCAGCGCCAAGAGGAGAACGTGCCCTGGTGGCGATGGCTCCAGTGGCAGTGGTGGGGTCTTGATCTGGCCTGGACGAGCTGGTGGTTGAGTTTCGATCAGGCCAGTCAGCAGGCCTGGCAGCAGATGTTGTTTGGTGCGCAGCTGCGTTGGTTGGGTGTGACCGCCGTGGTGAGTGGCTTCGTGGCTGTCGCGGGCGGTTGGCTCGTCCTGCACATGGGCATCCGGCCCCGTTCATCTCTGGTGCAGTCCCTCCGTCTTTTGACGCGTCTGGGAGTTGTGCCGCTGCAGGGGGAAAGCTTTCCGCGACTCTGCCGGCGCGCCGCGAGGATGCATCCCGATCGGGCCACGCTGCTTGAGGCCATGGCGGATCAGCAGCAGCTGCTTGCCCATGCTCCGCTCACTCCCACCCAGCGCCGGCACCATCTGCGCCAGTGGCGGAAGATCCGATCCAGGCTGGGCCGCCGCCGTTGATCTGAGCTGGGTTCTGCTCTGCTGGAGCTTGCTTTGTGGCTGCACGGAACAGCACGGTTGCATCCGTCTTGGATGACACCTGCGCAGGACATCAGCAGTTCGTTGGCGGTCACGATCAGGGCGACCACGATCACTTTGGTGAGCTTCTGATTCAGGCCATCGAGCGACTCGATGTTGAGCAGGTTTCGCCGCACCGTGGAGGGTTCCTGTTGGCGCGGATCGATGTCGGAGATCACCAACTCGTAGATCCCATAGCCAAAGATCAGCAGCGCAATGCCGATCAGTAGGGTGCTGTTGGTGTGGCCGAAACGGCCCTCGATCACTTGCCTGAGCACGCTCAATTCGGCCGAGGTGCCATTCACAAAGCAACTCACACTGCCCAGCAGGCTCAACCATGGAGTCTCCGCAGCTCAGACTTCAGCGATGTCTGGATTCTTTGCCGCGTCGGCTTCCGCGAGGGTCACCCAGTTGCTGGCCTGGTGGCAGGCCCATGGCCGCAAGAATCCCGACTTGAAGCCTTGGATGTTCCTCGCTGAAGGGGTCTGGCCTGCAGCTGAGGAGGTGCTGAATCCTTACGGCGTGTTTGTGGCCGAGGTGATGCTGCAGCAGACCCAGCTGCAGGTGGTGCTGCCCTACTGGCAGCGCTGGATGGAGGCTTTCCCCACCCTTGAGGCCCTGGCTGCCGCCGATGAGCAGGCGGTGCTGCTGCGCTGGCAGGGCCTGGGGTACTACTCCCGTGGTCGGCGCCTGCTGGCGGCAGCACGATCAATCCGGGAGCAGTGGCGCTGCAGTGCCGATCTGTCTTGCAACGCCTGGCCCCGGGAGCTGGAGCTCTGGCTGGCCCTGCCCGGGGTCGGTCGCAG
>CALGVO010000152.1 GCA_937930135.1 uncultured Synechococcus sp. | reverse complement strand
CAGGTCAGCGCATCCACTACGAGGCCATGGTGCTGGCCACCGGGCTGCAATGCCGCGAACCGAAAGCCACGGCGGGCCACTCCTGATCGGCATGGATCCGGCGGAACTGCGACGTCACTACGGATCGGCGGCACTGCGCCGCCGCGATCTCGCGGATGACCCGATCGCCCAGTTCCGCCTCTGGTTCGAGCAGGCCATTGCCGCTGAGCTGCTCGAAGCCAACGCCATGGTGCTCAGCACCGTGGCGGCGGATCAGCCGAGTAGCCGCACCGTGCTGCTCAAGGCCTATGACCAGCGCGGTTTTGTCTTCTTCACCAACAGCAGCAGCCGCAAAGCGAGGCAGATCGCTGCCAATGGCCGGGTTGGCCTGCTCTTTCCCTGGTATGGCCTCGAACGCCAGGTGGAAATCCAGGGTGAGGCATCGCCCATTGCCCTCCTGGAGACCCTGACGTACTTCCGCTCCCGGCCCCGGGGCAGTCAGCTGGGTGCCTGGGTCTCCCAACAGAGCTCGGTGATTTCCGGTCGCCAGCTGCTGGAGCAGCAGCTGGCGGCGATGCGGCAGCGGTTTGAGGCTGGTGAGGTGCCCCTGCCACCGTTCTGGAGTGGTTATCGGGTGCGTCCGCAGACGATCGAGTTCTGGCAGGGGGGCGCGGATCGCCTGCACGATCGCTTCCGCTACCAGCGCGAGGGCGAGACCTGGCACGTGGAGCGACTCGCCCCCTGAACGCAGAGGTGATCCGACCAATCCTTAGATGCGCTTATGCCGGTAAAGGCATACTATGGACACTTCCAGTGGATCACCTTCCTCCCATGGCCGATCGCGTTTTCCAGTTCCGCCTACGCAGCGACCACCCCGCGCCGGACCGTCAGACCGAAGCGTTGGCGGTGGAGTTTCTCAATGCTGAGGGGCTGTGGGAACCGCAGGATCCAACCCTCACCACGCCCGGTTTTCGGCTCTTCCTGCTCTCACTGGTGCTCTGCCAACACTTCTATCTCGTGGCCAATGCCCGGGAGATGGCGCTTCCCCTCCTTCGCGTCGATGGCGACATCAAGGTCACCACCGGCGAAGACTGGATTCTGACCGCCTTCCAGGGTGACTTCCGCATCAGCCTCGACCCCGCTGCCAGCCCAGACGATCACGCCAAGGCCGATACCGCTGCCCTCGATCACATCCGCCAGCGCATGGCCCTCTGCCCGGTGTCGCGCAACCTGCCTGGCACCGTGCAGAAGCTCACCAGCCTCTGCTTGAGCGAGGGAGTGGTGCCCGCCTGAGGGTCTGTGGTCGGGGCCGCCGATCCGTGGCTATGGATCAGGGAGGTCGCCTCCACCGGCATGCCCCGCTCCTCCATTCTGGTGATGCTGCTGGCCCTGGGCATGGCGCCCGTGGTCGCCCAGCCGGGCCGCGGTCTGCCGCTCAGCGCAGGCCAGTCGATCCTGGAAGCCGATGCGGTGCTGCTGTCTTCGGGCTGGCGGCCTCACCCCCTGGGCCCAGCCCAGCCCATGGATCAGGAGCGGGCCGGCGTGCCCCTCACCAGCCTGTCGGCCTGCTCCGGCACCGGCGCCGGCTTCTGTCGCTTCGACTATCGCCGCAACGGCCGCCAGCTGTCGGTGGTCACGATCCCTGCCCCAACCACGCCGTCTTCAGGGGAGCGCATCGGCGGCGTGGTCGAGCGCTGGTGGGTGGAAACGGTGGCAAGCTCCAAACCCTGAAATCCACTCCCGCAAGCGGGGGAGCGTCAGCTGATCGCCCCCGTCAGCCGCACCGTTCCCCAGAGATCAAACACACAGAACACCACACCGATCACGATGATGTCCCAGGCGCGGTGGCGCACCGCCCAGGGGGCGAGGAACAGTTCGGCCACGCCATGGAGTGCGGTGCCGACCGCCACGTGCTCGAGCACCAGCAAGCCGTGGGCGAGCAGAAACATGGCGCTGGCGACACAGCGCATCACCACTTGCCAGGAGCCTGCCACCGTCTTTCGCCAGAGCCGTATCAGAGTGCGGCACCTTAAGACCAGCGCAAGAGGCTTGTCTCCAGGGCACCGTCCGCTTTCAGATCCAGCCATCGCCCCCCCGGATCGTCCGGCCGCCCCAGTGGACAGGGCTGCACCGCCTGAAACGACTTGAGGGTGGAGGGACAGGCGAGCAGAGCCACATCGGCCCGGCCAGGCAGGCGCCCCTGCCAATGCTGATGGATGTGGCCGAACAGCACCGCCTTCAGCGCCGGAGCCCGTTGCAGAAGGCTGATCAGCACCTCGCCATCGCGTAGACCGATCCGATCCAGACCGGGGTCACCGATCGGCAGCGGTGGGTGGTGCAGGGCCACCAAGGTGGCGGTGGTGATGTGCAGCGGATCGTTGAGCCGTTGTTCCAACCAGCGCAATTGCGGCGTTCCCAGGCCGCCGCCGCACTGACCTGCCAGGTGACTGGACAGCAGGAGCAGCCGCCCCTGGCCGCGGACGATCTCCGCCGGTCCCACCACGGCCTGGCGCCCCAGGGCAGCGCGCAGCAGCGTCGGCTGGTCATGGTTCCCCGCGACCAGGGCCACCGCCGTCTCAGCGGGAAGGTCGGTGAGTGAATCGCGCAGCTGGCCATAGCCGCCCCAGCTTTCGTCCTGACAGAGATCGCCCGTGACCAGCAGCAGGTCGGGCCGGGTCTGCCGCACCTGGGCGAGGGCGCGTTGCCAGAGGCTGAGGGCCGGGCGCTCACGCACCAGCCCTTCGGGATCGGCCAGGAGATGGGGATCGCTGAGCTGAAGGATGCGCATGCTGTGGAGCGCCGTGGCCTCCAGCCATTGTCGCCTCCTCTCATTAGTCGTTACTGTTGAGAAGATTGGTTCGTGGCCGATGCCTTCAGGATCGACGTCGGCTCGTGTTGAAGAGCCCCTGGAGCGTGGACTGCATGAGGATGGGCGCCGTCTGACGCCGCAGCGGCGCCGGATCCTCGATCTGTTTGAACGCATCGGCTCCGGCCGGCACCTCAGCGCTGAAGACGTGCATCAGCAGCTGCTCGAAGCGGACGCTCGGGTGTCGCTGGCCACGATCTACCGCACCCTGCGTCTGCTGGTGGAGATGGGCTTCCTGCAGGAGCTGGAACTCACTGACGCCGGTCGCCGTTTTGAGCTCCGTTGCGACGACCATCACGACCACCACCATCTGGTGTGCGTGCGTTGCGGACGCACCGAGGAATTCGAGAGCACGCCGGTGATCGAAGCCGGCCAGGACGCTGCCCGTCTGTTTGGTTTCGACCTGATCGAATCGAGCCTCAACGTGCGCGGCATCTGCCCCGACTGCCTCTGATCAGAGCTGAGCCGTTCAGCTGCCTGGATGGTGCTCACAGGGCATCCAGAAGCTGCCCATGCGATGCACCCCTGAGCACCCGAGTTTTTTCGCTTCCGCCTCCGCCTCCTCCCGGGTGGGGTAGGCCAGCATGTTGGCCTCAGCTCCGGTTGCTGCGCCCTCGGGGCCGGCGTGATGGCCCTGATGGTTGTGATGCCCCCCCTGGCTTCCACCCAGATGCACCAACCCCATGCCCTGGGGCCCGGCTGTCCACACCCCCATCGTGTTCAGCCCCACGGCAAGCAGGCCCATGCCCACCACGGAGAAATTGATCACGCCCATCGCCACCACACCGATGGAGACCACCCCCATCGGCACAATGCCGATGCACACCACTCCCATGGGCACGATGCCGATCGAAATCGTGCCCAGCGGGGCGATTCCCACGGCGAAGCGTTTCGGCTTGCTGCCGCAGTGGGCCGGCCCCGGATTCTCCATGCTCAAGTCGGTGTTCGGTTCATGCTCTCAGCTCAAGGCGCCACCGCAGCTGGAGCCATGACCTGCTGTGCAACCGAAGCAGTGCGTCGCCACCCGAATCGACTCGCCCTCCAGGTCGCCGACCTGATCGAGCAGATCACTGAGGTGGCGATGGCGTCCGCCCAGCGGCAAGCCCAGTTGCTGGTTGAAGTCGCAATCAAACAGCTCCCCCTTCCAGTTCACACTGATCAGACCGCGGCACATCACCGCCTCAAGGTTCTCAGCCCGATGAGCCTGCTGGAGCTGCTCTAGATAAGCCTCGAGTGCGCCGCGGTGGGCGAGATCGCGGGCGAAGCGCTCGATCGGCATGTTGGTGATCGTGAGCAGGCGATTGAAGCGGAGGCCGTAATCCCGGGCGAGGGCCTCGCGGTAGTGGGCCTCCAGGCCGGCCTGCGCCGGCGGCAGATTGGCGCCTGAGGGGTTGTAAACGAGATCAAGCCGCAATGGGCCGGTTGGATCGCCGTAGCCGAGGTGATTGAGGCGTTGCAGCGCCGCGATGCTGCGCTCGAACACCCCATCACCCCGCTGCTGGTTCACCCGTTCCGCCTCTGTGCAAGGCAGGGAGGCCACCACGTGCACAGCCTGATCGGCGAGAAAGGCGGCCAGATCCTCCTGGCCCGGTTCCAGCAGGATGGTGAGATTGCAGCGATCGATCACCTGCCGCCCCAACGCCCGGGCCCGCCCCACCAGGGAGCGAAAGCGGGGGTGAAGCTCCGGAGCACCACCGGTGAGATCCAGGGTTTCGATGGTGGGATGGGCCAACACCCCAAGCACCTGCTCGATCTGGGCCTCCGCCATCGCTTCGGTGCGCCACGGCCCGGCGTTGACGTGGCAATGGCTGCAGCTCTGATTGCAGCGGTAGCCGAGATTCACCTGCAGGGTCTGCAGCCGACGGCGCTGCAGGGGCGGAAACAGACGAGACGTCGTGGAGCAGGTCAGCGGGCAGCTTGAGGCGCTAAGCCATTCTGGCGAACAACAGAGAGGCCCGACCATTGGCCGGGCCCCTGGTTCAAGGTGCTGTCGATGCAGCGGATCGTTGTGATCGTGAACCGTGAAATCAATGGAGTGGAAATTTGTGGCGGAGTTGCCGGCGAAGGGCCCTGGGGCCATGACGTTTCAGGTGGGAAGTCTTGTTCACCGGGGGCACCTAGGGCGATGCATCGGGACTCAGCAGAACCGTCCATTCGTAGGGACTTTGCCCAGCTGAAGACTTCAGAAATCAAGCGAGACTGTTGGAGCAGGGTCCGAACACGTCAGCCAACTCCTCGTTGCTGGCGGGGTGGAGTGTCATCCGACATAGGAGCCTCCGAATCAGTGATCTCAGTGTTGATCAAGGGGCTTGATCAAGCAACCGGCAGAGGGGAGATCTGCCGATTTCTTCATTCAGCTTCAGGTCTCTACACGCTTGCCTTATCGTTTTACGACTGACCTTCACGGTTGAGCAGGGCCACCGTGAGGCCATCCCCCTGGGTCTGCAGATAGGCATAACCCTGGCCATCAGAGCGCAGGATCGCCACATAGGCGTAGGTGACGCCTTTGGCGTCCTGTTGGCGGATGCGCCCCAGGCAGCCCTCCTCCTGGGTGAAGCGACCTTGATAGGCCGCCACCTCGGCCTTGCCGCCATAGGACGACAGCGCCAGCCCGGCCATGCCCCAGTTCGACCACACTTCCCGCTGGATCACCGCATTGGCCACCCAGTCGGCGTCCTTGGCATTGAAGCCCTGCTGATCGCTGAGCACGGTGCCTTCGAGCGTGGTGGCGGTGCAGGCTGTGTCGGGCTGGTGAATCCAGCGCTCACTCACCACCGTGTCGGCTGCCATGGTGAGACCCACCCGGGGCCGACCGGCCTGGTTGAGCAACAGCTGGCTCGACGGCCCGGCTTCGCCACGGCTCACCGTCGCCCCACAACCACCGAGGCTGGACCAGCGTCCCTCGTAACTGGAGGCGCTGTAGCTGCGACCCACGCGCAGAAACCGGCGACCGCGCACGGAACCATCCGCCTGCCAGGTTTCAAGATTGAGTCGCCCCACCGGCACACCGGCGCGGCTGCCCCGCGCCACCACCAGATACTGACCTGGTTGCGGTGCGGCGCAGGCTGCAGGCGGATCGGCGGCACGCACCACCTGCCAGGCGATGGCAGGGGCCGTCACCGCACAGGTGAGCGTCAGTCGGCGGAGCAGCAGCAGGCGATATGGCAGCAGACGATGTGGCAGCACCAAGGCGTTCTCCTCAGGACGTGAAGCCAAGACCGAGGCAACTGTGGCCCATATCGCGCCGATGCCAGAGCACACGCACCCGACGTTGATGTCCGAAATGGCCCTGGTCGTCTTCGAGGCTGAGGTGGCCATGGCTGGCCCTGGTCGGGCCCAGGTCGGCATCCAGAACGATGCAGGCCCCCTCATGGCTGAGTTCACTCAGCTCGCCCTGCACACACTCCCAACAGCTGTCGTCGTCGGCATCGTCGTTGTCGGATCCGACCGCCAGACAGAGGCTGGCGTGCCGCGGCAGCGACACAGGTGGATGAGCCTGTTCCATGGTGCGAACACTCCTCATGTGGCCTTGGCTTCAGTCTGAAAACCAACGAGGCCCCGCGTTCACTCGATTGGATGAGGCTTTGGTGAAAATGCTGCAGCCCCGCGCCGGATCGCGACAGAATCGCAGCGCCGAGATCCCCTTCGGATCATGAAAGCGGGCACCCTGGTGGCGATCGGAGTGACCTCAGCCCTTCTCGGTGCCCTGGTGGCGGCAACCCACCCCTTCTGGCGGGTGTTGCAGAAGTCTGATCGCCAAGACAGCAGGGTCGAGTCGTTGGCCTGGCTCCTGCCGGAACCTCCTCCCCAACCGCCACCGCCAGCGGAGATCGCCGTCTTCCAACCCGACCAGGTGCAGCAGCTCAGCCGCAATGACGGCAGCACGATGTCGGTGGGGTATTCGAGTGTGATCCTCGATCCCCGCTGGGTGGATCTGGAATTCTTCGGCGGCTGGAACCGGGAGTTCGAGGCGAATCGGGATGGCGAGGCCCTGCTCTTCTTCACCGGACCCACCTTTGAAAAGGGCCATCCGAATGAACCGCTCGGCATGGTGCTCCATGGCGATCTGATGTTGAGCGATGGCATCCGCCGCGCCGGCAATCGGGCCGCAGCCTCCGAACGGGCCTACATCGCCGTGACCGAAGCGGGCGAGCTGCGCTACGGCTTTGGTGATCTCACCCCCGAGCGACAGGACCGCTACCGCCTTTTCATCGGTGGGCTGCATGCCTTCGCCCATCGCGATTCCACCCCGCCCAGCAGCTATCGGGGCGTGTATGGCCCGATGCGTCTGGCCGACGTGCGCATCGTGTATGGCTTCCGGCCCGATGGCCGCCTGGAGGTGATCGAAACCGACGATGGCGTGTTGTTCGATGACCTGCACCGCTTCGTGCAGGCGCGAGGTTTCACGGCGGCGTTTCTGCCCGACCATGCCTCCAAATCGCGCCTGATCGTGCCGGGCCGGAGGCTGTGGAGCGAAGAGCAGGCGGTGTGGGTCAGTGGCGGCAAACCGTCGATCACCGCCCTGCCCTTCATGATGCGGGTGCTGCCCCGAACCCTCAGCTCCGCTTCCGCGCGGACGCCAACGTCGTGAACCAGTTCACATAGGCCTCCGGGCCACCGGGAACGCAGGCATCAAAGCGAAGCGGATCCTCCGGATCGCTGATCCCCGCCAACGATCCATCGGCGAGAGAGGGGCGATCCACTTCGCCACCGCTGCTGTCGACCAGAACGACCCGGTTGGGCTGGCCATAGCTCTCGCCGAGTTCCTGCAACAGGGTGAGGAAGCCGCGGTCGCTGCCGCCACGCAGCCAGCCCGAGCCCTGCGGACAGGGATGGGAGGTGACCGTGTCACCCACCCCCACCAGGTGGGGCATCTGATCAGGCGGGATGTGGCGATGGCAGAGATCGAGCAGAGCCGCGTGGTCGTGGGGGGCGCAGCGCACGTTGAACTCAGCACCGAAGGGAGCCTCACCGCTGCGGGCGGCGATGTGGCGATTGATCAACACCAGCAGCCCCACCTCCTTGATGGCGCCGCGAAGCATGAACTGAATGTCGGTGCTGCCCACATCCCCAGGCTGGGCCGGCTTGAGACGCTCCTGCCCCTCATCATCCCGGCCCAGGTTGGGCGCCACATGCAGAAAGAACGACTCCGCCAATCCCGCCGCCGCCGCCTGCTCCATCAGGGTGGCCATCACAGCCGCGAGCATCGTCTGCAGCTGTCGTTGCCGCTCCACAGCGTCGGGGAGCCTGGCGAAGAGGCTGTTCAGATTGATCGTGGGCGACACCTGGGTGTCGAGAATCGCCCGCTGGATCTCCAGCTGCAGCTCCCCTTCCCCCAGCTCGGGCAGCAGCGGCGGCAACTGCTCAAACAGGAGCGCCGCCATCGTTGCGGGCACAGCGGCGAGGAAGGCCATCTCCGCTTCACTCACGCCCGGATGGCTGAGGCTGCCGTAGCGATCCTGCAGCTGCACACCACCGGCGGCCAGGCCGGGCAGATAGAGGCCGTCGCGACCGGGACGCTCCCGATCACCCAGGGCCTGTTCCACCAGCCGGTTCACGCCACGGCGCCCCTCATGTTCGCCGTTGGTGAGCACATTGAAATGGCCGTGGAGATCCGCCGCTGCCTGCACATAGTCGGCCGGGAGTTGCCGGGTGAGGGGATCCTGCACCAGGGGCATGCAGACCCCATCGAGGTCCTGAATGATCAACAGATTGGGGCTGGCGGCGAGCTCGTCGTGCAGCTGGTTGAGAGTGAGGGATTCCATCGACTTCAGCGCGCTGCCATGGCGGCTTGATAGGCCGGTCGCTGCTGCACGGCGTCAATCACGGCCTGGATTCTGGGATAGGGGTTCAGATCGATGTCGGGGAAAAAGATCGGCAGGTAGGCCAGATAGGCCTGCACAGCGCAGTCAGCCGCACCCCAGCAGCGCCCAACAAGAGGACGATCGGGATCGAGCTGCTCGTTGAGCACCCCCATCAGACGGGGAAAGTCCCGCTCCCGGTTGCTGGGAACGAACAGGGCGATCGCCAGGGTGGCATTGGCGAACAGCAGCCACTGGCTGGTGAGGGCCCGCTCCGCCGCGGTGGTGATGTCGTCGCTGTGGCAGTCGGCGAGATGGAGCAGGATGGCGCCGCTTTCAAACAACGTCAGCGGCTGGCCGTCGGCCCCCTGCACCGTGGTGTCCACCAGGGCAGGCAGCTTGCCGAAGGGATTGATCGCCAGAAACTCCGGTTGACGCTGCTCCTGGGCCTGGAGGTCCAGTTCCACCAGGCGGTAATCGATGCCCTTCTCCTCCATGTACCAGCGCGGCATCGAAGCGCGGGTGCGCGGCCCGCCGTAGAGCGTGAGCGTCATCGGATCGGTGCGTAGGGTGTCGGGGGATCATGGCCCCGAGGCCCCACGTGATGCCAGCACGATGCAGACCTCGCTGAAGAGCAACACCTTCTTCCCCCGCAGCCTCGACGCCGAGCTGGTGCGTCAACGCATCCGCGAGCTGGAGGTGGGCAAGGTGGGCTTCTACAGCGTGGGGCTTTACCCGGCCTCCCTGGCCTACAACTGCGCCATGCAGCAGGAGGGCGAAGGCGATCTGCTGCTGGCGGCCCGCCCCGGCCGCAGCCTGCTCGGGGCCTTCAACGCCGATGCCCTCGCCGGCATGGATCCCGACCATGTGGCCGCCGTGGAGCGGATGGCGAGCCATGACGCCGGTGCTGGCGAGCGGCGCCCCAATTCCCTGGCCGACCTGCTGCAGCGCTGCGAACTGGTGGTGCTCAGTGCCAACAGCAACCACGTGGAGGATGATCTTCAGGAGGCCTGCCGACTACGGGAGGAGCTGGGGCGAGAGCAGGTGGTGCTCGCCTGTCTGGCCGGCTCCTTCAGCCATGACCACATCGCCAATGCGTCGTATGTGCTCTGCGAGAAGGTGCCGAACCTGGCTTTCTTCTCCGGCTTCCACCGTCACGGCGCCCTGCGCAACCCACTCGACAGCTTCACCGCCAACTTCTGCCATCCCAATGCGCTCACCGCCCTGCTCGGCGCGCGCATGCTCGATCGCCTCTCCCCCAACATTCAGGTGTCCCCCGGCGTTCACAACGTTGAAGGGCAATACATCAAGGCGGCGAAAAACATGTCGTCGGTGTTTGCCGGCTTCGGATACAGCTTTCACCAGCAAAATCCGGGGGTCTTGCCGACCCTGCTCACCCTGCTGCTGGATCAATGCCTGGATCAGGCCGCCACCGTGTCGATGGCCAGGCGGGATCGTCAGCGGCTCTACAACCGTCAACCGTTCGCCCTCACCGAACTTGGCTATGGCGTGCAACGGATCGAAGCGGCGCTGGTGCGCGGGGGAGATATGGAGAAAGTGCGCGACCACACCTTCGCCCAGCTCACGGCCATGGTGGCGGATGTGCGCGGCAGCATGATGCTGCCTGTGTCGGGGAAACCGACGCGCAATTTCCAGGCCGGACAAGTCTTGGCGGATCGGATGCGCGAGGTGCAGCGCTGCCCCCACTCCATGGACGAGGTGGAGGACTGGTGTGAAGAGGCCGGTCTGCGCAAGGGCGGCCTGGAAGGGCTGAAGGCGCTGCGCTACTGGCCGCAGATCGTGCGCAATTACGCCATCCCGGTGCATGACGCCTCGATGGTGAACCTGCTCTACATGGCGATCTACGGCAAAACCTCCACCAAGGAGGTGGCCTTCTCGGTGATGACCGACAGCCGGGAGCTCTCCAACTACTGCCAGGAATCGGTGCGTCCCACCCACAGCCGCCGTTACGCCGAGGCGCTGCAGAACCTCAACCAACCGGAGGCGATGGATCTGGTGGTGAATGCGGTGATCGCCGACAACGCCCGCCGCCTGATCCGCGACGACAGCAGCCTCGAAGAGCTGGACGCCGCCACCGAACCACCCGCCTACCTGCGGGCGATGAATGTGATCGAAACGGCGCTCTGAAGCCGCTGCCTCTCAACTGGTTGGCAGCTCCACCACCGCATCAGCGATGGCCCGGTAGGGATCGGGATCGCAACTCATCACAATCACCTGCAACCCCCGTTCCGCCGCCTGCGACAGCATGGTGAGCACCGCCTTCAGACGGTGCGGATCGCTGTTGGTGAAGGCGTCATCGAAGAGCACGGGCAGACAACCGTCGTGGCCCTCACGCAACACATCGGCAATCGCCAGGCGCAGGGCGGCGTTGAGCTGCTCGCGCAGACCACCACTCAACGCAGAGAACGGCAACAACAGCCCATTCCGTTCCAGCCCCAGGTCGCCAAGGCCATCTTTGGCGGAGTAACCCAGGGCGGTGCGTGCCCCCTCCTGGCCGAACAGGGGGGCGAGAACGCGATCCATGCTGCGGCGCAACGGCACCGTGTAGCGGCTGGAGAGATCGCTGCGCGCCCGTTGGAATTCCTGCAACAACAGCTGTTGCGCCTCCACCAGCAACCGCTCACTGCGCTCCCGCGCCTCCGCCTGCTCCAGGCGGGCGGCAGCCTCCTCCGCCGCCGCGTAGGGCTCGGCATCACTCAGCGCCAGGCAGCGTTCCTGCAATCCGCCCCGCTCGGCACTGAGCTGTTGCAGGCTGCGTGCCAGACGCTGCTCCTCCGCCTCAAGGCGCTGCAGCTCAGCTTCGGCCTCACGCACCGCTTCAACGCCACCACCCTCGGTCGATAGGCCCTCAGCGCTCTGGCGCAGGGCGTCTTCCTCGCGCCGCAGCGCCACGAGGGCGGCATCCAGCTGGGCCAGATCACCGCACTCCTCCACCAGGGTCTGCCGCTGCTTCAGGCCTGAGGCCTGCTCTGCCAGCAGCCGTTCCCGTTGCAGCTGATGGCTCTGCAAATCCTTTTCGGTCTGGGCCAGGCGCGCCTCGGCGGGGTCCCGTTGACCGTGCAGGCGCTTGCAGCTCTCCTGCACGGTCCGATAGCTGATGCGGCATTGCTCCAGAGCCTGATGCAGAGCATCGGGTTGCTGCGCGAGCTGCTCCAGCTGGTCATCCAAAACAGGCTGTTCATCCA
>CALGVO010000151.1 GCA_937930135.1 uncultured Synechococcus sp. | reverse complement strand
CCAGCCGCAGAAGCCGTCACCGCCGAGAACGAGAACTTTCACCCCAAACTCCTGCCGAAGCGTGCAAGCCGCTGATGTGAGGCAAGCTACTACAGGCTTTTCAGCTGATTGCCGCGGAGATGGCCATCAGGCTCAGCACCAGCACGGCCCCGCCGAGAATCAGGAGTCGGGAGCCGTTGCTGCGGCTGGCGGAAGCGTCCATCACCTCCATCCGGGGCTCTTTGGCGAAGGCGTTGAGACGGCCGCCATCTTCCTGGGTGACCTGCATGGCCTCGTGCTGCATCTGCGCAGACCTTATGGAGGTCGTTCAGCTGTGGCCGGCTTCTGCCATGCAGCTTCACGGCCGGTGATTCTTCGTTACGTCACCCGGCCGCTGGTGGGGGAGCTGGCGGAGGCCTCCTGACGCAGGGGGAGGCGACCGGCGCGATGGGCGAGGCGACCGGCCCGCACGGCGTCAGCCATCGCTTCCGCCATCGAGGCTGGATCGCCCGCCAGGGCGATGGCGCTGTTCACCAGCACAGCATCTGCGCCCATCTCCAGCGCCTGGGCGGCCTCACTCGGCACCCCGATGCCCGCATCCACCACCACCGGCACGCTGGCGTTTTCGATGATCAGGGCGATATTGGCGGCATTGCGCAGCCCCTGACCGGATCCGATCGGAGAGCCCAGGGGCATCACCGTGGCGCAGCCCACCTCCTCCAGGCGTTTGGCGAGCAGCGGATCGGCGTTGATGTAGGGCAGCACGGTGAAGCCCTCGTTCACCAGCTGTTCCGCCGCTTCAAGGGTGCCGAAGGGATCGGGGAGCAGATGGCGGCTGTCGGGGATCACCTCCAGCTTCACGAAGGTGTTGTCCTCCTGGCCGGCCAGCTTGGCCAGCTCCCGGCCGAGACGCGCGACCCGAACCGCTTCCTCAGCGGTGGCGCACCCGGCGGTGTTGGGCAGCATCCAAATCGTTCTCCAGTCGATCGCCTCCATCAAGCCGGCATGGCCGGCCGCCACAGCCTGTACGCGGCGCACGGCCACGGTCACCATCTCGCAGCGCGAGCGCTGGAGGCTGGCCTGCATCGTGCTGAGGTCGGGGTATTTGCCTGTGCCGGTGAAGAGCCGACTGCTGAAGCAACGGCCGCCGATGAGCAATGGATCGTCTGCGGCGGACGGGCTTGCGGGATTGGAGGTGAGATCCATGGCGCGTGCGGCGGATTGGTGTGAGAACCGGATCAGGGGCTGCTCCCGTCGTTCGGGATGGCACTACCGTGCGCCCATCATCCATTTCTATCCATGCCCGTTCCAGTCGCCGTGGATCTGCCGGTTCAGTCTCCGGTGACGTTCGAGGCTGCCCTGCCGTTGGATTCCTCCCAGCTGGCGACGCCGATGGTGCTGGAGGGAACAGTCGACACCTTTGATCCGGTGGCACGGGCCGCATCGCTGGCCTCCTCGATGCCGCGTCAATGGTGCGGCTCGTACCGCTCCTTCACCGGCGGCGCCGTGCAGCCCGTGCAGGTGACGCTTGCCAGCGTGCAGCCCATGGGTCAGATGGTGGTGCTGCGCGGCGACATGCGCATCGGCGAGACCAGCACGCCGGTGCAGGGCAACCTGAATGCCAAGTCAGATCAACTCGATCTGCTGCCCCTGGCGGATCCGCTCACCGCGGGCCTCGAGCCCGGTGGTTCCTTCCTTGGCCTGCAGGGTGCCACCCTGGCTGGCTGGGTGGCGCCCCGGATGACCTATCCCGGTGGTCGCCTCAACCTTGCCGCCGAGTGTGGGAGCTCAGAAGCCCTTCCGATCCGCGGCCTCTGGTGAGGCGTTGCTGCGAGCAGCACTGCGGCGCAGTTGTTGCTCGACACGCTTCAGGCGGCGGGATGCGGTGGCGTTGGTGGGCTCCAGCTTGAGCGACTGGCGATACAGCTCGGCTGCCTCGTCGAGATCGAGAAGACGCTCCCTGGCGAAAGCCAGATTGTTCAGGGCCACGGGGTAATCGGGCTTGGCCTGCAGTGCCGCCTTGTAGTGCTTCACCGCCCCCTCGAAATCCTTCTGGGCGGCGAGAGCGAAACCAAGCGCATTTTCCACGAGCGCCCGTGCTTCATCGGGCTCACCGGCCAGACGTTTCAGCGCTTGGCGCAGGGTGGTTGTGGCCTGGGGATAGAGGCGTTTGCGCAGTTGCACCGACGCCAGTTCATAGAGCTGACCAGCATCGCGGGAGGCTGCGGCACCCTCCTGTTCAAGGCGAATGAGTGAGAGTTCGTCACGTCGCACGCGCAGCAATTGACGACCCACCAGCACGGCCACGATCGACAACAGGCCGATCAGACCGAGCAGGTAGGTCTGGGGAACGAGGATGTCCATGAACGCTGACTCCTCGGCTCAGTTTGATCTCAAGCCTGGGCGGCAGTCACCACCGTGGTGAAGGTGCCGGGATCGACCACAGCGAGCTGGGCAAGCATTTTGCGGTTGATCCGCACATCGGCTTTCTTGAGGCCACCGATCAGGCGGCTGTAGCTCATGCCATTGAGGCGAGCGGCGGCATTGATCCGGGCGATCCAGAGACGACGGAAATCGCGCTTGCGACGACGACGGTCGCGGTAGGCGTTGCA
>CALGVO010000150.1 GCA_937930135.1 uncultured Synechococcus sp. | reverse complement strand
CCAGTCACCCTCGGCGAACTGATCGAACAGCTCGAATCGATCGCCGAACAACTCGACTCCGATGAGCTGGAGCTGCGGCGACGCCAACGGCAGAAGCGCTTCAGTCGTCGCGAAGCGATTGCCCAGGTGGCCGCCCTCGCCCACCGGGAGAAGCTGCCAGAAACCACCGCCGCCCTGGGCGTGTTCCTGAGCCATTGGGAAGCGGCCCTTGACTGGATCGATTTCGAAGCCCTCGTTCAACACTGGGCTGAAGCTGCGGCTGCGGATCTCGACACCGATCGGGTGGGGGTGTTCTGGGCCCTGCTCTTCCTTTCCTCCCAGGGACAGGTGGAGCTGCAGCAGGAAGGACACCTGCATGCCCCACTCCGACTGAAACGGGTTCTGGCAGCAGGCAGCGCGAACCGGTTGCCGCGCACAACTCTCCAGGTGCCAGCTGTCATGCCGGCCGAGGAAGCGAGGGTGGCGTAGGAGGCCCTCTATGTTGTTGCTCCAAAGTGAGTCCTCGAAACGTCGATGAAGGCGATGATCCTGGCGGCGGGCAAGGGAACGCGGGTTCAGCCGATCACGCACGTGATCCCCAAACCGATGATTCCGATCCTGCAGAAGCCGGTGATGGAATTTCTGCTGGAGCTGCTCAAGGAGCACGGCTTCAAGGAGGTGATGGTGAATGTGTCGCACCTCGCCGAAGAAATCGAGAACTACTTCCGCGATGGCCAGCGCTTCGGTGTGGAAATCGCTTACAGCTTTGAAGGCCGCATCGAGGATGGTGAACTGATTGGCGATGCCCTTGGGTCGGCCGGCGGCCTGAAGAAGATCCAGGATTTCCAACCCTTTTTCGACGACACCTTCGTGGTGCTCTGCGGCGATGCCCTGATCGACCTTGACCTCAGCGAGGCGGTGCGTCGCCATAAGGAGAAGGGGGCGATCGCCAGCCTCGTCACCAAACGAGTGCCTCGCGATCAGGTGAGCAGCTACGGCGTTGTCGTCACCGATGAGCAGCACCGCATCCGTGCCTTCCAGGAAAAACCGAAGGTGGAGGAAGCCCTCAGCGACACGATCAACACCGGCATCTACATCTTCGAGCCGGAGATCTTTGCGCACATCCCCTCCGGGCAACCGTTCGACATCGGCTCCGACCTGTTCCCGAAGCTGGTGGAGCTGGGATCGCCCTTCTATGCCCTGCCGATGGATTTCGAATGGGTGGATATCGGCAAAGTGCCCGATTACTGGCAGGCGATTCGCAGCGTGCTCCAAGGTGACGTGCGACAGGTCGGCATCCCTGGCAAGGAGGTGCGTCCAGGGGTGTACACCGGCCTGAATGTGGCCGCCAACTGGGACAGGATCAAGGTGCAGGGCCCGGTGTATGTGGGTGGGATGACCAAGATCGAAGACGGTGCCACCATTCTTGGCCCGTCGATGATCGGCCCCAGCTGTCACATCTGCGAGGGCTCGGTGATCGACAACTCGATCATTTTTGATTACTCACGCATCGGCCCCGGGGTGCAGCTGGTGGAGAAGCTGGTGTTCGGCCGCTACTGCGTCGGCAAGAACGGCGACCACTTCGACCTGCAGGAAGCGGCTCTCGACTGGCTGATCACCGATGCCCGCCGTCAGGATCTGGTGGAACCCTCGCCCCAGCAGAAGGCGATGGCCGAGCTGCTCGGCACCGATCTCATGACTGCTGCGACCTAACAGCCTGCGAGCTGACACCCGCCTGGCGGAGGATTTCCGGGATTCGCTCCTCCGCTTTCACCGCCATCAGGTGCACACCCTGGGCGATCCCCAGATAGCGACGCACCTGCTCGGCGGCGATGGCCACCCCTTCGGCCGCAGGATTTTTGGCGTTGGCCAAACGCTCGATCAGGGCGTCGGGGATGCAGGCTCCAGGCACCATCCGATTGATGAACTGGGCATTGCGTGCCGATTTGAGCAGAAACACTCCAGCCAGCACAGGCAGCCCCATTGGAGCCGCCAACTCACGGCAGAAGCGCTCCAACACAGCGGCATCCATCACCATCTGGGTCTGCACGAACTGCGCTCCCGCCTGGCGTTTGCGTTCCAACCGCCTGAAGAGGCCGCTCCAGCTGGAGGAGTGAGGATCGGCGGCAGCCCCCGCAAACAGGCTGGTGGGCCCATCCGCCAGGGTCTCCTTCACTGGATCCATGCCGCTGTTAAAAGCCGTGACCTGCTGGAGCAGACGCACCGATTCGAGCTCATTGACTGGCCTGGCTCCGGGCTGGTCCCCCGCCTTCACCGGGTCACCGGTGAGGCACAGCAGGTTGCGGATCCCCAGAGCATGGGCCCCGAGCAGATCCCCCTGCAGCGCAATCCGATTGCGATCGCGGCAGGCCATCTGCAGCACAGGCTCATGGCCTGCATCCAGAAGCAGGTGGCACAGGGCGAGGCTGCTCATCCGCATCACCGCCCGGCTACCGTCGGTCACATTGATGGCATGCACCCTGCCCCGAAGCAGCTCCGCCATGGCCAGGGCATGGCTAGGGTCACCACCTCGTGGTGGCATTATCTCCGCCGTGATCGTTGCCTCCCCAGACAGGAGGACGCGCTGCAGCGCACTGACCAAACCGATTCACCCTTGAGCCCCGAACAGTATGGGGGACCAAGCCACTGCCTCGCGCCTAGGATGACAAGACAGGCGTGGGAATCGGTGACCATGGCCCATGGCAACGACTCCGGCTCCCCATCAATCGATCTCTCAGGCAGGGAGATCGAAATCGTGGAGCTGGTGGCGGAGGGACTCACCAATCAGGAAATCGCGGAACGCCTCACCATCAGCAAGCGCACGGTGGACAACCACGTCAGCAACGTGTTCACCAAAACCGGTGCCAAAAACCGGGTTGCCCTGCTGAACTGGGCCATGGATCACGGCAAGATCTGCCGCGATGGGTTCAATTGCTGCTCCCTGCCTGACGCGACTCCCGGCGCGTCCTGATCGGCGAGCGAATCACCCTGGGGATCGCCAGCAGAGAGCAGTTCGCAAGAGAAAGCTCAAACAGTGCGGCATAGTCCTCGCAGGCTTCCCGGCACCCTCCCATGAAGCGCAGGATGCCGTCGCTGTCGTAAAGGCCATACATGGCCACCCCCTGCAGATTGCTCTGCGACCTGGGCCGGCGGCGCCGGCCCTGTCGCTCAAATCTAAAGCAAATCGAAAGCTTTCAGCCACTCCCGGGGCCTGCTCGCCAGAGGCTGGTGTGCCAGCGCTGCATTGCTCCAGCGATCGTCGCCCGTCAGCTCGCGGCCACACCAGGGGGGAAGCTCCAACGGCGCATCGGCCACAGGCAATTCCACCTCCGCCAACACCAGTGGTGCATTCTCCTCTGCAAACACATCCACCACCCAATCCCCCCCTGGACAGGCGAGGGCAAAGCGCGTCTTGGTGAGCCGATGGGGCGCGAGCTGCCAGAGATCCTCCGCATCGGCCACGGGAATGGCGTATTCGAACTCATGGCGCGCAAAACCCGCCGCTGGGGCTTTGAGCGTCAGCCAGGCCTGCTCCGCCAGCCCCTGATCACTGTCGCGCAGACGCAGTCGCACAGTGAAACCCTCGCGCGAACCGGCGAGATACCCCTGACGCAACGGCTGGGCAGCACCGGCCAGGAACCTCCATCCATCCGATGCAACAAGGAAGCGACGTTCGATCTCGAGAGCCATGGCGGTGCGGGATCAGTTCGGCGACGGAGCGCTGTCCACCAGGCTGCCCGCCCAGTGGAGCTTGTAGGCCAGGGTGCGGTAATAGGACGGCCGCTGATCCAGCTGCACCATCAGGGCGTGGTGGGGAGCCCGCTGAATCACACAGCACTCACCTGGCTCCAGCACAGGGCCACTGGCACCGTCTTTCCAGAGCTTCACCTGACTGCTGGGCTGCCCCAGGGGCCAGATCACCAGCCTGGAGCGGGGTGGCACGACCACCGGCCGACTGGACAGACTCATCGGGCAGATCGGACTGATGATGATCGCCTCCATGCCGGGATGCAGGATTGGTCCCCCTGCCGCCATCGCATAACCGGTGGAACCGGTGGGGGTTGCCAGGATCAGCCCGTCGCCCCGGATCTGATCCACCACTTCGCCATCGATCTCCAGCTCGAGCATGCAGGTGGGCGCAATTTCATCGCGATAGGGGCGCAGATAAAGGTCATTGAGAGCCCAGTGCCGCTCCACATCGGCGGTTGCAGCATCGGCCCTCGGCCCCGATGAGGCACCCACGGGACAATTGAGATCCGGCCGACGATTGACCGTGGCCTGCAGCATCATGCGCCGTTCCATGGCGTAACGGTCGTCGAGCAGGCGCTGCCAGAGCTCCTGACCGCCGAGGAGGCTGGGCTCATGGGTGAGAAAGCCGAGGTGGCCACCCACGTTGAAGCAGAGGATAGGGACCTTGAGCACGGACAGATGGCGCGCCGCGCCAAGCACGGTGCCGTCGCCACCCAGCACCACCGCCAGATCGGGCAGCTCGGTTTCCGAAGCCAGGAGGCCTGGAAAAGGGTCGGCGCTGGCGCCGCTCATCGCCAGGGAGACCGTCACCCCGAGAGCCGTCAACGCATCGGCGCAACGGCGGGCCTCACGCAAGGCAATCGGACTGTCAGCCCGATAGATCAACCAGACCCTTTGGAGCTGCATGGACGTGGGGCACCGGGATCACCAGCGCAGCAGATTGAAGCGTTCCATATCCACTGTGACCCGATTCCGATACAGCGACAGCAGAATCGCCAGACCCACCGCCGCCTCCGCCGCCGCCACGGTGATCACGAACACGGCAAACACCTGACCGCGGATGAGATCGCCATCCACATACGAGGAGAACGCCATCAGGTTGATGTTGACGGCGTTCAGCATCAATTCGATACTCATCAGCACGCGCACCGCATTGCGGCTGTTGATCAGGCCCCATACGCCCGTGCAGAAGAGCACCGCCGCCAGGAGCAGGTAGGCCTCAAGAGGTACGGAACCGCTCAGCAGGTCGGACATGGGGAAAGAGAGCAGACAAGGAAAGGGAGATGGCCTTGATCAGGAGGGACCCTGATCCACAAGCAGAGGTGTGCGCGCCTTTTCAATCAAGCCCTGATCGGCCGCAGCGCCGGTGCCCAGGTCGGTGGACTGCACATCGCGACGGGCAAGAACGATCGCCCCGATCATCGCCATCAGCAACAACACTGACGCAAGCTCGAAGGGAAGCAGGTAATCCGTGAACAGATGCTCGCCGATCCGCTCGGTCGCCCCCTCACCGATCGCCGCCGGGCCTGGCACAGCCCAGGGGGTGGTGACCACCACCCGCACCAACAGTGCGAACAGACCGGCACAGACTCCAGCAGAAAGCAGCCGCCGAAGAGGCAGACCCTGAATCGGCGCCAGGTCTTCCCGTTTGTTCACAAGCATGATCGCGAACAGAATCAGCACGTTCACCGCCCCCACATAGACCAACACCTGGGCCGCAGCCACGAAGCTGGCATTGAGGAGGAGATAAAGGCCGGCAACCGCCAGAAACACGCCACCCAACAGGAAAGCGGAATACACAATGTTGCTCAGGAGCACGACACCGAGAGCGCCGATCACCACCACGGCAGCAAGCGCAACAAAACAGATGAGCTGGGTGGACGCTGCGATCGTCATTCCGCGCTCTCCTCCTTGGCGGGGGCCGTTGCAGAGGATTCTCCACCATCCGCCGCATCAGCACCAGCCGAGGGAGCCAGGTTGGCCAGAACCTGCTCCGGCAACTGACCGGCCCTGGGTTGATCCGCTGGCACGTCGTGGGGATCCATCACTCCTGCAGGCAGATAGCCGAGTTCGCGCAGCGGCTGCACGGAAGGGTCGGTGGTGACGCTGGTCGGCAGGCGGCCGAGGGCAACATTGTCGTAGTTAAGACTGTGGCGATCGAAAGCAGCCAGCTCGTATTCCTCCGTCATGGAGAGGCAATTGGTGGGACAATACTCCACACAATTGCCGCAGAAAATGCAGACGCCGAAATCGATGGAATAATTGCGTAGCTCTTTTTTCTTCGTCTCCTTGTTCATCACCCAGTCGACGACGGGCAGGTTGATCGGGCAGACCCGTACGCACACCTCACAGGCAATGCACTTGTCGAATTCGTAGTGGATCCGGCCGCGATAGCGCTCTGACGGAATCAGCTTCTCGTAGGGATACTGCACCGTGACCGGTCGACGCTTCATGTGGTCGAAGGTGACCGCCAATCCCTGGGTGAGATTGCGGGCTGCATCCACGGCATCCCTGGTGTAGTCACCTACCTGCTTGAGAAATCCGAACATGGCCTGGCAGCGGTCAGATGGTCAGTTAAACGTCATGATGCCGTCCGTGGCGGCGCGTTGTCGGTTCGAAGCCAAGCCTCGTACCGGCAGGGTCAGCCTCCGAAGGCGACGGGGAAGGCGAGTTTGAGGGCGGCGGTGACCAACAGATTGACCAGAGAGAGGGGAAGCAGAAACTTCCAGCCCAGGTCGAGAAGCTGGTCAATGCGCACCCGTGGCGTGGTCCAGCGCAGAAGGATGGCGAGGAACACGAGCAGGTAGGCCTTCAGCACCGTCATCACGATGCCCACGGTGCCAGTGATCACCTGCACCAAAGGAGCATCCACGGATTGCCCTAACCATCCGGCGAGCCACTCGACGGGAATCGGGAAGCCCCAGCCTCCGAGGTAGAGCACCGAGACCAGAAGCGCAGACAGCACCAGATTGATGTAACTGCCCAGGTAGAAGAGGGCAAATTTCATGCCGGCGTATTCGGTCTGATAGCCGGCGACCAGTTCCTCCTCCGCTTCCGGGAGATCGAAGGGGAGTCGCTCGCACTCGGCGAGGGCGCAGATCCAGAAGATCAGGAAACCAACCGGTTGCCGCCACACGTTCCAACTCAGCAGCCCGGCGCCGGTCTGCTGATCGACGATGTCGATCGTGCTGAGCGAGTTGCTCATCATCACGATCGCCAGCACGGAGAGAGCCAGAGGAATCTCATAACTGATCGATTGGGCAGCTGCGCGCAGTCCGCCCAGGAGCGAATATTTGTTGTTGGAGGCGTAGCCACTCATCAGCAGGCCGATGGGTTGCACGCTGCTCAGGGAGATCCAGAGAAAAATCCCCACACCCACGTTGCTGATCAGCAGGTTCTGGCCAAAGGGAACAATCAGCCAGGACAGGATCACCGGCACCACCACCAGCACGGGGCCAAGGGTGAAGAGCAGGCCGTCGGCGCGGGCCGGAATCACGTCTTCTTTCACCAGCAGCTTCAGGCCATCAGCCAGGGGCTGCAGGACACCGAGGGCACCGGCGTATTCGGGACCGATGCGCTGCTGCACAGCTGCGGAGATCTTGCGCTCCAGCCAGACGGTGACCAGCACGCCCACCACCGCAGCCACCAGCACCAGCAGCATCGGCAGCGGCAACCAGAGCAGATGGGCCGCCTGGGGGGACAGCCCGAATCCCTGCAACGCCTCACTGAAGCTGAGTTCCAGATCCAGACCTGGACTCACCAGGGCCGGCGCGGCAGTGGCAAAGGGAGTCACCATGATCACGGGTGAGTTGCCAGCAACTTAGGCGCCCGCAGCCGGAACGCGGCTCTCTCGCGCAACCCAGCTGCGCAGAGGGCGTCCGGTGTAGATCTGCGATGGACGAAAAATGCGATTGGCACCGAGCTGTTCCCGCCAGTGCGCCAACCAGCCGGCGACCCGGGCGATGGCGAACACCGGTGTGAACAGATCCCTGGGGATCCCGAGCTTGCGGTACACCAGGCCGGAGTAGAAGTCGACATTGGGATAGATCCCCTTTGGACCGAGACGACTGTCGGCGGCCTCCTCCAGGGCTCG
>CALGVO010000149.1 GCA_937930135.1 uncultured Synechococcus sp. | reverse complement strand
GAGCCAGACTAAAGGTGTTGTGGCGCTATTTGAGCACGCATTTGGGATTGAGATGGCACTGTTCATGCTCACGTGTCGTCGCGCAGCTGATGATCGTTTATTTCGTCAAGATCATCCGGAGTCGGATGCATTGGTGCTGCCAACTTAACAATTGTATCGCTACTGTATCCGGAGTGGAATTGAGAGTCTTCTAACAGTCTGGGTGGCCAGCGCAGCTCCCCCAGCCCAGTCGTATCGGCGTCAAGGGCCGTTTGGCGCAGGGCTGAGGCAGGCTGGATTGCTCCGCTCTCAACCGTGAGCTGCCCACGTCCGCCGATGCGATCGACGCGTTGGTCTGCCTGGTCGCTGCTGCCGATTTTCTCGAAGGCCGGTCATGCCCTCCTGATGATCTTGCCCTTGCCAAGACGGAGGGCTGGATCTGGACGGCTGAATCGACAGCACCTGAGAGCAGGGGAGAGCACTGTTGAGGTCCGCTCATAAGCCAGCGTCGATGGGTCGCGTTCCGTTGCTGTTGCCGTGGTTGCCGGAGTCGCTGGCATTGGCCTGGGCAGGGCTGGTGACTGTCGTCGTGGCAGCGTCACCGTCCTGGGCTGGATCCCAGGACACGCATGGTCCATTGCCAGCTCAGCTTCAGCCGCTGGTCCTTGAGCTCCAGGCCTATGGCTTCCAGATCCGACTGGCGCCGCCACCCAAACGCGGTGCCTATGGATTGTTTGAAAGCAAGAGCCGAACGCTGTGGATTGCGCCGGTCACGATCCCTCTGGGGATTGCCCGGCAGACCTTTCTGCCCCAGCCGGATGCGGAGCCCCGCCTGCAGACGTTGCTCAAGCAGCGCTGCAGGACACCTTCCAGCTGACCATCCAGCTGATCAGGTATTACTTCGTCAACCAAGCTGCAGCGGCCGGAGCTGCTCGCCGCCCCTCTGGAACGCGCCAAGGTGTGGCAACGGGAGCAGGGCCGGCTGCGCGTCAGCTCCGGGAACGCAAAAGCGGCTGGGGTGTGACCGACACCGCCCCGGGTGCGGATTGTGGTGATCGCCGGTGAGCGCTGCTTGATCCGCGAGGGCTCAGGCGCCGGCCATGGCATTGACGTTGATCTGGGGCTGGCCCATGAATCAGCGCTCAAGGAAGCGGAGTATTCAGCCCCAGCTCGAGCAAGCTGTTGCCCCCTGGAGGCAGCGTTGATCACAGTCCTGCAGATGCGGATCAAGGCGCTGCCCCCGGCACGGCTGGAGGCGTTCGCCAGGGGCTTTCGCGCTGCGTTCCAGGTGCCTGACGCCCAGCCGTCGCTGGCGGGACTGATCACGACCAGCGCGCTGTTAGGCGACAGCGCGCTGGTCCGGTACCAAAAGCGGATGTCGCTTGACACCAGACACCAGGTGACCAGCTCACTGATCAGGGCAAACAGCGTCGGACTCTGAGGTCAGCATGGCAGCGCTTGTCAATGCGGTGCCCTCCCTGCGGCGAGCAGCTGCTGCAGGTTCTTGGTGATCTGCCTGTCGCCAAAGCCCGGCAGCCCCCAGTCCACCCCGCTCACATAAACGGGTGTTGTGGCCTGATCGCCGGCCACGCTCACCAGGGCGAGCCGGAAGCGGTGTGGGGCGTTGCGGCCGGTGTTCAGCTCGTTGATGGTGAGCGTCACCGAGTCGGCGCCATCAACACGACCCTTCACTTCGATAAAAAAGAGGTTGTCGTCGGCATCGATCGATTCGATGTCGTAGCCCCGGCCGCGTTCGGCGCTCACAGGCTCACTGCTGGCGTTCCCGTTCGGCCTTGTCGTCGTAGCCGGGGTCCCACTCGAGCTTGCCGAAGAGCTCGGCAACCTGTCGCTGCTCCCGGCGCGCGATGAACTTCCTCCAGGGTTCTACCGGCCCAAAAAACCGAGAACAGCTTGTGGAGCGCCTGACCGCCCTCTCCTTCCTCCAGCCCGACAAGCACGACCACATTGCAGCAGCCGAAATCCGCAATGTCTGCCGCCGCCGAGGGATCCAGATCGGCACAATCGATGCCCTGCTGATTCAACTCTGCCAGCGCTACGACCTGACGCTGCTGACAGGCGCTGGGCCTCCCTTCGCGCCAACCCCGAAGCTCGAAGCATCTGTGCCCTGGGATGAGGTGCGGAGCCAGCTCTGGTTCGGCAGGCGAGAGCCGGCGCTCACAGCCAGGGGGAGAGCTTTGATGAACTGCAGGCCACCCTCCAGGATGTGATCGCCATGCTGCTGGAGGACGGCGAGCCGGATCTGGCGAGCGATTTCGTGGGTCTGCAGCAAATCGTGGAGCCTCCTGAGCGTGGGCTCCGCCCCAGTCTGAAACCACGTCAAATCATCTCCAAATTGCTCCTGCCCAGCCCCAAAGGCAATGCGTGGAATTCCCGATTGCGCAGCGCCATGGGCGGCGCGACTGTATGGACATCAACCAAGGAGGCGCCGGATGGACGACACGCCACCCCGCTACCTGTCAGAAGCACGCTGACTGCAGGCCCCTGCTCCA
>CALGVO010000148.1 GCA_937930135.1 uncultured Synechococcus sp. | reverse complement strand
TTGCTGTTTGATGCCCGCGAGCTTCAGGGGTGGGAACTGCGCGCAGCGCTCGACGACCTCAAGGTGGTGATGACCCATGGCCGCCAGGTGGAGCGGATGGCCTTGGTCACCGAAGCCCGTTGGATGGAGTTGCTCAGCAACATCGGTAAGCTGCTGCTCGCCGGAGAGATGCGTCACTTCCACGACCCCAGCGAGGCGGAAGCCTGGATCAGCGGCTGAGACCAGCACCACCTGGAGACAGCACTTCCTTAGCGTTTTTTGGAACAAACTGCTGTTGATCGCGGGATGATGGCGTGCGTCGGAGGGGTGGGGTCGGCCTTGCTTCGCCTGGGGGGCGCCGCTGCTCTGGCGTTGCTGGTGGCCTGTGGTGACCCTGGATCAACCCCGCCGCAGGAGGTGGACAGTCGCCCGCGCGTGCTCACCACTTTCACCGTGCTGGCCGACATGGCACGGCAGGTGGCCGGTGATCGCCTCGAGGTGCAATCGATCACCCGGATCGGTGCGGAGGTGCATGGCTATGAACCCACTCCCAGCGACATGGAGCGGGCTGCCGGGGCGGATCTGATTGTGGAGAACGGCTTCGGGCTGGAGCGCTGGGCGAAGCGCTACATCGCCTCGGCCGGTGATGTGCCCACCGTGACTCTCTCGCAAGGGATGGAGCCGCTGCTGATCGCCTCAGATGCCTATGCAGGCAAACCCAACCCCCATGCCTGGATGTCTCCCAGGCGGGCTCAGAGGTATGTGGACCGCCTGGTGGAGGCCTTCAGCCAACTGGATCCAGACGGACAGACCACGTATCAGCAAAACGGAGCGGCCTACAAGCAGCGCCTGCAGGCACTGGATCAGGAGCTGCGTTTGGCCCTGGCCACCATCCCGCCCGAGCAACGGGTGTTGGTGAGCTGCGAAGGGGCGTTCAGCTATCTCGCCCATGACTATGGCCTTGAGGAGGCCTATCTCTGGCCGGTGAATGCGGAGAGTCAGATCACGCCGCGCCGGATGGTGCAGTTGATCGAGACCGTGCGCTCGCGCCAGGTGCCGGCGGTGTTCTGTGAAACCACCGTGAGCGACAAGGCGCAGCGGGAGGTGGCCCGTGCCAGCGGCGCCCGCTTTGGGGGCAGTTTCTACGTCGATTCCCTGTCGGAACCCGGGGGGGCCGCTCCCACCCTGATTGATCTTCAGCGCCACAACGTCAAGCTGCTGCTGCAGGGGCTGAAGGGATCAGACCTGTCAGGATGACGGCTTCGATTGATGCCTGGATGGGGGAGCGCCAGCGCGGGAATCAGGTGGGCAGCCTCCCTGCTGCTGATTCCGACCGCATCGATGTGGATCAGCTCTGCGTGGACTACAACGGCAGCGTTGCCCTTTACGACGCTTCGCTGCATTTGCCCCCTGGCTGCATCTGCGGCCTGGTGGGAATGAATGGCGCTGGTAAATCCACTTTATTTAAGGCCCTCACAGGCTTTCTCCGGCCCAGTCGGGGCTGGATCCGGATCAATGGCCTGCAGGTGAGCGAGGCCCAGCGAGAACAGGCCGTGGCCTACGTGCCCCAGAACGAGGGGATCGATTGCTCCTTTCCTGTGTCGGTGTGGGATGTGGTGATGATGGGGCGGTACGGCGCCATGAATCTGCTGCGGATTCCCAGCCAGGCCGATCGGGTGGCTGTGCGTGAGGCCCTGAGCCGGGTGGATCTGCTCGATCTGCGCCATCGCCCGATCGGTGCCCTCTCCGGCGGTCAGCGTAAGCGGGCCTTTCTGGCCCGGGCCATCGCCCAGGGGGCCTCGGTGCTGCTGCTGGATGAGCCGTTCAACGGTGTCGATGTGCGCACCGAGAAGCTGATGGCCGAACTGTTTTTCCAGTTTCGCCGCGAGGGCCGCACGATCCTGATCTCCACCCACGACCTCAGCCATGTGCGCGATTTCTGCGACCTCGTGGTGCTGATCAACAAGACCGTGCTCGCCTATGGCGAGACCTCGGAGGTGTTCACGCCAGAGAACCTCTCCCTCGCCTTCGGTGGGTTGCCTCCGGATCTGCTCACCGGTCACAGTTCCGACGAGTCCACCGCCTGAGTGAGGCTCTGGGCGGGAAGGTTCCAGATGCGTTCGGCGTAATCGCGAATCGCCCGGTCGCTGCTGAAGAACCCGCAGCGCATCGTGTTGGTCACCGAGGCCCGGGTCCACTGGTCGGGGTGTTGCCAGAGGCGATCCACCTCCTGCTGGCCACGGCTGTAGTCCGCCGCATCGGCGATCACCTGGAAGGGATCGTGATGGCGCAGGTTGTCGAGCAGGGGATGGAACAACTGGCGGTCGCCTTCGCTGAAATGGCCGCTGCCGATCAGGTTCAGAGCCTCCTGGAGCGCTGGGTTGCGGCCCAGCCAGTCGCCGGGGTGATACCCGTTCTGGCGCAGACGTCTGACCTGCTCCGCCGTATGCCCGAACAGGAAAAAGTGTTCGGCACCCACGCGTTCGCGGATCTCCACATTGGCCCCATCGAGGGTGCCGATGGTAAGGGCTCCGTTCAGGGCCATCTTCATGTTGCCTGTGCCTGAGGCCTCCTTGCCCGCGGTGGAGATCTGCTCGGAGAGATCCACGGCTGGGTAGACCAACTGGCCGAGGCTGACGCAGAAGTTGGGCAGAAACACCACCCGCAGTCGCCCACGCACATCCGGGTCCATGGCCACGGTGTCGGCGATGCCAACGATCAGGCGGATGATCAGTTTGGCCATGGCGTAGCCCGGCGCCGCCTTCCCCCCGAAGATCACGGTGCGGGGCGGTAGATCTTCGCCGTTCTTCAGGCGCAGATAGCGCTGGATCACCTCCAGTGCTGCGAGATGTTGACGCTTGTATTCGTGAATGCGCTTCACCTGCACATCAAACAGCGACCCGGGATCCACCATCACCCCCAGCTGATCGTGAATGTGGCTTGCCAGCCGCTGCCTGTTGCTCGCACGGATCTGCTGCCAACGTTGTAGAAACGCGGCATCGTCCAACAGGGGCTCCAGCCCATGCAGGGCCTCCAGATCCCGTCGCCATACGGAGCCGATCGCCTCATCGAGCAACCTGGCCAGACCCGGATTGGCCAGTGCCATCCAGCGGCGGGGCGTCACGCCGTTGGTGACGTTGGTGAAGCGTTCCGGCCAGAGTTCCGCGAAGTCGCTGAGCACCTGCTCCCGCAGCAGTCGGCTGTGCAGATCGGCAACACCATTGGTGTGGTGGCTTCCCACAACGGCGAGGTGCGCCATACGCACGCGCCGTTGTGGGGTTTCCTGGATCAGGGAGAGGCGTTCCAGGCGCTCCGGGTCACCGGGGTGGCGCAGGCGCACCATGCGCAGGAAGCGCGCATTGATCTCGTAGATGATCTCGAGCTGTCGGGGCAGAAGCCGCTGAAACAGGCTGACGTCCCAGCTTTCCAGTGCTTCCGGCAGCAGGGTGTGGTTGGTGTAGCTGAGGCTGGCGCTGGTGATCGACCAGGCCACATCCCAGTCGAGTTTTTCTTGATCAATCAGGAGACGCATCAATTCGGCCACGGTGATGGCCGGGTGTGTGTCATTCAGCTGAATCGCAAATTTGTCGGCGAAGGCGGTCACCGGTAGACCCTGACCCCGCAGGATGCGCAGCATGTCCTGCAGGGAACAGGACACGAAGAAGATCTGCTGGCTCAGACGCAGGCGTTTTCCCTGATCCAGCTCATCGTTGGGGTAGAGCACTTTGCTCAGGGTTTCGCTGCGCGTTTTGGCGACCACCGCCCGGGCGTAATCACCGGCATTGAAGGAGGCGAAGTCGAAATCCTCGGCCGCCATCGCCGACCAGAGGCGCAGGGTGTTCGCCGTGCGCACCCCGTAGCCGGTGATCGGCGTGTCGTAGGCCACCCCGATCACAGTGTGATCGCCGATCTGAACGGGGTAACGCCACTCCGGGCGGATCACCTCCCAGGGGTTGCCCTGACGCAACCAGGCATCGGTGCTTTCCAGCTGCCCCTCGGGACCGATCGTTTGGTGGAAAATGCCGAATTCGTAGCGGATGCCGTAGCCGATCGCCGGCAACTCCAGGGTGGCGAGTGATTCCTGGAAGCAGGCGGCCAGGCGACCGAGTCCACCATTGCCGAGCCCTGGCTCCGGTTCGCAGCGCACCAGGTCCTGCAGCTCAAGACCGAACGAGCGGCAAGCGTCCTCGGCCTCGGCGCGCAGCCCAAGGTTGAGCAGGTTGTTCTCCAGGTGGGGGCCGAGCAGATATTCCGCCGACAGATAGGCCGCGGTGCGCACGCCCCGTTGGGTGTAGAGCTCCGCCGTGTGCACCCAGTTGCTCAGCAGCCGGTCACGCACGGCGAGAGACAGGGCCATGAAATGGTCATGGCGCGTGGCCAGGGAGGGGGATTTCGCCTGACTGAAGAAGAGATGCCGGCGCATCCCCTGGGCCAGGGAGGTGTCCTCCAGCGTGTCGCCAGGGCGCAGGGCGCCGGGGTTGGCTTCCGATGAATGCATGGACTGACTCCAGAAGGTTGCGGGGCTCGACTCAGCGCATGAACAGCATCTCTTCGTAGGTGGGAAGGGGCCAGAGGTTGTCATCCACCAGCTCCTCCAGGCCATCCACCGCACCGCGCAGTGCCTCCATCAGGGGCAGCAGGGTGTCGGCGCAGTAGCGCATCTGGGCGACCGGATCGCTTTCGGGCAGGCTCTTGATCGCCCGCTCGAGTTCGGTGGAACGGCTGCTCACGATTCCGATTCCCTCGGCGATCGTGGCGGGAATCTCCGGCGTGACCGGTTGATGCAGGTGCTTTTGCTCCAGCATCACTTCCGTGAGAGTGCGTTGATAGGCCATCACGGCCGGCAGCACCTGGGTGCGGGCGAGGCGCAACGCCAGCCGGGCCTCCACTTCGATCGCCAGCACGTATTGCTCGGAATAGACCTCAAAGCGGCTTTCGAGCTCCACCGGGCTCAGCACAGCCTGACTCTCGAACAGCTCGCGGATCTCGGGGCGATGCAGCACCGGCAGGGCATCGGCGGTGGTGCGCAGGTTCTCCAGCCCGCGTTCCTCCACTGCTTTGTGATGCCACTCGCTCGAATAGCCATCGCCGCCGAACACCACGGCACCGTGGTCGTCCATGGTGCGTTTGATCACCTGGAAGCCGGCTTCTTCCAGGGAGGAGCCTGCCTTGAGCAGATCCTCCAGCTGGTCGGCCACCCAGGCGATCGAATCGGCCAGGATCGTGTTCAGCACCACAAGGGGGCCGGCCACGGACTGGCCGGAGCCGACGGCGCGGAATTCGAAGCGGTTGCCGGTGAAGGCGAAGGGAGAGGTGCGGTTGCGATCGCCCGGATCGCGGTTGAGTTCGGGCAGGGTGTCGATCCCCAGCGACATCAGCGCCTTGCTGGCCGAGCCGCTGAGGGAGCCGCTCTGGATCTGGGAAAACACATCCTCGAGCTGGCTGCCGAGATACACCGAAATGATCGCCGGCGGGGCCTCGTTGGCGCCGAGGCGGTGATCGTTGCTGGCGGTGGCGATCGCCGTACGCATCAGGGGGCCGAAGCGGTGGACACCTCGGATCACCGCGGCGCAGAAGAGCAGAAACTGCAGGTTCTGATGCGGGGTGTCGCCGGGGTCGAGCAGGTTGCCCTGGGTGCTGTTCCCCACCGACCAGTTCACGTGTTTGCCACTGCCGTTCACGCCCGCAAACGGTTTTTCGTGCAGCAGGCAGGTGAAGCCATGGCGTTTGGCCGTGCTGCGCAGCACGGTCATGATCAGCTGCTGGTGATCGGTGGCCACATTGGCCGCTTCGTGGAACGGCGCGATCTCGAACTGACCTGGCGCCACCTCGTTGTGACGGGTTTTGGCCGGGATGCCGAGGCGATAGAGCTGTTGCTCCACGTCTTGCATGAACACCTGCACCCGCTCCGGGATCGCCCCGAAATAGTGATCGTCAAACTGCTGCCCTTTTGCTGGCGGAGCGCCGTAGAGGGTGCGACCGGCGAGGCGCAGGTCGGGGCGCAGGGCGGCAAAGGCTTCGTCAACCAGGAAATACTCCTGCTCCGCCCCGCAGCTGGAATTCACCGGTGCGATCTCGGTTTCGCCCAGCAGCTGCAGAAGCCGGCGCGCCTGCTGATCCATCGCCGCATTGGAGCGCAGCAGGGGTGTTTTTTTGTCGAGGGCTTCCCCGGTCCAGCTCACGAACACGGTGGGAATGCAGAGCGTCACCCCATTCGGTGTGCGCATCAGATAGGCGGGGCTGGTGACATCCCAGGCGGTGTAACCGCGGGCTTCAAAGGTGGAGCGAATGCCGCCATTGGGAAACGACGACCCATCCGGTTCGCCCTGCACCAGCAACTTGCCGGAGAATTCGCTGATCGCCGAGCCATCCGACTGCGGTGAGATGAACCCGTCGTGTTTTTCTGCGGTGAGGTTGGTGAGCGGGTAAAACACGTGGGCGTAATACAGCGCCCCGTGGGCGGTTGCCCATTCCTTCATCGCCTGGGCGACGGCATCGGCCACGGAGAGGTCGAGTTTGCTGCCCTGACGGATCGAACGCTGGATCGACTTGAACACCGCCTTGGGCAGGGCACCCTTCATCCGCTCCAGGGTGAACACATCGTCGGCCCAGGTGGTGGCGAGGGGCTGGGAGGCCTCCACAGCTACCGGTTGGCGTTGCTGAATCTGCTGATAAGCCTGAAGGCGCGCAGCTGAGGGCATGGTGTGTGACCCACTCGTGTGATCACACAGAACAGGAGCGCGGTGACGGCTGAATGTGGGTGTTGTTACGGATTCAGAAAGTTTTCCTCTCCCTTGCGGCATGGGCAAGCCTTGGCGGCACGGGTAGGTTCCCCCCAGGGCAGCACGCAATCCCATGGATGATTTGCCACAGGCCCTGCTGATTTTTGGGCTCGGTGCCGTGGTCACACTGGCCACCACGCTGATGATCTGGCAGGGGTATCGGCACTGGCAGGGCCGCGATCCCTTCGAGGGAGCGGATTGATGGCCCAACCCTTTCTGGCGCCGGGGATCGCCTGGGCTCTGGTGGTGATCTTCTCCGTGCTCTGGATCGCCCTCGGTGTGTCCTGGGGGAGGAAGGGCAAGGGCGACGCCGACGACTACATGCTGGCGGGGCGGAATATCGGCCTGGCCTTGAGCACCGCCACCCTGATGGCCTCCTGGGTGACCGGCAACACCACCCTGCTGGCGCCCGAATTCGGCTACCGCAACGGGCTCTGGGGCATGTTCAGCTATGCCCTGGCCGGCTTGGGCCTGATCCTGTTCGCCCCGCTGGCCCTGCGCATCAAGCAGCTGATGCCCGCTGGTCGCACCAGCGGCGATTTCTTCCGGCTGCGCTACGGCCGGGCGGCCTGGTGGGTGTTCATGGTGATCACGGCGATCTACACCCTCGGCTTCCTGATGACCCAGGCGATGGGGGCGGGCATCCTGCTGGAGGCCCTATCGGGTTTCGACTACCGCCTCGGCATGGTGGTGGTGATCGGCGTTTCCACGATCTATACCCTCTATGGCGGCATGCGCGCCGTGGTGGGCACCGATTTCATTCAGTCGTTGCTGATCATGGTGCTGTTGGTGGTGGTGGCCGTGCTCGCCTTTCGCCAGTTCCCCGCTCCGGAGGTGCATCGCGAATTGGTGGCGAGCCATCCCGGCCGCCTCAACCTGTTGCTTCCCGCCGGTCTGTTGATCGCCTGGAATTCGGCCCTCTTCTCGATGGGTGAGGTGTTTCACAACAACATCTGGTGGTCGCGGGTGTTCGCCAGCCGCCCCTCGGTGGTGTTTCGCTCGTTTGTGTTCGGTGGCCTCGCCTGGATGACCGTTCCCGTGGTGACCGGTTCGATCGGGCTGGTGGCGCTGGCCCAGGCGATTGAGCTGCCCCAGGTGAACATGGTGTTCCCTGTGGTGGCCTCCCAGCTGCTGGGCGCCGGCGGCGCGGCGATGGTGTTTGTGGTGGTGTTCGCCTCGCTCACCTCCACGCTGGATTCTCTGCTCGCCTCCACGGCCGATCTGGTGGCTGAGGATGTGGTGTTCAAACTCCTCAACCCCCAGCTCAGCGATGCCGAGCTCAAACGCGCGACCCGGCTGGTGGTGATCGGCCTTGGGGTCGTCACCCTGGCGCTCTCCTGGCCGCGGCTGGATTCGCTCGCCTCGGTGCTGTTCTTTACCGGTGCCCTGGTGGCCTCCACGATCTGGCCGGTGGCCTATGGCCTTTACTGGCGCAGTGCCAATCGCGTCGCCGCCATCGCCGCGATGGTGGCGGGAAGTGTGTGCGGCCTCCTGGCTTACACCCTGATTGCGCCCTACTGCGCTGCATTGATTTCAGCGGCGGTGTCAGCCCTGGTGATGGCGGTGGGCACACAGCTGTGGCCGGAGAGTTTCTCCTGGCACATTCTGAAGGAGGGTTGAGGGATGTTGGCCATGACCTGGATCGCCGGATCAACCCTGTTTGAGCTGGTGGTGGTGGGAAGCCTGGTGGGGTTGATCCTTGCCGTTCTCGCCCTGCTGCTGATCTGGTGGATCGAATGGCGACGGGGGCGCATCTGGTAGCTCAGCGAACCTTTGCTCGGGTCAAACGTTTGTATGGCTACAAAAACGCGTCAATCTCGTAAAGAAAACCGTGCATGGGCTCGCCCTCCGTGCGCAGCCTGGTCTAAGGGTGTCCAAAGACACATCGGATGCCCACCCGCTCCACACCTCCGCCTTCGGTGTTGTCGCTGTTGTTGTCATGGCCAGTTGTCCTGTGATTGAGCGCGACCATCGCTGCGATCCCCAGCGTTTTGAGCGTCTTGGCCCGGATGTGTACGGATCCAGCCATCCCCAGTCGCTGCTCAATGCGGTGCAGGAGAACGGCGATGCTCTTGTGGATCTCGCCGACCAGCATGTGATTTCGATCCGGCCCTTCCGCACCGATTCTTTACTGCAGCTGTTTCGTTTGGCGGCCAAGTTTGAGAGCAACCCCAACCGTTACATCGCCCACAACCATCCACTGCGCGGCAAGGTGCTGATCAACGCCTTCTATGAACCGAGCACCCGCACCCGCCTCTCCTTCGACAGCGCCTGGCACCGCCTCGGCGGCGATTCAATCAACATTACCGATCGTAGCTCCACCGGGATTGCCAAGGGGGAATCGCTCCTGGATGTCGCCCACATGTTCAATAACTACGGAGATTGCGTGGTGCTGCGCGACAACCAGGCGGATGCCGTGTATCAGATGGTGGAGGGATTGCGGATTCCGATCATCAACGCCGGTAATGGCATCGATGAACATCCCACTCAGGCGATGGCTGATCTCTACACGATCCTCAAATGGCGGCCTCAGCTGGCCAATTCCTCTCTGCCTGAGGCGGAACGCATCCGCATCGGTGTGATTGGAATCCCCAGCCGGATGCGCACGGTGCGCTCATTGCTGCGCATTCTTGCCAAATTCCCTCACATGGTGTCGGAGCTGGTGATCATTCACGATCCCGCCACGAATTCCAGTGGGGATCTGTTTGATCCCGGCCAGCTGGAGGAGTTGCTGGAGGCGGGGCTCACGGTGCGCTGGACCTCCAGTCTGCGGAGCGAATTGCCCGAGCTGGATGTGCTCTACATCAATGCGATCGCCTGGGTGGGCGATAGCTACGAGACCCACGGTGATTCCTTTCGGATCACCCATGATCTGCCGTTCAAGCCCGACGCCATCGTGTTGCATCCGCTCGCCCGTGGTGCGGAGTTGAGCACCTGCATGGACGCAACGCCCCATAACTGGTATTTCTCGCAGGCTCGCGGTGCGGTGTTTTTGCGCATGGCGTTGCTCACCTGCATGGTGGAGCGCATTGACCGCGTCATGGATGTGATCTGAGGAACCGTTATGTGTGGAATCGGAGGGGTGTTCAGCGCCCAGGCCCATCAGCGCGTCGATCCCCAGCTGCTGGTGAACATGGCCGCGATCCAGGAGCATCGTGGTCCGGATGGCTTCGGCTACCGCAGCCTTGACGATGCCGGCGTCGGCTTCTGCCATGCCCGCCTCTCGATCATCGACCTCAACGAGACGCGGGCCCGCCAGCCCTTCCTGAGCGAGGCCGCCGGCCCCGGGGCGCGGCTGCTGATGGCCCACAACGGCGAGTTCTACGACTTCCAGCGCATCCGCGCCGATCTCACCGCCCGCGGCGTGCGTTTCGACAGCAAGAGCGATTCAGAAATCCTGCTGCGCCTCTATCAACAGCAGGGGCTTGAAGCCACCCTGCCGCAGCTGCGCGGTGAATTCGCCTTCGCGATCTACGACGAAGCCGATGATGCCCTGCATCTGGTGCGGGACCGCTTCGGCATCAAGCCCCAGTATTGGGCGCTGACGCCGGCGGGCTTGGTGTTCGGCTCCGAGCTCAAGGTGCTGTTTGCCCATCCGGCCGTGGAGCGGCGTTTCACCTCGGAGGGCCTGTTCCACCAGCTCATGCAGACGATGGTGCCGGGCACCACCGCCTTCGCCGGTGTGCACCAGGTGCCACCCGGTCATGGCATCAGCGTGCGTCGCCGCGATGGGCAGCTCACGGTGGAGCACTGGAAATACTGGGATCTTGATTTCCCCAGGCAGGGGGAGCGCGACGCTGCCATCACCGAGCAGGAGCACATCGACACGATCCGGGCCGCCCTGCTGGAAGCGGTGGAGCTGCGCATGGTGGCCGACGTGCCGGTGGGCTGCTATCTCTCCGGCGGTATCGACAGCTGTTCGATCCTCGGGCTGGCGGCGGCGGTGAGTCAGAACCCGGTGAAGGCGTTCACGATCGGCTTCGATGACGCCCGTTACGACGAATCGCCGATCGCCCGCGAGATGGCGGAGGCGACCGGCGCCGAACAGGACCTGATGCGCTTGTCGGGTAAGGAGCTCTATGGCTGGATGGAGCGCACCCTCTGGCACACCGAACGCACGATCTACAACACCCTGGCGGTGGCGAAATTTCTGATGAGCCGCCATGTGAATGCCGTGAATTACAAGGTGGTGATGACCGGTGAGGGCTCCGATGAGCTCTTCGGGGGCTATCCCGCCTTCCGCCGCGACATGTTTCTGCACGGTTTAGACGACCTGCCGGCGGCGGAGCGACGCAGCTGGGAGGATTTGCTGCAGCAGTCCAATGCCCTGGTGCAGGGCGCGATGTTGGCGGCGGATCAGGTGGATGATCCCGATCTCGATGCGGTGGTGGGCTTCACCCCCAGCTGTCTGCAGCCCTGGCTGGCCTGCGCTCCCCTGGTGCCCGACCTGCTGGCTGAGTCTCATCGTCAGGCTCTGGAGGGCTACGCCCCCGGCAAGGCGATCGCCGCCACCCTTGATGCCGATCAGCTCGAGGGGCGCCACGCCCTCGACAAGGCCCAGTATGTGTGGATCAAGACCATGCTCGAGGGCCAGATCCTCACCTGGGGCGGCGATCGGGTGGATATGGCCAATTCGATGGAAGCGAGGCCCGCGTTCCTGGATCACCACCTGGCCGCGGCGGCGGTGCAGGTGCCTCCGGAGCTGCGGATCAAGGGCAAAACGGAGAAATACGTGTTGCGTGAAGCGATGGCCGGGCTGCTGCCGGAGGTGCTCTACAAGCGTGAGAAGTTCGCCTTCATGGCCCCTCCGGCCCACACCGAGCCAGACAAGTGGAATCAGATGAAACAGCTGGCCGACGACTACCTCAGTGATGCGTCGATCGCTGAGGCTGGCCTACTGAGCGCCGAGGGGGTGCGCGACCTGTTCGCCCGCCATGAGGATCCCGCCACCACCGATGCGGATCGGGTGCAGATGGATGCCCTGATCAACCATCTGCTCGGGGTTCAGATGCTGTATCGGATGTTCATTGCTGCCGATGTGCCCGCCCAGGCGCGCCAGAAAGCCGATGCCCTCGGCTGGCACGTGTGAGCGAAGGCGAATGGTGGCGCTTGCTACATCGCCACCTTTGCATTGCCGCGATGGTTAGTGTCTGATTTCTCTCTACTGAGGCTGGTGCTTGACCCTGTTGCAAACGCTCCCCACTGCTGAGATTCACGGTCAGGCCGGGCAAGGTCGCATCGAACCAAACAGCTTGCGCTTGCTCGCCAGCCTGGAATCGATGGCGGAAGTGGGGGGTCAGGGCGACGGTTCCGTCTGCCGTCGCGGTTTCACCCCTGCCGATCGTCAGGGGCGTGAACTGTTCAGCTCCTGGTTGCTGGATGCCGGCTTGACGGTGCGGGTCGATGCCGCCGGCAATCTGATCGGTCGCATTGAGGGCATGGAGCCCGGGTTGCCCGCTCTGATGACCGGATCCCATCTCGACACGGTGCCCACGGGTGGCCGCTACGACGGCGCCCTGGGGGTGCTGGCCGGTCTGGAGGTGGTGCGCTGCCTGGGCGAGCGAGGCCTCCGTCTGCGCCATCCTCTGGAAGTGGTGGTGTTCGCCGATGAGGAGTCCACGATGGTGGGCTGCAAGGGAATGGCCGGTGTCGCCCCTGCTGATCCTGACGCCTATGCCACCAGCAACGGCGAATCGATCGAGCGCAATCTCGCCAGCATCGGAGGTGATTGGCATGCCCTGCCCCAGGCTCGACGCGAGGATCACGCGATTGCCGCCTTTCTGGAGCTGCACGTGGAACAGGGGGGCGTGCTCGAGGATCGCGGTGACCTGATCGGTGTTGTGGAGGGGGTGGTCGGGCAGCGCCGCTTCACGATCCGGGTGGAGGGCCAGGCCAACCATGCCGGCACCACCCCGATGGACCGGCGTCAGGATGCCCTGGTGGCGGCCGCTCAGGTGGTGCTGGCGGTGGAGCGCCTCGCAGCGGACCATCCCGGCGACCCCGTGGCCACCGTCGGTCGGCTCGATGTCTGGCCCAATGCGGCCAATGTGGTGTCGGGGGCGGTGACGCTCACGGTCGACATGCGCGATCTCGATGCCACGGTGCTCGATGCGCTCGAGGTCGGCCTCGAGCTCGCCCTGGAGCAGATCCGAGCTCGATCCGGCTGTCGCCTGGCGATGGAACCACAGTTCGCGGTGGCCCCAACTCCGGCTGACCCCACCGTGATGGCAGCGATCCGCCAGGCCGCCGACCGATTTGGCCTGCCCAGCAGCCGTCTGCCCAGCCGGGCCAGTCACGATGCCCAGGAGATCGGTCGCCGCTGGCCGATGGGGATGATCTTTGTGCCCAGTCATCGGGGCCTGAGTCATTCCGCCGCTGAATTCACCAGCCTGGATCAGTGTCAGGCCGGCACTGCTGTTTTGCTGGAGAGCCTGCTTCAGCTGGACCGCAGCCTGCATCCGGCGCCATGACCTTTTCGATCCTGGCCAGGGATCCTCACAACGGTCGCTTCGGCGTGGCAGTGGCCACCTGCCATCTGGCGGTTGGCTCCACCGTGCCCCATATCCGTGCCGGGGTTGGAGCGGTGGCCACCCAGGCCCATACCAACCCCTACCTCGGCATCTGCGGACTGGAGCGCCTGGAGCAGCACCAGAGCGCCTCGGTGGTGTTGACCGGATTGCTCGCTGATGACCCCCAGGCGGAGCTGCGCCAGGTGCAGTTGATCGATGGTTCGGGCCATACCGCCGGCTGGACTGGACATGCCTGCGGCGCCTGGGCCGGGCATCGTTGCCGCGACAACATGGCCGTGGCCGGCAATCTGCTTGTGGGGGAGGAGGTGCTGCTGGCGATGGAGGCCGCGTTTCTGGCGTCCGACCCCGGCTGGAAGCTGGGGCGACGGCTGCTCCAGGCGCTGCGAGCCGGTGAAGATGCCGGGGGGGATCGGCGCGCGGAGCGCTCCACATCGGCGGCGCTGCAGGTGAGCGGCGAAGCGGCGTTCCCCTTGCTGGATCTGCGTGTGGATTTCCACGACGATGCCGTTGTGGAACTGGAGCGGATCTACGAGCGCAGTCAGATGCGCTGGGCCCAGCAATGGCGTCAGGAACTGCTGCAGCGTCCCTCCCTGGATCGCACTCCGCTCAACCGCACGATCCCCCATCGGGCCAGCGCCGATCCGGCCAGCGAAGATCGGACGGTCGCCTGATCTGCCGATGGACTGGTTGCTGGAACCGCTGCGTCATGACTTCATGGTGCGTGCCCTGGTGGTGAGCGGCCTGGTGGGAGCCGTGTGCGGCCTGCTCTCCTGCTACATGACCCTGAAGGGTTGGGCTCTGATGGGGGACGCCGTCTCCCATGCGGTGCTGCCGGGGTGGTGCTGATCAACAAGACCGCGCTCGCCTATGGCGAGACCTCGGAGGTGTTCACTCCGGAGAACCTGTCCCTTGCCTTCGGCGGGCTCCCCCCGGATCTGCTGACAGGGAACAGTTCGGAGACGCTTCCTGACGACTGATCACCGGCATGCGTGCTGTTTTTTGCAGCGGTCGGATCGGTTTAGGGTTCTTGCGATCTCATCGAACAGTGAGCTTCCGTCATGCGCCTTCCTCAACTTGGCCTGCCCATTGGCGTAGCACTGACCTTGATCCCGGCGGGTCCCGCTCTGGCTCAAAAAGAAATCCCCAAAGCGCCTGGCCATGACCAGTGCCCCCTTGGTTATGTCAACACCCTTGGCAGCACCTGCGTTTCACCGGTTTACTACGAGGTCACGCCGACCAACGGCCAAGCTTGCCCATCCGGTTGGATGAACATCGGAGCCGGTTATTGCAAGAAGAAGACGCTCGGGATCTTCTGATTGATGGATTGGTTGCTGGAACCCCTGCGTCATGACTTCATGGTGCGTGCCCTGGTGGTGAGCGGCCTGGTGGGAGCCGTGTGCGGCCTGCTCTCCTGCTACATGACCCTGAAGGGTTGGGCTCTGATGGGGGACGCCGTCTCCCATGCGGTGCTGCCGGGTGTGGTGCTGGCTTATGCCCTCGGCTTGCCCTTTTCGCTCGGGGCCTTCGTGTTCGGGGTGGGCTCGGTGGCGGCGATCGGTTTCGTGAAGCAGAAATCGCGCATCAAGGAAGACACAGTGATCGGCCTTGTGTTCACCGGGTTTTTCGCCCTGGGGCTCGTGCTGGTGTCCAAGACCCGCAGCAACATCGATCTCACCCACATTCTCTTCGGCAATGTGTTGGGTATCTCCGCCGCTGACATTCAGCAGACCCTGCTGATTTCGGCGGTGGTGACGGCGGTGCTTCTCCTGCTGCGGCGCGATCTGCTGCTGTTCTGTTTTGATCCCACCCATGCCCGTTCGATCGGGATCAACACCGGTGTGTTGCACTACCTGCTGCTCTCGATCCTGTCGCTGGCGGCGGTGGCTGGCCTCCAGACCGTGGGCATCATCCTGGTGGTGGCGATGCTGGTGACTCCTGGCGCCACCGCCTATCTGCTCACCGATCGGTTTGATCGCATGACCTGGCTGGCCGTGGGCAGCAGCGTGGTGTCGAGTCTGTTCGGGGTGTATCTCAGCTA
>CALGVO010000147.1 GCA_937930135.1 uncultured Synechococcus sp. | reverse complement strand
GGGTCATCGCCGCATCCAGCTGCAGCCGCTCGGGCACGCTCTGGGGCTGGCGCACCAGGGTGACCGTTTCGCTGTTGAGAGGCAGGCGGTAAAAGCGCGGTCCATGCTCACTGGCAAAGCCTTCCAGTCGATCCAACGCCCCTTCCCGATCAAAGATCGCGGCGTAGCTCTCCAGGGCGTGGGCCGCATTGAAAATGCCCGCGCAGCCACAGCTGGTTTCCTTGCCGGAGCGGGCATGGGGAGCGGAATCGGTGCCGAGAAAAAAGCAGGGTTCACCTCCAGTGGCTGCCGCCACCAGCGCCCGGCGATGCCGCTCCCGCTTCAACACCGGCAGGCAGTAGGCATCGCTGCGCAAGCCACCGGCAAACATCGCATTGCGATTGAGATGGAGATGGTGGGGGGTGATCGTCGCCGCCAGGGTGGTCTCACCGGCGCGGTGGCAGGCACTCACATAGTGAGCGGCCTGCTCGGTGGTGATGTGCTCCAGCACCACGCGCAGGGCGGGAAAGCGTTGGCGCAACGGCACCAGATGGCGTTCGATGAACACCGCCTCCCGATCAAACACATCCACCTCGGGATCGGTGACCTCGCCATGGATGAGCAGGGGCCGATCGATCGCCTGCAGCATCTCCAGCACGGGCGTGATCGCCTCCAGATCCGTCACCCCCGCTGCGGAGTTGGTGGTGGCATTGGCGGGATAGAGCTTGACCGCCGTGAACACGCCGGCCTCAAACCCCTGCTTCAGATCCTGCGCATCGGTGGAATCGGTGAGATAGGCCGTCATCAGCGGCGTGAACGACAGGCCGGGCGGCAAGGCCGCCAGGATCCGTTCGCGGTAGGCGACGGCAGCGGCCGCGGTCGTGACCGGAGGCCTGAGGTTGGGCATCACGATGGCCCTGGCGAAAAGGCGCGCTGTTGACGGCAGCACCGCCGCCAACATGGCCCCATCCCTCAGATGCAGATGCCAGTCGTCGGGGCGACGCAGGACGAGGCGAGAGGGAGAGGCCATGGGCTGCAGACGATCAGGCGGGAAGGCCGGCCACGGCGGAGCGCAGGGCCTCCAATCGATCCTCGCTGATCTGCTCCTGGGGGATCCGCTCCAGCAGCTTCAGCTTCTCCAGCCGGTTGCGGGCGCCACCGGGCAGAAGCACAAGGTGCACCTGGCGGCCCACCTCAAGCGCTTCCTTGATGGCGTTCTCCAGGGCCAGGGAGGCTGTGACGCCGAGATGGGTGACCTCACTGAGGTCAAATACCACGGCATTGCAGTTGCTGATCGCGTTGTGCTCCCGGGCGATGGTCTTGGCCACGCCGAAAATCATCGGGCCGGCCAACTGGAAGAGCAACACCTTGCCGCCAGCCTGATCGAGCAGTTGCTGCTCCTCGCCAGACAGCTCCACATCATCATCAGCAGTGCTGATCGTTTTCACCCGTTTCGACTGCAGCGCACTCATGCGGTCGATGGTGAGCACGTTGGCCACGAACACGCCGATGCCCACGGCCGCGATCAGATCCACCAGCACGGTGAGGGCGATAACGCCATAAGTGATCAAGGCGGCCTTCAATGACAGGTGATGGGCCCGGCGCAGGAAGTCCCAGTCGATGATGTCGATACCGACCTTGAGCGCGATCCCGGCCAGCACCGCCAGGGGAATCGTGGAGACCAGAGGCGCCGCCAGCAGGATCACGAGCATCAGAATCACGGCCCGCACCACGCCGGACAGGGCGGAGCGTCCACCGGCCTGAATGTTCACCACCGTTCCCATGGTGGCGCCGGCACCGGGCAGCCCTCCGAACAAGCCGGAGGCGATGTTGGCCAGGCCCTGCCCCACCAGCTCCTTGTTGGAGTTGTGCTCCGTGCGGGTGAGGCTGTCGGCCACCACCGACGTGAGCAGGGCATCAATGCAGCCGAGCATGCCGAGCACAGCACCATCGATCACCATCAGCCGCAACTGATCGGCCGAGAAGGTGGGCATGTGCAGGCTGGGAAATTCCGCCTGAAATTCAGGAATCGTGCGCAGACCTGCGGCACTGAACACGGTGACGGAGAGAAGCGTGCCGACCACCAGCGCCAGCAGCTGGGGCGGGCAGATTTTTTTCAGCCTGGATGGGGTGAACCAGAGGATGGCGACGGTGATCAGGGCCAGGATCAATTCGTAGGGCCGCACGCCCGAGAGCAACTGGGGCAGCTGCGACAGGGTGCCGATCACTCCACCCTTGGGGCTGGCCTGCCCCAGAAACGGGGCGAGCTGCAGGATCACCAGGATGATGCCGATGCCCGACATGAAGCCGGAAATCACCGTGTAGGGCATCTGGGTCACATACCGGCCCAGGCGGAACACCCCGAAGAGGATCTGGAACACTCCCGCCAGAATCACCACGGTGAAGGCCATCGCCAGGGCCGTCTCCCTGTCGGGGGCCGTGGCGGTGAAACTGAGGATCACCGAGGTGAACACCACGGTCATGGGACCGGTGGGCTCGGAGATCAGGGTGGGGGTTCCACCGAACAAGGCAGCCACCAGGCCGATGATCACGGCGGCCCACAGGCCGGCGGCAGCACCGGCTCCGGAGGCCACACCGAAGGCCAGGGCCATCGGCAGGGCAATCACGGCGGCAGTGACACCACCGAAGGCATCACCGCGCAGGTTTCTGGTGCTGATGTGGTTGAAGAGCACCGAAGACAAAAGAACAAGAGCGGCGAAATGCTAGGTGGCTCCTGGGAGGGCGAGCCCCGGTTCTGATCAGCGTCCGTGATCAGACTGGAAAGGACAATGATTCACTGTGGCCTGCGGACGATGTCGCCGTTCCTGATCTCATTTTTTGAAGTCGTGGTGGGGATCGGCCTGCTCTTCGGCGGTGGTGAGCTGTTCGTGCAAGGGGCCGTCAGCCTGGCCATGATCCTGAGAATTCCTCAGCTGGTCATTGGCCTGACCGTGGTCGCCCTTGGCACCAGTTCACCTGAACTGTTCGTGAGCGTTGGCTCTGCCCTCAGCGGCTCAGCTGATCTAGCCGTGAGCAACGTGGTGGGCAGCAACATCTTCAATGTGATGGTGGTGCTCGGCAGCAGCGCCCTGGTCATGCCACTGCGCGTTGAAAGTCGCTTGGTACGCCGTGATGTGCCCCTTTTGCTGGCAGTCTCGGCGGCCGTGTGGGGGATGGCATCGGCGGGTCGGGTCACCTGGCAGGCGGGCGTGGCCCTGCTGATCGCCCTGGTGATCAACACCCTCTGGGAGATCAAGACCGCCAAGGAGGAACCGGAGGGGATCGAGGAGGCCGAGCCGGAGATTGATGCGGCAAACGCAGACACCGGCTGGGGGGGCTCCTTGATTCGCCTGGCGATGGGAATCGTGCTGCTCGGTTTCGGTTCCAACCTGCTGGTGAAGGGAGCGAGCGCAGCAGCATCGATGCTCGGCGTGAGTGAAGCGGTGATCGGCCTCACAATCGTGTCGGCGGGCACCTCGATGCCGGAATTGATCACCTCCCTGGTGGCGGCACTGCGGGGGCGCACCGATCTGGCGATCGGCAACGTGGTGGGAAGCAATCTGCTCAACCAGTTGCTGGTGCTCAGCGGCTCCGCCCTCGTTTCAGGCGCCTATGGCCTTCACGTGGATCCGATCCTGATTCAGCGGGACCTGCCGGTGATGGTGCTCACCACCCTGGCCTGCATGCCCATTTTCTGGAGCGATGGCCGAATCACCAGGGTCGAGGGCGGCGTCTTGGTGGGGCTTTACGTGTTTTATGTGATCGATCAGGTGCTGCCCCGCACTCTGCCCAGCTGGCAGGATGAATTCCGACTGGCCCTGCTCTGCCTGGTGCTGCCGGTCGTGTTGGTGTTGATCAGCGTTCAGGTGATCAGCCACTGGCGCCAACTTCGTTACAGCCGCCGGCGGGGCGACGACGACCTGGCGTGATCGACAGCACTGGGGAGCGGTCGGCCTGCGCACACACCCATTTGCAATCCGACAAGAGGGGATGACTCCTGGAGCGAAGCTGACCATCCTTGAAAGGCCAAGTGCGGCTTGCCGATGCTGGAGCTGCTCCCTCCTTTAAACGACAAGAATCTTCCCTGGCTCGATGTGATCCACCCGATCGTGGTTCATTTCGTGATCGCGATGGCTCTGATCACCGTCGTCTTCGACCTTCTGGGCGTGCTGACCAAACGGCGCAACCTGTTTGAGGTCAGCTTCTGGAATCTAGTGGTGGCCACGGTGGCCATCTTCGTGGCGATCATTTTCGGCCAGGTCGAAGCCGGGCTCGCCAACCCCTATGGCGCATCCCGCGACATCCTCAATTACCACAGCACCATCGGTTGGAGCCTCTCCGGTGTGCTCGGCCTGCTCACGGGTTGGCGCTATGTGGTGCGGCAGAAGGATCCCACCAGCCTGCCTTCGGGCTTCCTGGTGATTGATGCAGTTCTGGCGGCGCTGGTGTTCTGCCAGGTGTATCTCGGCGACAAGCTGGTGTGGGTCTATGGACTCCACACCGTGCCCGTGGTGGAAGCGGTGCGTAGCGGGGCCCTCTCATGACCACCAATTCGATGGATCTCCTGATCGAGATCGCGTCGCCGATCAATGAAATCGTCGACCAACTCGGGGCCAACGACCTCCCCTATGCCATCCCCCTGCACCCCAACCTGGTGCACTTCACGATCGGATTGTTCGCCATCGGCATCGCCTTCGACTTCGCCGGTGCCTTCTATCCACTCGAAAAGCGATTGTTCCGCTTTCTGGCGCTGCCGGTGACCCGCACCGGCTTCCACGACGTGGGCTGGTACAACGTTCTCGCCTGTGCCGTGATCACCTTCTTCACAGTGGCTGCCGGTTTCTACGAAATGCTGCTTGCGGTGCCGCTGCCGGGGATCCGCAGTGTGATCGGCCAGAACGCGATCGACACCATGCTCTGGCATGCGATCGGCGGCGTCGCCCTGCTCCTGATCATCGTCGCCATGACGATCTGGCG
>CALGVO010000146.1 GCA_937930135.1 uncultured Synechococcus sp. | reverse complement strand
CAAGGAGCTGATCGCCGAAACGACGCAGGTCCGCTTCGCTTGATGGATTTCGATTGAATCATCAGAACGATTGCGCACGTCAGTGCGGACTGCGGATGGGGTGGCACTTCTGGGTCGATCGAGGCGGCACCTTCACCGATCTGATCGGCTGTGATCCGCAGGGCCGGCTTCATGTGCGCAAAGTTCTCTCAGAAAGCCCTGGTGAGGATCCAGCGGTCGTTGCCATCCGTGACTGCCTTGGGCTGCCTGCCAACGCGGCACTTCCGGCACATTGGATTGAGAGCGTGCGCGTGGGCACCACCGTGGCCACCAATGCCCTGCTGGAGGGTCGCGGGACGCCGCTGGTGCTGATCACCACGCTCGGCCTCGCCGATCTGCTGCGCATCGGTGACCAGCATCGGAACGATCTGTTTGCGTTCAAGCAGCCTTCCGCTCCGTTTCTCGCGCGGGACGTGGTGGACGTTCCAGGGCGATTGGCGGCGAGTGGCGAAGAGCTGGAGCCTTTTCACTGTCCGATGGACACACGGCAGCGCCTGATCAGCCTGCGCGATTCCGGGTTGACCCATGCGGTGGTGGCTCTGATGCATGCCCATCGCAACCCCAGCCATGAAAGGGCCTGTGCCGCGCTTCTGCTGGAGCTTGGTTTCTCTCAGGTCACCTGCTCGCATGAGGTGAGTGCGATGCCGCGCCTGGTGCCTCGAGGCCAGACCGCGCTGGTGGAAGGGGCGGTGGCGCCGGTGCTGCAGGGGTATCTCACCCAGGTGAGGCAAGCCCTCGGGCCTGCAACGCCCCTGCGGGTGATGACGTCCAGCGGATCGCTGCAGGATCCTTGTTCTCTGCTCGCCAAAGACACGATTCTCTCCGGACCGGCGGCGGGAATGGTCGGAGCGATCGCTGCCGCCAGGGCAGCCGGTCTGACAGGAGTTCCCATTCTCGGCTTCGACATGGGCGGCACCTCCACCGATGTGTTCTGTGTGGGCTCAGCCGATGCGCCAGCACAGCATCAGATTCAGGAGACCACGGAGATCGCCGGCCTGCAGCTGCTGGCCCCGCGCCTGTCGATCGCCACGGTCGCCGCCGGTGGCGGCTCCGTGCTCCACAGGGATGGCGATCGCCTTCGCGTGGGGCCTCGTTCGGCGGGGGCCCGGCCTGGCCCGGCCTGCTATCGCGCCGGAGGCCCGCTGACGATCACCGATGCCAACCTGCTGTTGGGCCGCCTGCCCTTGGATCGTTTCCCGGCCGTGTTCGGGGCCCACAACGATCAGCCACCGGATCGTGCTGTGGTGGAGCAGCTGTTCGGGCGACTGGCCGGAGACCTTGGCCAGCCGCCTGAACAGTTGGCGGAAGGAGCCTTGTTGCTGGCGATCGAGCGGATGGCCGATGCGATCCGACGCGTCTCACTGCACCGTGGACAGGACATCCGCGGCGGTGTGCTCGTGTCCTACGGCGGCGCCGGCGGGCAGCATGCCTGTCGGCTGGCTGAGGAGCTGCACCTCGACAGGGTGCTGCTGCATCCGATGGCTGGGGTTCTTTCGGCTTATGGGATGGGGCAGGCCCGTCAGCGCCGACGGGTGCAGCAGCATTGGGGCGAACCCTTCACCGAGGCCCTCCTCAAGGCGCTGCCACGCCACGTGTGGTCGCTGGAGCAGGAGGCGCGTCAGCAGCTGCAGGAGCAGGGTGATGGCGCTGCAGGAGCGGAGCTTCAGGTGGCGTTGGCTCTGCGGTACGCAAGCAGCGACCAGACCCTGACGCTGCCCTGGCGGGAAGGGCTGGACCTCCATGCCTTGCTCACCGCGTTTCAGGTGAACCATCAACAGCGATTCGGTTACTGCGTCGCCAGCGATGCGGCCCTGGTGCTCGAGCTGCTCACGGTCGAAGTGACCGCTGCCCAGCAATTTCAGCCTGGGAATGGGAGCGCTGACTCCAGCACTGGCGGCTCGCGGGCAACAGGGCGCATGGTGCCGATGCATCTGCGAGGACGGGGCTGGACGCAGGTGCCGCTGGTGGCGCTTGAGTCTGTGCATGGCGGCCAGCAGCTGCAAGGCCCGGCGCTGATCGTGGAGGACACCGGCTGCATCGTTCTGGAGCCGGGCTGGACGGCCCAGCCGGATGAGGGTGAGGGTGCCTCTCTCCTGCTGCGGCGCGAGCAGCTGCCTGTGACCGCCCAGCTGGCGATGGAACCTGCGTCAGTGCGAGGCGAGTTGTTTCGTCATCGCTTCATGGCGATCGCCGAGCAGATGGGTGAGCGTCTGCGACAGAGCAGCCGCTCGGTGAACATCCGGGAGCGTCTTGACTTCTCCTGCGCCCTCTTCGACAGCCAGGGAGGCCTGGTGGCCAATGCACCCCATATTCCGGTCCATCTCGGTTCGATGGGGGACAGCGTCCGGGACCTGCTGGCTCAGGTGAAGGCAGGACGCATCGAGCCGTTGCGGGCCGGGGACACGCTGCTGACCAACGACCCGTTCCATGGCGGCACCCACCTGCCGGACATCACGGCAATCACCCCCGTGTTCTGTGGAGGGTCCAAGCCCGATTTCTTTGTGGCCAGTCGGGGCCACCATGCCGATGTGGGTGGGATCAGCCCTGGCTCGATGCCGTCGTTCAGCCAGACCATCGCCGAAGAGGGGCTGCTGCTGCGCAACCTGCTGTTTGTGCGCGACGGGCAGATTCTGCGGGAGCGCTGGCGGGCTGCCTGTGCTGACGTGACGATTCCTCCGCGCAACCCAGAGGAGCTGCTTGCCGATCTGCAGGCACAGGTGGCCGCCAATCAGGCTGGCGTCTCCGGATTGCAGGCTCTGGTGGAGCGAGAAGGTCAGGGCCGGGTTCAGGAGCAGATGCGGGGGCTGCAGGCCCATGCCAGCGGCTGCGTGCGTCGGCTGCTGAAGCGCCTGACGAACGGCGACTGGAAGCTGCTGCTGGATGACGGCGCCACACTGGCCGTGCAGGTGCGTGTTTTGCACGAGCAACAACGGCTGCGGCTTGATTTCAGCGGCAGTTCTCCGCAGCAGAGCAGCAATTTCAACGCCCCGCTGGCGGTGACCAGGGCGTGTGTGCTCTACGTGATCCGCTGCCTGCTGGACGACGACATCCCGCTCAACGAAGGCTGTTTTGAGCCTCTGGATCTGATCGTTCCGGCGGGCTCTCTGCTCAATCCGCGCTTCCCTGCCGCTGTTGTGGCAGGCAATGTGGAGGTCTCCCAGGCCCTGTGCAACCTGCTGTTCGCCGCGTTCGGCGTGCAGGCGGCCAGTCAGGGCACGATGAACAACCTCAGCTTCGGCAACGCTCAGCATCAGTATTACGAAACCATTGCCGGCGGCGGCGGCGCGGGCCATGGTTTCCACGGGTCGGTGGGCCTGCAGAGCCACATGACCAATTCCCGCCTGACGGATCCTGAGGTGCTGGAACAGCGCTATCCCGTGCGCCTCGAACGCTTCGCGCGTCGGCCGGAGTCCGGTGGGTCTGGTCTGTGGCGCGGTGGTGATGGTCTGGAACGCACCCTGCGCTTTCTCGAACCGATGCGGCTGTCGCTGATCAGTGGCTCCCGTCGGGTTCCACCGTTTGGCCTGAATGGCGGTGGCGAGGGAGCCTGCGGGATCAACACCCTGCTCACCGCCGATGGCAGGGAGCAGCCATTGCCAGGTGCCGTGCAGCTGGACCTGGCCGCTGGTGATGCGATTCGCCTGCAGACACCGGGGGGTGGAGGGTATGGACGTTCAGTCAGTGATCAACAGCGTTGAAAGCGCACCATGCTGCGGGTCATCCCCTTCTCCGGCCAGTTCGGCATCAGCCGCCAGGGCGTGCTGACGATCAGCTGGTCGTTCTCCACCCGGTAGTAACGGGTCTGGACCGTGCCAACCCAGGCTGGGTTCCAGGCCACATCCACCTGGGTGATCCAGCGGTCCCCCTCCAGCCGGTAGCTGCCGGTGTAGGCGATCATGCTGTTGAGCAGGTCAGCTTGCTCCTGAGCCGTGCTGGCAGGTTGCCGCCCCTGAGCTGAGAGGGTGAAGGAGAGCCGGCCTTCGGCGGTGAAGATCACATACCCCAGGGGATGCGCACCCATCGGCGCGAAGGTTTCACCGGTCTCCTGCACTTCCACGGTGTAGGACACCAGGCCCCAGACGCCCAGCACCTGATGGCTCAGCGTGGTCTGCTTATGTTGAACGGAACTGGCGGTCATCAGCCGGAGCCGCGAGATGGCAGTCAACCAAGCACGGGGCGCTCTGATCTGACCGTTCATCAGCCAGTCCTGCGGCTGCCCACAGGGCAGATAGATCGATCTGACTCTCGAGAAGACAGGCGTGCCCGCTCTCCGGCAGCACGCGGATTGTTGCCCAGGAAAGACATCGCGCCAAGCGCAACGCCTCGCCTCGAGAAGGGAGGAGGCGGTCTGCGCCTGATGCCAGGATCAACACAGGCTGACGCACGCGATCGATAGCAAGATCCTCGAGACGAAACTGCCTGAGCAATGTCAATCTCCAGGCTGCACTTTGGGGGCCGACAGCCTGCATGGCGGCGAGCAGCCGCTGCCTTTGAGCTCTGCAGACCCGGTGGGATGCAATCAACAGATCACAGAGACTGAGGGTGGAGAGTTGGTAGAGCGGCGCAGGCAACAGCTGAGTCAACGCACTGCAGGCATGGATCCATGGCTGTTGTCGGGCTGATGAAGCGGGATTAACAAGAATCAACTGATCGCACAGGTCTGGAAAGCGTGAGATCAGACTCAATGCCAAACAACCTCCAAACGATTCGCCGCATACTGTGACCGATTGACCAGGATGCAGTTGCTTCTCCCTCCTGATCAAAGCAGCAACCCGGAATGTGAGTTCGTCCCAGCCTGAGCGATCGTCTGGATGTATGGATAGACCGCGAATATCAACATACGAAGCAAGGCCCGCAACCTGCGATTTCAGGGAAAGTCCACTGCCATCCATGCCCGGCAAAAAGATAAACAAGGGCCGAGATGGCGACCCTGGCGTGAAAGAGATCAACCGCATAAACCTGGAACTGGCGTTCATGGAATCGAGCACCTCAGCAGCATGCGTGAGACAAGAAGTCAGCAATTTGGCTCCAACAGACTTGCGTGATTTCCTTCACAACAGCGGCGCCGCCATGACCCCGATACTGGGATCTCAAGCCCTTATCGATCAGCAAAGGCTGGCCAAAGAAAATGTCGACATGACGATAAATAACCGCAGAATGCCAACCATCGCCTTGAAACAATGCTTCCGACGGATCAAAATGCCGAAACCATTCAAGCGGTGCAAGTTTTCTCAGCTTTTCATCCCTCGAAGCGATGGCCACTGGAAGAATCGCAAGGTCGTCGACCGGCACTCTCAGGGCGAGGTGGGCAAAACCCCTGTGGAAGGGGCTCAGCTGATGGGGGCTCTTGACGTGCACCATCGGATCTGCGCCTTCGGGAAACACACCAACCACCTGATTGGAGTGCAACAACCTGGCCGACTTGCGAAAGAATGACGCCTGACAACCTTGACCAGACTCAAGCGGAAAAGCTCCCATTATCATTGTGGCCTGCTGCAAGAGTGGCACTTGACTCATGTAGTGATGACAAACGAATCGCACCGGTCGGCCGATCGCTCTCATCAACAAAGGAGCATCAAACAAACTGCGATGATTACTGACAACCAACAAGCGATTTTTTCTGGGCACACGCTCAAGATGGTGGCACGATGATGACACGCCAGCAACACCGAGCAAGCTACGTGATATTTTCAGGGGAACAAGTTGCCGCATATCTGCCGTTGATTCATCGCAGCAGTGCGAGACATGACTAGTTGTCAATTCTAGCCAGGATTTGGTTGGATCGCGGAAACGTTTGCTTGCGCCCGTCATCCAGCAGCCGTTCCAG
>CALGVO010000145.1 GCA_937930135.1 uncultured Synechococcus sp. | reverse complement strand
TCATGCCTGCGGTCAGCTCTGCCCGGTGCGGGCGATGTCGAGCACATCGGCCATGGAGCGGATCTGCGCCATGGTGCGCTGCAACTGCTCAACGCTGCTGATCTCCACCCGCAGATCAATCCGGGCCGGTTTGTCGTAAGCGGTTTTCACCCGGGCATCACTCACGTTGATCGAACCATCGGACAGACGCATGAGGATGTCTTTGAGAATGCCGACGCGATCGATCACCTCGATGCGCAACTGGGCCGGGAAGCGCTGACCATGGCGAGCCACCGCAGGATTCCAGCTCACCGGCAGACGACGTTCACTGGGAATCGCCTCCACATTGGCGCATTCCTGCCGGTGAATGGTGATGCCGTGATTGCCAAGCGCCACCGTGCCCACAATCGCTTCACCCGGCAAGGGGCTGCAACACCCACCGAGCCTGTAGTCGAGTCCTTCCACGCCGAGAATCGGCACCGTGGATCCCTGGGATTGGCGGGGAGACGACGCTTCCGCCTGCTCCACCAAGCGACGCGCCACATCCTCATTGCTGAGGGGCTGGGCCGCCGCCGCGGTCTGCAGGCGGATTTCCTCCCGCAGGCGATTGAGCACCTGATGCAGCGTGACCGCACCAAACCCCAGGGCCGCCAACAGATCATCCGTGCTGTGGAGATTGCAACGCTCGGCCACCCGCGTCATCGCGTCGCTGTGCAACAAGGCATCGAATCCATTGCGGCCCAGCTCCTTCTCCAACAGATCCTTGCCCCGCTGGATCGTTTCATCCCGATGGCTCCGTTTGTACCACTGGCGGATGCGGTTGCGAGCGGTGGGTGTGGCAACGAAATTCAGCCAATCGAGGCTGGGATGGGCTGTTTTGCTGGTGAGGATCGTGACGAAGTCGCCATTTTGCAGAGGGGTCGACAACGGGGAAAGGCGATCGTTGATGCGCGCGCCATGGCAGTGGTTTCCCACTTCGGAATGGATGCGATAGGCAAAATCCACAGCTGTTGATCCCTTACGGAGGCCCACCACATCCCCCTTCGGGGTGAACACGAACACCTCCTCATCGAACAGGTCTTCTTTGATCGAGGCGAGGTAGTCGTTGTGGTCATCGGCGCCACCCTCCTGCTGCCAGTCGACCAGTTGCCGCAACCAGTTGAAGCGTTCGGTGTCGCCTCCTGCAGCCGGCGAGCCGCCCTCCTTGTATTTCCAGTGGGCCGCAATGCCGAATTCGGCCACCTGATGCATCTCCAGGGTGCGGATCTGCACTTCAATCGGTCGGTGCCGACCGATCACAGCCGTGTGCAACGACTGATAGCCATTCGGTTTGGGCAGACCGATGTAGTCCTTGAAGCGTCCGGGAATGGGCCGAAAGGTGTCGTGCACCACCGCCAGCGCCCGATAGCAACTCTCCACGTTGGGCGTAAGGATCCGCAGCGCCGCCACGTCGTAGATCTCGTGGAACGCCTTCTGCTGCCGCTGCATCTTGCTCCAGATGCCAAAGAGGTGCTTCGGCCTGCCGCTCACCTCACAGCTGTCGAGGCCCACCGCTGCCAGACGGTCGCTCAGCAGCTTGACGGTGACACCGAGCCGTTCCTCCCGCTCGCTGCGCTTGGTGGCCACCTCCTGCTGAATCTCGCGGAACGCGTCGGGTTCCAGAAGCTTGAACGCGAGATCTTCGAGCTCCCACTTGAAGCGACCAATGCCCAGACGGTTGGCCAGGGGGGCGTAGATCTCCCGCGTTTCCCGGGCGATGCGCTGGCGTTTCTCTTCCTTCAGCGCCCCCAGGGTGCGCATGTTGTGCAACCGATCGGCCAGCTTCACCAGCACCACACGGATGTCACTGGCCATGGCCAGAAACATCTTGCGCAGGTTCTCGGCCTGGGCTTCGGTGCGATTGGTGAAGTGGAGCCCACCCAGCTTGGTGACCCCCTCCACCAGCTCCCGCACTTCCGCACCGAAGTGACTCTCGAGCTGGGCGGGGGTGAGGTCGGTATCTTCCACCACATCGTGGAGGAAGCCGGCGGCGATCACCGGGGCACTGGCGCCGATGTCGCGGAGCAGATCGGCGACCGCCACCGGGTGCACGATGTAAGGGTCACCACTGGCACGGAACTGGCCCTGATGCAGCTGGAAGGCGAAATCGAATGCCGCCGCCAGCAACGCCTCCGGATCGGTTGGACAGCTGTAGCCCTCGCCGGGGGGCACATGGGTGAGGCACTCCCGCAGCCAGTCGGGCAGATCGATGCCGTAATCCTCGATCGTGCGAATCGGATGCACGCGCTGCACAGGCTGGTCGCAGGGCTCTGCAGCACGGACCGCATCGGTCTGGGGCTGTTCCGGCGCAGAGGTGACGTTCAGCATCCAACCCGGCGGGGTTAATTCATGGTATTGACTCAGGTGCCCCCGTGCTCCCCTTGATGTCCACCCCGGCGGCAGCGGTGCTGGAGCTGGACCAGCTGCAATTGCGTTACCCAGGCAGCGAACGCTGGACCCTCGATGGGTTGGATCTGCAGCTGGCGCAAGGGGAGCGGCTTGCCCTGGTGGGCCCGTCCGGCTGCGGTAAAAGCACGGTGGCGCGAGCGGTACTCCAGTTGCTGCCCACGGGCAGCCAATGCCGGGGTGGCCTTCGCCTGCGCGGACAGGATCCGCGCCAACTGAGCCGCAGCGCCCTGCGCCGACTGCGTGGTGAGGTGGTGGGCCTGGTGTTTCAGGATCCGATGACACGACTGAACCCGCTGATGACCGTGGGGCGTCACCTGACCGACACCCTCAGCGCCCACAGGACGACATGGTCGGCTACCGACAAGCGAGAACGGGCGGAACAGTTGCTGGAGGCGGTGGGCATCGGTGCCGAGCGCTTCAGCGCCTACCCGCATGAATTCAGCGGTGGCATGCGGCAGCGTCTGGCGATCGCCCTGGCCATCGCCCTTGATCCGCCGCTGGTGATCGCCGATGAGCCCACCACCAGCCTCGATGTGGCCGTGGCGAACCAGGTGATGGGCGTGCTGCAGGGCCTCTGTGCGGAGCGGGGAAGTGCCCTGCTGCTGATCAGCCATGACCTGGCGATGGCCCACCGCTGGTGCGAGCGGATGGCGGTGCTGGATCAGGGCCGGGTGGCCGAGCTCAGCAGCAGCCAGGCGGTGCTGACGCAGCCCCAGTCCGACGTGGGCCGGCGCCTGGTGGCGGCTGCTCGCCTGCGGGAGGGGGGAGCAACGCCCAAGGCTCCGGAGAGCCGGCTGCTGCTGCGGGTGGAGAACCTACGTTGCTGGCACAACCTGGGAGGACCTCCCTGGTCGCCCACCTGGCTGAAAGCGGTGGATGGGGTGAGCTTTGCGCTGCAGGCCGGCGAATCCCTGGGGGTGGTGGGCGGCTCCGGTTGTGGCAAAAGCACGCTCTGCCGCGCCCTCATGGGCCTGAACCCGATTCGAGGTGGGCGGGTGTTGCTCAAGGGTGAGGATCTGTTGCGCCTGCAGGGGGAGCGGGAGCGAGCAGCCCGACGCTCCCTTCAGATGGTGTTTCAGGACCCGCTCGCCTGCCTCAACCCGGCCATGCCGGTGGGGGAAGCGATCGCCGATCCGCTCCTGATCCATCGGCTGGCCAGCACGTCAGCCGCCCGCGAACGGGCCCGGGAGCTGCTGGAGCTGGTGGGCCTGACTCCAGCCGAAGAGTTTCAGAACCGCCGGCCCCGGCAGCTCTCGGGTGGGCAGCAACAGCGGGTGGCGATCGCCCGTGCCCTCGCCCTCGAACCGCAGGTGCTGATCTGTGATGAAAGCGTGAGCATGCTCGATGCCGAGATTCAGGCGGAGGTGCTCGGCCTGTTGCGGGCGCTGCAGCAACGCCTGGGTCTGGCCCTGATCTTCATCACCCACGACCTGTCGGTGGCCAGCGGCTTCTGCCACCGGGTGATCGTGCTCGACAAAGGCAAAATCGTGGAGGAAGGCCCCGGGGATCAGCTGCTGCGTGCACCCGATGCGGCGATCACCCGAAAGCTGGTGGCGGCGTGTCCGCGGCTACCGGAGGGCTGACAAGCAATGGCACAACGCGCCCAACCCGGCTGGGGTCTTCGCCTGCCAACGCTGTTGAGCTGCGGAGCCGTGGCGTTCAGCCTGCTGGGGGGATCATTGCGCGCTCAGGAGTGGATACCCGAGCAGCCGCCAGCGCCGCCGGTGCGGGTGATCTGGTTTCCCAACCCTCCCTTCGCCATGGATGAGAAGGGAGTGCCAGCAGGGCTGGAGATTGACCTCTGGCGCATGGTCGCCGAAACGCGTCAGATCCCCTACGAAATCAAGAAGGCACCAAGCTTCAAGGCACTGCTTGCCGCGATCCGCTCCGGAGACGCCGACGTGGGCATCTCGGGGGTGCTGATCAATGAAAATCGCAGCAAATCCTTTCATTTCTCTTTCCCCACGACCAGCAGCAGTCTGAAGCTCTACACACTGGAGAAGGAAGAATCGACGGCGCTCCAGCTACTGCACATCATCCTCTCCAAAGAGGTGATCTTCATTTTCCTTGGCCTGGTGCTGATCGCCTGTCTGTTCGCGAGCCCTGTGTGGCTGCTGGAGCGCCATCGAGCTGAATTTGCCGCATTAA
>CALGVO010000144.1 GCA_937930135.1 uncultured Synechococcus sp. | reverse complement strand
TGGTTCTGGCTCTGGTTCTGCTGGTGCCGGGGTCTCGCCCAGCAGGCGTGCGAGTTGGTTGTCGCTCAGCTGGTCTTGCAACCAGATGGGTGCCTGCTCTGAACCCTGTGGTGTGGCGCGCAACTGGTTGTTGAACACGGGCGTGATCGGTTCTCCGAGACCATCCAGCAGCTCCATCTGCACGGCCTGGGTTCCGCTTCCCCTGGCCTGCAACCAAAGGGCCTGCTGCTGGTCCAACAGAACGCTGTCGCCGTTGAGGGTGAGTCGCAGGCGCCAGCGCCCATCCCCCTCGCGCAGGTTCTGCAAAGGGGCATTCCACACCAGCCAGTCGAGAAGCAGGGGTTGGCCGCGGCTCAGTTCAGAGGGACTGACCAGCACCAGCCAGGGATCCTCGGGGCCGGGCTGGGTGTTGGGCAGGGATTGAATCTGGTGCAGTCGCCACTGCAGGCTGGCACCGGGGAGTTTGACCGCCTCTCCCCATGGAGTGGCGGCGTAGGCCGTGAGCCGATGGCTGCCCGGGTTGAGCGCCGGCAAGGTGACCTGGATCCGCCCATCGCGGAGATGGCTGAAGCGTTGGGGAGGTTCTCCGTCGATCTGCAGGGCGATGTGGGCGCCGGGGCCCAGGTCCGGATCAACGTTGACCGGCCAGTCCTCGACCTGCAGGGTCAGGGTCCAGGAGGCCTCACGGAGCACCGCTCCGTCTGGCGGACTCACCAGAGTCAGCCGGGGTCGCCGGCCGTCGAGGCGACGCTGCAGCTGCTGGACGGCGCCGGGTGCGGCAACCTCCTGCAGCTTGCCGCTGGCGGCCGGGATCACCAGGCTCGCTCCATCGCCCGCGGTCGTCTTGGACCAGGGGAGGGACAGGGCGTCAACCGGGCAGGTCCAGCTCAGCGTGATGCAGGCGCAGAGCAGAACCGTCATCAGACGGCGCAGAGCCGGAGGCCCCATGGACGATGCGGCGGATGAAGGGCATTCTGAAGCTCACCGGCAGCGCCGCCCACCCGCCGCTGTTTGTGTTAGTCAGGGCGAAAAGATTCGCGTCAGCACGTGCGGAAAGACCGCAAAGTTTCACGGGTTCGTTGTTAATCACTTGCCGCCAGACCCCCTGTCACGACTGGTTCGCGGCGGGATTGAACCTTTGTAACTCCTGAGTCAGGAGATGGATCTTCGCCTCTATGCTTCCGCCAGCGGTCCCCTCCTTGGGGCCCAATGCTCCAGTGAGAGTCAGGGATTTCTGTTCCTGGCAACCACTGGCGCCCGGGTGCGGTGACGCTCTGCTGAGCTGTGCCCGGGGCCCCGGCGAGCCATTCGGTTTGCCGGAGGGGTGGCCCACCACCTCGATCCCGTCCCTCGAGGAACGACTCGATGACCATCAGCCCACCAGAGCGTGGGAGCACCGCGAAGAGCCAGGTCGAAAAGGTCAACAATCCGGCGACCTTTGAACTGTTCGGCAAGCCCGGGCATTTCGACCGAGCCCTCGCGAAAGGTCCCAAAACCACCACCTGGGTTTGGAACCTCCACGCCAACGCTCACGATTTCGACAGCCACACGAGCGACCTTGAGGAGGTCTCTCGGAAGATCTTCAGTGCTCATTTCGGCCATCTGGCCGTGATCTTCATCTGGCTGAGCGGCGCTTTTTTCCATGGCGCCCGCTTTTCCAACTTCTCCGGCTGGCTCGCCGATCCCACCCACGTGAAGCCCAGTGCTCAGGTGGTGTGGCCGGTGTTCGGCCAGGAAATCCTCAATGGCGACATGGGTGCCGGTTTCCAGGGCATCCAGATCACCTCCGGTCTCTTCCATGTCTGGCGTGCCTGGGGCATCACCAACGAGACCCAGCTGATGTCTCTGGCCATCGGCGCTCTGGTGATGGCCGGCCTGATGCTGAACGCCGGTGTTTTCCACTACCACAAAGCAGCGCCAAAGCTCGAGTGGTTCCAGAACGTTGAGTCGATGCTCAACCACCACCTGGCTGGTCTGCTGGGTCTGGGCTCCCTCTCCTGGACCGGGCACCTCCTGCACGTGTCTCTGCCCACCACCAAGTTGATGGATGCCATCGACGCCGGCCAACCGCTGGTGCTCAACGGCAAGACCATCGCTTCAGTGGCAGACATCCCCCTGCCTCACGAATTCTTCAACCAGGATCTGCTGGCTCAGCTCTATCCGGGATTCAGCGCTGGCATCGGTGCTTTCTTCCGCGGCGATTGGGCTGCCTACAGCGACTTCCTCACCTTCAAGGGTGGCGTGAACCCCGTCACCGGCAGCATGTGGATGAGCGACATCGCCCATCACCACCTGGCCATCGCGGTGTTGTTCATCGTGGCCGGTCACATGTACCGCACCAACTGGGGAATCGGTCACTCCATCAAGGAGATTCTCGAGGGCCAGAAGGGCGACCCCCTGCTGTTCCCCGCCACCAAGGGCCATGACGGCCTGTTCGAGTTCATGACCACCAGCTGGCACGCTCAGCTGGCCGTGAACCTGGCGATGCTCGGCTCCCTGAGCATCATCGTGGCCCAGCACATGTACGCGATGCCTCCCTATCCGTACATGGCGATCGATTACCCGACCCAGATCGGTCTGTTCACCCACCACATGTGGATCGGTGGCTTCCTGGTCGTGGGTGCGGCCGCCCATGGCGCGATCGCGATGATCCGCGACTACGACCCCGCCAAGCATGTGGACAACGTGCTCGATCGGGTGCTCAAGGCCCGCGATGCCCTGATCAGCCATCTCAACTGGGTCTGCATCTGGCTGGGCTTCCACAGCTTCGGTCTCTATATCCACAACGACACCATGCGTGCCCTGGGTCGTCCCCAGGACATGTTCAGCGACTCGGCGATCCAGCTGAAGCCTGTCTTCGCGCAGTGGATCCAGGGTCTGCACGCTGCTGCCGCCGGCAGCACCGCACCCAACGCGCTCTCCAGCGTCAGTGAAGTCTTCAACGGCACCGTCGTCGCCGTTGGCGGCAAGGTCGCCGCTGCCCCGATTCCTCTGGGCACCGCTGATTTCATGGTGCACCACATCCACGCCTTCACGATTCACGTGACGGTGCTGATCCTGCTGAAGGGTGTGCTCTACGCCCGCAGCTCCCGCCTCATCCCCGACAAGGCCAACCTGGGCTTCCGCTTCCCCTGCGATGGCCCCGGTCGCGGTGGCACCTGTCAGGTGTCCGCCTGGGACCACGTGTTCCTGGGTCTGTTCTGGATGTACAACTCCCTCTCCATCGTGATCTTCCACTTCAGCTGGAAGATGCAGAGCGATGTGTGGGGCACGGTGAATGCCGACGGTTCCGTCCAGCACATCACCAACGGCAACTTCGCCAACAGCGCCATCACCATCAACGGTTGGTTGCGTGACTTCCTGTGGGCTCAGGCCGCACAGGTGATCAACAGCTACGGCTCCAACACCAGCGCCTATGGCCTGATGTTCCTGGGTGCCCACTTCGTCTGGGCCTTCAGCCTGATGTTCCTGTTCAGCGGCCGCGGCTACTGGCAGGAGCTGATCGAGTCCATCGTCTGGGCTCACAACAAGCTGAAAGTGGCTCCGGCCATCCAGCCCCGTGCGCTGTCCATCACCCAGGGCCGTGCCGTGGGTGTTGCCCATTACCTCCTGGGCGGTATTGCGACCACCTGGGCCTTCTTCCACGCCCACATCCTTGTGGTCGGCTGATCTCCACCTGTCTTTTCCCTAATGGCAACGAAATTTCCTTCGTTCAGCCAGGGTCTGGCACAGGACCCGACAACCCGCCGTATCTGGTACGGCATCGCCACGGCTCACGACTTCGAGAGCCATGACGGAATGACGGAGGAGAAGCTTTATCAGAAGCTCTTCTCCACCCATTTCGGTCACCTGGCGATCATCGGCCTCTGGGTTTCGGGCAACCTGTTCCATATCGCCTGGCAGGGCAACTTCGAGCAGTGGGTCGCCGACCCCCTGCACGTGCGCCCCATCGCTCACGCAATCTGGGATCCCCACTTCGGTCAGGGCGCGATTGACGCCTTCACCCAGGCGGGTGCGTCCTCCCCGGTGAACATCGCCTACTCAGGCCTGTATCACTGGTTCTACACAATCGGCATGAAGACCAACGCCGAGCTGTATCAGGGTTCCATCTTCATGATGATCCTGTCGGCCTGGGCTCTCTTCGCCGGCTGGTTGCATCTGCAGCCCAAGTTCCGTCCCTCCCTGGCCTGGTTCAAGAACGCTGAATCACGCCTCAACCACCACCTGGCCGTTCTCTTCGGCTTCAGCTCCATCGCCTGGACCGGTCACCTGGTTCACGTGGCCATTCCGGAGTCCCGCGGTCAGCACGTGGGTTGGGACAACTTCCTCAACGTGATGCCCCACCCCGCCGGTCTGGGCCCCTTCTTCACCGGCAACTGGGGTGTGTATGCCCAGAACCCCGACACCATGGGTCAGGTGTTCGGCACCGCCGAGGGTTCGGGCACGGCGATCCTGACCTTCCTGGGTGGTTTCCACCCCCAGACGGAAGCCCTCTGGCTCACCGACATCGCCCATCACCATCTGGCCATCGGCGTGATCTTCGTGATCGCCGGCCACATGTACCGGACCAACTTCGGGATCGGTCACTCCATCCGCGAGATCCTCGAAGCCCACAATCCCCCCAAGGGCACCCCTGGTGACCTGGGAGCCGGCCACAAGGGTCTCTACGACACCATCAACAACAGCCTGCACTTCCAGCTCGGCCTGGCCCTCGCCTCCCTGGGCGTGGTCACCAGTCTGGTGGCGCAGCACATGTATGCGATGCCGTCGTATGCCTTCATCGCGAAGGACTACACCACCCAGGCAGCGCTCTACACCCACCACCAGTACATCGCCATCTTCCTGATGTGCGGTGCCTTCGCCCACGGTGCGATCTTCTTCATCCGTGACTACGACCCCGAGGCCAACAAGAACAATGTTCTGGCGCGGATGCTCGAGCACAAGGAAGCGATCATCAGCCACCTGAGCTGGGTGTCTCTGTTCCTCGGTTTCCACACCCTCGGCCTCTACGTCCACAACGATGTGGTGGTGGCGTTCGGGACTCCCGAGAAGCAGATCCTGGTGGAGCCCGTCTTCGCCCAGTTCGTCCAGGCCGCTTCCGGCAAGGCGATGTATGGCTTCGACGTGCTGCTCTCCAACGCCGGCGGTGTGGCCGCCAATGCCAACGCGGCTTACATGGGTGGCTGGATGGATGCCATCAACAGCGGTGGCAACGATCTGTTCCTGCCGATCGGTCCTGGTGACTTCCTGGTGCACCACGCCATCGCCCTGGGCCTGCACACCACGACCCTGATCCTGGTGAAAGGCGCCCTGGATGCCCGTGGCTCCAAGCTGATGCCCGACAAAAAGGACTTCGGCTACTCCTTCCCCTGCGACGGCCCCGGCCGTGGCGGCACCTGCGACATCTCCGCCTGGGACGCCTTCTATCTGGCCGTCTTCTGGGCTCTGAACACCGTGGGTTGGGTCACCTTCTACTGGCACTGGAAGCACCTCGCCATCTGGCAGGGCAACGTGGCTCAGTTCAATGAGTCCAGCACCTATCTGATGGGCTGGTTCCGCGATTACCTGTGGCTCAACAGCTCCCAGCTGATCAACGGTTACAACCCCTTCGGCAGCAACAACCTCGCCGTCTGGGCCTGGATGTTCCTGTTCGGCCACCTGGTGTGGGCGACCGGCTTCATGTTCCTGATCTCCTGGCGTGGTTATTGGCAGGAGCTGATCGAGACCATCGTCTGGGCTCATCAGCGCACGCCTCTGGCCAACCTGGTGGGCTGGCGCGACAAGCCTGTGGCTCTGTCGATCGTTCAGGCTCGTGTGGTGGGTCTTGCCCACTTCACGATCGGCTACATCCTCACGTACGCCGCCTTCCTGATCGCTTCCACCTCTGGCAAGTTCGGCTGATTGTCAGACGCTTGACTCGCCAACCAGTGAGTCGTTCATCCACCCCGTCCGGTTCACCGGGCGGGGTTTTTTTATGGCGACTGTGGCTCTGGTGTGGCCATAGGATCCGCCCTCTGCGGCCGCGATCGGATGACCAGTCAGTGGGACAACTTCCTGCGCAACCTCGGCGAGTGGCACGGTACGTTTGCGTCGCTTGATTCCCAGCAGCGGCAGCAGTCACGCACCTCCTCGATTCTCACCTTGGAGCAGGGAGACGATGCGCGTCTGGTGCGCTTCGGGTTGCAGCGCTGGGAGGACGCGGCGCTGTCAGGCCCGGCGGCGGAGCGCGGCGCGCCGAGCAGCGCCATGCAGCAGGACTACCGCACCCTTGGTAAGCAGGTGGTGTTCTTTCCTTCCGGAACGTTCTGCAAAGGGTCCCAGCAGTTGGCGCCCGGAACGGCCTTCGGTGGCGAATTCGGCTTCATCGCCGGCGACCGGCGCCATCGTCTGGTGATTCTTTACAGCGAGGCGGGCAGATTTGAACGCTCGGTGCTGATTCGCGAGTTCCGTGCCGGCACGGCGACTGAGGAGCAGCCCCCCCTTGCGGCCGAGCAGTTGCTCGGCTCCTGGCAGGGAGAGGAGGCCACGATCAGCGCGGACTGGCCGGACCCCAGCCTTCAGGCCATCACGACCACGATCGAACCGGCCGATCTTGCAGGCGTCCGCTGGTTGCCCGACGCCGGTGGTTTTCGTGTGCCGGAGCAGGTGAGCCATCGCCAGGCCTTCCTGGTGGAGGCCTGGTGGAAACCGGGCCCTGACCAGTTGGAGCACCTGATTCGCCGGTACGACGGCAGTGGCGCCTGGCAGTCGGCCAGTCTGCGACGACTGCGGCGCTGATTCAGGCGCTGAAGGTGATGTCGAGGGTGCGCAGGTAAGTGTGCAGGCCGGCATCCTGAATCGGCAGCACATAGGCATCGGCGCCTGAGTCGTTGTGGTGCGAATGCCAGTAGCCCGGCGGTGTCACGAAGGCGGCGCCCTCCACCCAGTCTTCCCGGTGGGGATTGCGGATGGTTCCATCCGGATTCAGCTCGGTGCCGATCAGGGTGTAACAGCCCGGTTGGCAGGCCACCGCGAAATCGAGGGCGATCGATTGGTGCCGGTGCGGTTTCTGCACCTGACCCGCCGGCAGAATCCCGAGCATGGCCCAGAGCGTGTGGCTCACGGTGCGCGACTGGGGAAAGGCGCTGTTGCCCATGAGGATGCTCACCCGATTCGCCCTGGCACCGCTCGGACTGGCGGCAATCTCGGCGAGGTGCCTCTGGCTGTCGTGATGGCTGTAGAAGGTGGGGGCGAAGCGGGCTTCGCTGGGGATCACGCCGAGATGCCGCAGCAGGGGAGCGTCATGCACCCAGTAGAGGCCGGCACGGCCATCACTCGTATGCACGGCATCACCTCCCGCCGGCAGCACGAGCATGTCGCCCTTGCTCCAGTGGTAATGAACGCCGCAGGCCTCGGTCTCGCCTTCGCCTTCGGCCACGAAGAACAGCTGACTCGTGGCGGTCGCCCCTGTGCGCAGATCACCGTGATCGAGGCGCACGAAACTGGCGCAGAGCGCCGGGCCCGTCGCAGGCCCGTCGCAGCCCAGCTCCTGGCTGAGGTCGAGAGCCATCACGGCGCTGCCCGCCTCCTGGAAGAAGGCCGGCGAGAAGCTGCGATAGGGAATCGGACTGGTCAGGCCGCTGCGGATCGGATTGGCTGCTTCGGCATAGGAGAAGAACTGCGCCTGCTCCGATGACGGGCTGGTTCTGGCTCTGCTTCTCACCATGGCATCGGGGCTCCGTCACGAAATGTTGCCGAAAGCCTAAGGATCAGAGCGTCAGCATTCGGTCGTCATGGTGGCCGTTTGGTTCAGCCATCCAGCTGCGGAACAGGCTCCGGCCGCACACCGCGCCAGCGCTTCAGCAGCAGATACATCGCCGGCACCACAAACAGCGACAGCAGCGTCGACACCAGCAGGCCACTGAACACCACCGTGCCGATACTGATTCGGCTGGCGGAGCCGGTGCCGCTGGCCAGTAAGAGGGGCAGGAATCCCGCCAGGGAGGTGACGGCGGTGAGCAGGATCGGGCGCATCCGGTTGATGGCTGCCCCTTCGATCGCTTCCAGCAAGGCCATCCCCTGCTCCAGGCGCTGGTTGGCGAATTCCACGATCAGGATGCCGTTTTTGGCGGCCAGGCTCACCAGCACCAACATGCCCATCTGGCCATACACGTCGAGCGGCAGGCCCCGCAGCTTCAATCCGATCAGGGCGCCGAGCAGGGCCAAGGGCACCGTGAGCAGGATGATCAGCGGGTCGAGGAAACTTTCGTAGAGCCCTGCCAGCAGCAGATACACCACCAGAATCCCCAGGCTGAACAGAATCCACGACACGTCTTCAGCCTTGGTTTCCTCGTTGGCCAGGCCGGTGAAGGCAAGGCCGAGGCTGCTGCCGCCGGTGCGGTCGCTGATCGCTTCCAGCAGGTCGATCGCCTGGCCGCTGCTCACGCCATCAGCCGGAATCGCCGTGATGCTGATCGAGCGACTCTGGTTGTAGTGGGCGATGCTGTTGGCTCCCTCCGCCCGTTCCAGTCGCGCCACATTGGCGACCGACACCAGCTCCCCCTTGCGGTTGCGCACCATCAAGCCGGTGAGATCGCCTGGATTGGCGCGCTCATCGCCATCGAGCTGCAGGTAGATCGAGCGGATCTGGCCGCCTTCGAAGGTGTCGTCGATGTAGCGCCCCCCGATCGCCGTGCCGATGTCCCGCAGGGTCTGCCCCACCGGGAGATCCAGGGCCGCCATCTGACTGCGATCGATCTGCAGCCGCCAGCGCGGTGAGCTGGCATCAAAGCGGGTGCTCACCCGCTCGAACTGACCGGTGGCTTCGGCGGCGCGGATGAAGCGCTGAGCTTGCTCTTCAAAGTCCTTCAGGCTGAGCTGACCGGCGCTGCGATCGAGCAGTTCCAGCTGCAGACCTGCCTCACTGCTGAAGCCCCGCACGGTGGGGGGTGTGGTCACGATCACACGGGCATCGCTGATGCGTCGTTTCAGCGCCTCGTTCAGGCGGTCTTTCACCGCTTCACTGCTCTGATCCTGGCCCGGACGTTCCTTGAGCGGCACCAGCCTGAGATAAAACGAGCCCAGGTCTTCGCCGCTCTGGCCGAAGGAGCGACCGGCATAGAAGTTGCCGGTGCGGATCAGAGGGTCGTCGGCCACCACTTGCCGGATCTGGTCCATCACCGCCTCGGTGCGTTCCAGGCTGGCGCCATCGGGCAGGGTGAAATAGCCACGAACCTGACCCTGGTCTTCGTCGGGGATGAAGGCGGTGGGCATGGTCGTTAGTCCGAGCCCCGTGATCACCAGCCCGGCCAGCAGCAACCCGATCACCAGCCGGCCGCGGGGCAGCCAGGTGGCCAGGACGCGGCCATAGGTCTCCTGGGTGCGGCTCATCCCGTTGCGGAGGGAGGCGCTCAAACGCTTCAACGGTCCAGGCAAGCGACCGCCCCCAGGCCCCAGCACCCGGGCACAGGCCATCGGTGTGAAGGTGAGGGCGTTGAAGGTGGAGAACAGAATGGCGCCGGTGATGGCCAATGCGATTGGCTGATAGAGGCGGCCGATCGAGCCCGGAATCAGCAGCACCGGCACGAACACCGCGGCCAGCACCAGGGAGGTGGCGATCACGGCACCGGCGAGTTCGGCCATGGCATCTTCGGCGGCGCCCTGAGGTTCGGCCCCCCGTTCGATGCGTCCGGCGATGTCTTCACTCACCACAATGGCGTCATCCACCACGATCCCGGTGGCGAGCACCAGGCCGAACAGGATCAGACTGTTGAGGTTCGAGCCGCTGAGTTTCACGATCACCAGGCTGCCGATCAGGGCCACGGGCACGGCGATGCCGGGGATCATCGCCAGGCGCCAGCGGCCGAGAAACAGCACCAGCACCACAAGCACCAGCAGCACGGCATCGCGCAGGGTGTCGGTGGTGCGATCGAGGTTGGCCTGCACGGTTTCGGCCACATCCACGATCACCTGCATGGTGAGACCAGGCGGGAAGCTTTCCTGCAGCTTCGCCAGCTCCGCCTGCACCGCCCGGCTCACCTCCAGCGCATTGGCGCCATCCCGCTGGAAAATGCCCACGGCCACAGCGCTCTCACCCTGGAGGTTCATGGCGCTGCTTCCGTAGTTCTCCTTGCCGAGTTCCACCCGGCCCACATCCCTGAGGCGCACCAAACCGCCGCTGCCACTGCGCTTCACCACCATCGCCTCGAACTCGGCCTGGCTCAGCAGGCGCCCCTCCGCATCCACCGGCAGGCTGAACACCTGACCGGTTGGTGCCGGCGCTTCGCCGAGGCTGCCCAGGGCGGCCAGCACGTTCTGTTCGGCCAGGGCCGTGGTGATGTCGTTGCTGGTGAGGTCGTATTGCTCCAGCTGGTCGGCATTGAGCCAGAGCCGAAAGGCCAGCTCACTGCCGCCGAACACACGGATGTCGCCCACGCCCGGGGTGCTGCGCAATGACTCGCGCAGGCTCTGGTCGAGCCAGCCGCCGATGAAGGTGGGGGCATACACACCCTTCGGAGCGCTGAAGCCCAGGATCAAGAGAATGTCATCGGAGGAGCGGCTCACGCTCAACCCCTGACGCGTGACGGGCTGAGGCAGGCGTCGGTTCGCCAGGTTCACCTCGTTCTGCACCTTGATCGCGTTGAGCTCGGGATCGCCGCTTTCAAAGCGCAGGTTGATGCTGGCGCCCCCCTGGCGGCTGCTGGAGCTCATGCTCTCCAGGCCTTCGAGGCCATTGAGTTGTTTCTCGAGCACCGCGGTCACGCTCTGCTCCACCACCTCTGGTCCTGCGGCCGGGAAGGTGGCGCTCACGCTCACGCGCGTTGGCGCCAGTTGGGGAAGGTCCTCCAGACCCAATCCCACCAGGGCCACCAACCCTGCGAGCAGCACAAGCAGGCTGCACACGATCGTGAAGACCGGTCGGCGCAGAAACGGCTGGGAAATCGACCGCAAGGCGGGTCCTGCTGAAGAAGCCGCCAGATCCTGGCAGCACAAAGCCCCGGATGGACGGCGTGCCGTTCAGCCGGGGCGATGAGGTTGTGACGGGTTCAGTCCGGAGGTTGGCCTGAAGACTCAGCCGACGCTCCAGACACCACCGGCAATGTTCACCAGCGGGGCCACGATGGCGGTGCCGGTCAGGAACCAGGCGAAGGCGGCGCCGCCGCAGCCACCCAGCCAGAAGCCACTGGCGAATTCAGCCCAGCCAGCCTTGGTGAACAGATCGGCGGGAGGATTGTCGATCGTGGCGTCAGCGGGCTGCACGTTCGGGCCATGACCGGCGGTGCCGTAGATCGACAGGCACACGGTGAGGATCGACACGAGACCGATGGCAGCCAGGAGGCCGGCAGTAGCGGCGTAATCGGTGTTGCGCAGAGGACCGCAGACCGCAAAGGGGCCATAGAGGAAGAAGCCATGGGCCATGCCCACTTCCAGTCCGCGACGGTTGGGGGAGAGGGCGGGGCGGTAGGCGGGTAGCGCGTTGAGGAAGGCCTTGGCGAAATAGCTGCTGTTCACCGGAGTGGCCAGGTTGCCGACGGTTGGATCGGCGACGGGGGTCACGGTCATGGGAGGAATCGGAAGGACGGAGCTGGACGCAGGGGGAGCGACTCAGTCGCTGGCTTCGATCACGTTGAAGAGCAGCGCCATGGCCACGGCCGGGCCCATGATTCCCACCAGGGGCACGAACACGGAGGGCATCCAGGCGGCGACGAAATCTCCAGTCATGGCGATGGCCAAAGCCAAAAAGGTCCGCCGTTACTGTAGGGATCGCTTTTGAGAGCGCTCGCCGTCGCCTTTGACGACGACATAAAAGTTCAATCCCACGATGTCTCAGTTCTTCGCCGGTGGCGCTGCCCTCGTTCTGGCTCTCGTGCTCTGGGGCATCGGGCGACGCCCGCGCAAACCGTTGCTGCGCAGCACGGACGCCGCCGCTGTGGCCGCTCTCAATCGCGCTCAGGTGGAGTGGGTGCAGGCCGAGCGTGCCCTGGCGGAGCCCAGCGCCGAGGATCCGCTTGACGGTTGGACGGCGCCGGTGACCCCGGCCGAGCGGCGCGCTCTTGAAGAGTGTCTGCGCCATGCCATCGCCGGCGATCCCGATCAGCGGCTGCTGGCGGTGCGTCTTGCTGGCCTCTGGGGACACCGGTCCGGTTTGCCCGTGCTGAGGCGCGGCTTGCGTGATACCGATTCCCGCGTTGTCGAAGCGGCTGCAGCGGCGATCGACACGCACCGCTGCGCGGGGCCGATGCGCCCGGGCGAGCGGCTTCAGCAGGCGCGTCCACCTCGCAACGTGGCCCGGATGCGATAGATCGGGCGGCCCTGGCTTTCGTGGTAGGTGCGGATCAGCAGTTCCGCCAGCAACCCGAAACAGAACAGCTGCACGCCTGCGAGGCCCAGCACCACCGCCAGTGTGAGCAGGGGGCGGTTGCCGATGTCTTCACCCATCAGCTTGATCGCCAGCAGATAGGCACTGGCCACCAAACTGCCGGCGATCGCCACCAGCCCGCCGAACCCGAACACATACATCGGGCGGGTGAGGAAGCGCTTCATGAACCACACCGTGAGCAGGTCCATCAGCACGCGGAAGGTGCGATCGATGCCGTATTTGCTGCTGCCGTATTGGCGGGCGCGGTGATTGACCTTCACCTCCGTGATCCGCGCCCCTTCGATGAAGGCCAGGGCGGGGAGGAAGCGATGCAGCTCGCCGTATAAACGCATGTCGGCCAGCACCTCGCGCCGATAGGCCTTCAGGGAACAGCCGTAGTCGTGGAGGCGCACACCGGTCACGCGCCCGATCAGGCGGTTGGCGATGCGGGAGGGGAGCTTGCGTTGAATCGCCGCATCCTGGCGCTGATGCCGCCAGCCACTCACGAGGTCGTAGCCCTCGCGCAGGGTGGCCAGCAGCAACGGAATATCGGCAGGGTCGTTCTGGAGATCGCCATCGAGGCTCACGATCACCTCGCCGCGGGCCACATCGAAACCGGCGGCCATGGCGGCGGTCTGGCCGTAGTTTTTGCGCAGCAGAACGGCCACCAGTTCGGGGATCTCCCGGCTCAGTCGCTCGAGCACCTCTGCGGTGCCATCGCGGGAGCCGTCGTTCACCAGCACCAGCTCGAAGCGCTCGCCGCTGGGCCGCAACGCCTGGAGCAGTTGTTGCACCAGCTCCGGAACGCTCTCCTCTTCGTTGTAGAGAGGCACCACCACGGAGAGATCGAGAGCGGCGCCGTCCTGATCCGGAGCGATGGCTGAAACGGCGGCGCTGAGGGGCATCCCGAGGTGGAAGAGTGGGGGCAACCTAGATCGGGCGGTCACGGCTGGAGCCGTTAAGGCAGGGTGCTGCCGTCATGGCAGCGCTCCACGCGCCCGGCGCCGCGCAGTTCCGCCCTGTAATGGCAGGCCACCGGATGCTGATCGCTGGGATGGAGGCTGTCGCAGCCGATGCCGTTGCGGCCGTGCTCGCGGCCGGAGCTGTGCCAGTACTGCCCGCGGCCCCGATGAATCGCCACATGGGTGCAGCGTTGCGGGGTGCCGAAAAAGATCAGATCACCCGGGCGCAGCAGACGGTCGTCACCGGGGCGGACCGCGACCGGCGTGCAGAAACGCTCCTGTTGATAGGCGTCGCGCGGTAGCCAGATGCCAGCGCTTGCAAACGCCGTCTGCACCAGGCCGGAACAGTCGAGATCGGGCCCCAGGGTTCCGCCCCAGAGGTAGTGATTCGGTGCCGCGGCGGCGGCGGCAATCCAATCCAGCACCGCCGGCAATCGCCTGCGGATGGTGTCGGCATCCAGCAGGCGGGGCTGCCAAGCCCCTGTCGACACAGCCTGTCCAGCCAGGTCGGCGAGATTCAGCCAGCAGGGGTAGCCGTCTTCGAGCAGGGTCACCCGCACGCGTCCCTGCCGGATCGCTGCGCCGCTTCCTTGCACCCGAAAGTGACGGCCGGCTGCTGCCTGGGTGGCAAGGCCATCGCCGCTGTCGCGGGCGTAGCCGTTCACAGGCCGCCGCAGTTGCCAGACACTGCCTGGAAGCAGCAGTTCCGGGGCAAGCGGCGTGCCTAAGGTCGGCATGATTCAACAGCCAGTGTGATGGCGTTCTACCGTCCCGACCCGGCGATGCAGGAGCAGCTGGTTGCGCTGCTGCGCCGGTTGGAGGAGGAGGACCGGCCCGGGCTCACCGATCAGGTGGCGATCACCTGGGTGCGATACGACCGGCAGGAGCCTGCTGCCGGCAGTGGCCGGGGGGCGGGTTGGGCCGACCAACGGGTGCTGTATCCCGCCAGCGTGGTGAAGCTGATGTATGCGGTGGCGGTTGAGCACTGGTTGCAGCGTGATCTGTTGCTGGACCACGAGGAACTGCGCCGCGCCCTGCGCGACATGATCGCCGACTCCTGCAATGACGCCACCGGGCTGATCGTTGACCTGCTGACCGGCACCACCAGCGGTCCGATGCTGCGGGGTGAGGCCTGGACCACCTGGCAGCGCCAGCGGCAGTTGGTGAATGACTGGTTGAAGACCCTGGGATGGCCGGAACTGGAGCGGATCAACTGTTGCCAGAAAACCTGGAATGAAGGGCCCTATGGCCGTGAACGTGACTTCTATGGGGCTGCGAATGACAACCGCAATGCCCTCAGCACCGCCGCCACGGCGCGCATGCTGGAAGCGGTGATGACCGATGCGGTGCTGTCGCCACCGGCCTGCCGTCGCCTGCGGGATTTACTGGATCGTTCGCTTGATCCGGCCCAGCGGGCGGCCGATCCGGAGAATCAGGTGGATGGCTTCCTCGGGGAAGGTCTGCCGGAGGGGAGCCGGCTGTGGAGCAA
>CALGVO010000143.1 GCA_937930135.1 uncultured Synechococcus sp. | reverse complement strand
CGACCAACGCTCCGGACACGACCAGCGCCTGGCCTTACCCCACCGAAGCCGCCGCCCGCGCCGCCCAGACGCACTGCCGCCGCACGGCGCCCGAGGCCCACACCTCGATCGCCATGGTGCGCGACTTGCCTTGCCTGATCGCGGATCAGAACAGCACGGCGGCCGCGAAGGCCTTCTGGCAGCACGCCGGTCTCGGCGCCTCCTCGCGGCTGGCCGCCATCGCCCTGGAGCGGGAGAGCGCCCCTGCCCCGGAGGCTGGAGTCGCCGCAAAGCGCACGCTGATCGAACGCCTGGCGCGGATCTACGGCTGCCCAGCCGCAGCCATCAGCCTCCATCCCTCCGGCATGGCGGCGCTGCATCAGGCTCTGCGCCGGGTCTGCGCCCTGCGCCCTGGGCGCCCCACCCTGCAGATCGGCTTTCCCTATGTGGATGTGCTCAAGCAACCCCAGGTGCTGTTTCACGGCGGTGAACTGCTTCTCGACCCATCGCCTTCGGCGGTGGAGGCAGCGCTGGATCGTCTGCAACCGATGGCGGTGGTGGTGGAACTGCCGAGCAATCCCCTGCTGCGCTGCGTGGATCTTGCCGCCATCGCCGAGCTGGCCCACGCCCGCGCCATCCCGGTGATTGCCGACGACACGATCGGCTCCGCGATGAATATCGAGGCCCTGCCCAATGCCGACCTGGTGTTCAGCTCCCTCACCAAGAGCTTCGCCGGCCGCGGCGACGTGCTGGCGGGCAGCCTGATCGTGAGCCCGGAATCGCGTTGGCTGCAGCCGGGGGGAGACGGCGACGATCTGAACGCCGGGGCGCTGGCCCCCCTGGCCGATGCCGACGCCATCGCCCTTGAGGAGGGCAGCCGTGATCTGGAGGAGCGCCTGCCTCGGCTCAACCGCCACGCTCTGGAGCTGGCGGAGCGGTTGGAGCAGCACCCGGCTGTGGCCCGCGTGTTCCATCCAGCGGGCTGCCCCAACTTTCGCGCCCTGATGCGACCCAGCTCAGGACACGGCTGTGCCGAACCAGGACACGGCTGCCTGCTGTCGTTTGAGCTGAAAGGCGGCCGCGCTAAGGCCCAGCGGGTCTACGACGCCCTGGCGGTGTGCAAGGGCCCCAGCCTCGGCACCACCTTCACGCTCTGTTGCCCCTATGTGCTGCTCGCCCACTACGACGAGCTGGGCTGGGCGGAAAGCTGCGGCGTGCCCTCCCACCTGCTGCGGGTGTCGGTGGGATTGGAGGATCCAGAGGAGCTCTGGAGCCGCTTCCACACGGCCCTGTCGGCCTGAGATCACCAGCGAGGGGAAAGTCTGAACAAGGCCTTAACAGCGGGCCGGATCCCGCGGCGAACTCTCTACATTGACGCGATTGGGCACCTGCGTTTTCCACCATGTCTCGCGTTTACGCCGATAACAGCCAGGCCATCGGCAATACCCCCCTGGTGCGCCTCAACCATGTGACCAAGGGCTGCAAGGCCACCGTGCTCGCCAAGGTGGAAGGCCGCAACCCCGCCTACAGCGTCAAGTGCCGCATCGGCGCCAACATGATCTGGGATGCCGAGAAACGCGGCGTGCTCAGCGAAGGCAAAACGATCGTTGAGCCCACCTCCGGCAACACCGGCATCGCCCTGGCCTTCACCGCTGCCGCTCGGGGCTACAAGCTGATCCTCACGATGCCTGAGTCGATGTCGATCGAGCGCCGCCGCGTGATGGCGGTGCTCGGTGCCGAGATCGTGCTCACCGAAGCCGCCAAGGGCATGCCGGGAGCGATCGCCAAGGCCAGGCAGATCGCCGAGAGCGATCCTGCCAACTACTTCATGCCCGGGCAGTTCGAGAACCCCGCCAACCCCGAGATTCACGAGAAAACCACCGGCCCGGAGATCTGGAACGACTGCGATGGTGCCATCGATGTGCTCGTGGCCGGCGTTGGCACCGGCGGCACGATCACCGGTGTGTCGCGCTACATCAAGAATCAGGCCGGCAAGGCGATTGAATCCGTGGCGGTGGAACCGGCCCACAGCCCCGTGATCACCCAGACCCTCAACGGCGAGGAGGTGAAGCCCGGCCCCCACAAGATCCAGGGCATCGGCGCCGGCTTCATTCCCAAGAACCTCGATCTCTCCGTGGTCGACAAGGTGGAGCAGGTGACCAACGAGGAATCGGTGGAGATGGCGCTGCGCCTGGCCAGGGAGGAAGGACTGCTGGTGGGCATCTCCTGCGGTGCCGCCGCCGCCGCCGCCATCCGCCTGGCCCAGCAGGACGCCTACGCCGGCAAAACCATCGTGGTGGTGCTGCCCGACCTGGCGGAGCGCTACCTGTCCTCGGTGATGTTTGCCGATGTGCCCACCGGCATCATCGAGCAGCCCGTCGCGGTCTGACCTGGCGGTCTGAGCAGCCACAACTCAGGTGCCGAGGGGGCGGGCGTCCGGCAGCACCGCCCCTGGATCAATCCACATCGCATCGCCGTAGGAATAGAAGCGGTACTGCTGTTCGATTGCAGCGTCATACAGCTGCAGCAGCCGTTCCCTGCCGATCAGCGCACTCACCAGCAGCAGGAGTGAACTTTTCGGCAGGTGGAAGTTGGTGAGCAGCCCCTGCACCACGGCGAAGCGAAAGCCAGGTTGGATCACCAGATCCACCGGGCCTTTCAGGGGCTGAATCATGCCTCCGGCGGCTGCCGCCGCGCCCTCAAGGGCACGGACGCTGGTGGTGCCCACGGCGATCACCCGTCCACCCCGGGCCCGGCAGGCCTCCACGGCCTCCACCAGGGCGGCTGACACCTCCACCCACTCGCTGTGCAGCGTCAAGGCCCTGAGGTCTTCCATCTCCACCGGCCGGAAGGTGCCCAGGCCCACATGCAGCGTCACCGTGGCAAGTTGCACCCCCCGCGCCCGGATCGCTGCGAGCAGCCGATCACTCAGGTGCAACCCCGCCGTAGGCGCCGCCACAGCACCGGGTCGTGCGGCGTAACGGGTCTGGTAACGGGTCTGGTCCGCCTCATCGTGGCGGTTGATGTAAGGCGGCAGCGGCACCTCCCCGTAGCGCTCCAGCAGCGCTTCGATCGCGATCGCGTCTTCACAGCCGGGGGGGAATTGCACGATGCGACCGCCGCTGGCCGCATCGCTGGCGAGCACCTGCAACGGCAGCGGCTCCTGTTCCTGGGCCTCGAGCCACACCTGATCACCGGGGCGGAGTTTCTTGCCCGGCCGCGCCAGGCAGAGCCAGCGCCCCTGCCCCCGCGGCTCCAGCACCAACAGCTCCGCCAAACCGCCGCCCGATCGCCGCACCCGCAGCCGCGCCCGCAGCACCCGGGTGTCATTCACCACCAGAAGATCGCCGGGCTGGAGTGCGTTCTGCCAGTCCCACACCGTCTGATGACGCACCTGCTCGAGCGCACTGCCAAGCGGCGGCACCATCAACAACCGGGCCGCATGCCGGGGCTCCACCGGCGCCTGGGCGATGCGCTCCTCGGGAAGCTGGTAGTCGTAGGAACTGAGCAGACAATCCCTTGGATCGGGCACCGAAGCGTCAGGCAGGTTCCTCCACGTAGTAGCGCACGATCGAAAACACCCGGCTGCC
>CALGVO010000142.1 GCA_937930135.1 uncultured Synechococcus sp. | reverse complement strand
ATGGTAGAAGGGGCTCGCCGAATGACCAGCAGGCCATGCCCCTGAGCACGTTGCCTTCCCTGCTGTCGCGGTTGCTGGAGGTGCGCCACCGCAGCGAACGCCTGATCGAACCGCTGCAGCCGGAGGACCTTGGCCTGCAGGGCATGGCGGATGCGAGCCCGCCGAAATGGCACCTGGCGCACACCACCTGGTTCTTCGAAACCTTTGTGCTGGAGCGCTTCTGGCCCGAGCACGAGACGGCGGATCGCCGCTGGGGCTACCTGTTCAATTCCTATTACGACGCCATCGGGCCCCGGCAACCGCGGCCGCAGCGCGGTCTGCTCAGCCGACCGACGATCGAGGAGGTGCTCGCCTGGCGCCGCCGGGTCGACGGCTCGTTGGAACGGCTGCTGAGCCGCAGCAACGACCCGCTCTGCTTGGAGCTGGTGGAGCTGGGCCTGCACCACGAGCAGCAGCACCAGGAGCTGCTGTTGATGGACCTGCTCGATGGCTTCAGCCGTCAGCCCCTGGAGCCGGTGTATCGCAGCGATGCCGACCAGCCCACGCCAGCCACCTGGGTCCACGAAGCCGCGGATGGCCCTGTCTGGCTGGAACCCGCCGCTGGCCTGGTGGAGATCGGCCACAGCGGCGATAACAGCGGCGACGGAGGCGACAACGCTTTCCACTTCGACAACGAGGGGCCGCGCCACCGGGTCTGGCTGGAACCGTTTGCGATCGCGGACCGGCTTGTGACCAATGCCGATTTCCACCGCTTCATCGACGACGGCGGCTACCGGCGACCGGATCTGTGGATGAGCGAAGGCTGGGCGCTGCTTCAGGAGCGGCAGTGGCAGGCACCGCGCTACTGGCGCCGCCATGACCCCGAAGGCCCCTGGTTGTGGGAGTTCACCCTGGCAGGTCGCCAACCGCTGCAGCCCGAGCGTCCCGTGCGTCATCTCAGTTGGTTTGAGGCCGACGCCTACGCCCGCTGGGCCGGCGCCCGACTGCCCAGCGAAGCGGAATGGGAGGTGGCGACGCGGAATCTCAACGGCACGCTGCATCAAGCCCACGGGGAGCTCTGGCAATGGACCGCCAGTCCGTATCGGCCCTATCCGGGCTTCCACCCGGCAGCTGGTGCCGTGGGGGAATACAACGGCAAATTCATGACCTCCCAGTTTGTGTTGCGCGGCAGCAGCCGGTTGACCCCGGCGGGGCACAGCCGCCTCACCTACCGCAATTTCTTCCCACCCGCCTCGCGCTGGATGGCCTCCGGCCTGCGCTTGTGCCGATGAACCTGGCCGATGAACCTGATCGATCTGCATCCCGCCGCCGCCGACATGCACCAACTGGTGCGCGAGGGCATGGCACGGCAGCCCCGCCAGCTGCCGGCCTGGTTTCTCTACGACGCCGAGGGCTCGCGCCTGTTTGATCAGATCTGCGAGCAACCGGAATACACCCTCACCCGCACCGAAATCGCCCTGCTGAACGCCAGCGCTGCCGACATTGCCGCCAGCCTCGGTGCGGGGGTGATCGTGGAGTTCGGTGCTGGCAGTGCCCGCAAGGTGGGGCCCCTGCTGGCGGCCCTGCAACCGACCGCCTATGTCGCCCTCGACATCAGCGCCTCCCATCTGCGCGAGGCGCTCGCCGCACTCCAACCGGCCCACCCCCGGGTGCCGATGCTCGGCATCTGCTGTGACCACAGCCAACTCAACGCCCTGCCCCCCCATCCGCTGCTGGAGGGCCAGAGGCGGCTCGGCTTCTTCCCCGGCAGCTCCCTGGGCAATTTCAATCGGCAGGAGGCCGTGCAGCTGCTGCAACGCTTCCGCCACCTGCTGGCGGGAGGCCCCTTATTGCTCGGCCTCGACCATCCCAAGCCGGCCCAGCAGCTGGAGGCGGCCTACAACGATGCTGCCGGGATCTCAGCCGCCTTCGCCCGCAACCTGCTGCAACGTCTGAACCAGGATCTGCAGGCCGATTTCAACCCCGAACGGTTTCGCTACCGGGCCCGCTGGCAAGCCGACCACAGCCGGGTGGAAATGGCCCTGATCAGCTGCTGCGACCAACAAGTGAGCATCGACGGCCAGCGGTGGGACTTCGCGGCAGGGGAGCCCCTGGTCACGGAATACAGCGTGAAATACAGCCCGGCGATGGCCGCGGCCCTGGCCAAGGACGCGGGCTGGCGGTGCGCGGCCCGCTGGCATGACGCCGCCGACAGCCTCTCCCTGCATCTGCTGGAAGCGGCAGACTGACGTTTGATCCCGTTATCGCCGCTGCCATGCGTCGCGAGGAACAGCCATGAGTCGCGAGGAACAGCGCCGTACCATCCGCCAACAGCGCGAATCCCTGATCGAAGAGCTGGAAACGCTCTACAGGCAAGCATTTGAGCGACTCAGTGCACTGGACCTGGGGGAGGGATCAGTGGCCCGCCTCACCCAATTGCTGCTGCGCTCCCGCGACGGAGCGATCACACCGCTGCAGCAGGAGATCGAAGCGCCCTTGATCACCTCACCGGCAACCCCGGCGGCTTCCCCAGCGCCCGAGGCCGACTGATGGCTCCCAGCTGGCTGGATCAACTCGAACGCAACCTGGAGGAGCGTCTCAACGCCTTTCTGCGCTCCAACCCCCAGCAGGATCAACTGCTGCGCCAGCAGCACCTTCACGACCGACAACAGGACCTGCAACGCCGTCGCCGGCAACTGCAGGAGCAGGCACAGGAGCATCGCCGTCAGCTTCTCAGCCTGGCGCGGGAGGTGCGCGACTGGCGCAGCCGCAGTGATCGAGCTCGCGCTGCCGGCGCCGACGCTCTCTCGCGACGGGCCGAAGCCCATACGCAGACCCTGATGGATCAAGGGCGACAACTATGGGAGGAATTGGGCCTACTTGGCCAGCAGTTCCGGGATCTCGACCACCAACTCGATGCCCTGCACAAGAGCGCTGCCCAGCAACAGAAGGGGCGGAGCCTGGATGATGACTGGGCCCTGTTTGAAGCCCAACAAGAACTGGACGAGCTGCGGCGCCGCCAGGGCCTTAGCTGATCAGGCCTTGGGAGCAGGCGGTTCGAGACTCACATTCTCCGGCGGCGGGGTGGGATCAGGATCGGCGATCAACATGTGCTGCAACACGATCTCTGGCCGTTCACTGTCGCGCCAGCGGATGCGGTAGGCAGGCATTTTGGTGCCACGGCTGGTGGTCTGCTCCACCGGCTCCATCACCCAGCCGCGCCGGGAGCGCCCCTGGGGATTGCGCTTGACCACCGCATCGGCGTGCTTGAAGCGGAAACCTACGCGCTCACCACTCATGGGAAGAGAACCCAGCCACTGGGTCTAATTATCCA
>CALGVO010000141.1 GCA_937930135.1 uncultured Synechococcus sp. | reverse complement strand
ACCGCACTGGCCACCACCCTGGCGTTGCTGGGCGGCAGCAGCATCAAGGCAGAGCAAAGAAGAACGCCAGTCGAGAGTCTGCCCCTGGGCGACCGAGAGCGAAGCAATGGAGGCGCTGACCGTGACGATCGCGTTCTTTGTGTTGCCGTTCGAGCCCCCCCACGAATAGTGTTTTGACAGGACCGGCGATTAGCTCCCGCTTGTCCAATGAAAAACCCGGTCTGGACATGCCAGGCCGGGTCTGTCGTCTCTGCGTTTTCTGCCTTATGGAAACTACCCCAAAACCCAGTCCCCGTGGTGGCGTATCTGCTTCTACAGCAGAGAAGCCAGGCCCCGCAACGGGTCTGGCCTTGTCCACCACATGTGGTGTTCCCTCCGAAATCCCTCTGACCAGGAGCCCGTATGACGTGTGGCATTCCGAGGGTTACCTCCTGAGGTGTCTCAAGCGGTTCCACGGCTGGACGCAACCTGAGCCAAACGTGCTCCGTCGTCTCGGCAGGAGCTGAGATGAACCTGGACTCAATCCCGCTCCTGGGCCCTTTGCTCAGGAAGCGTCGTGCCGCTGCCCTCGTGGAGGAGTTAGGGACGCTTGAGATGGAGATGAGAGATGTCTGCGCGCAGATCATCGAGATCACAGACCCGGGAGACGATCTCCACCTGGAGGTTCTCCAGCTGCTGACAGCGCTCGATACCTGAAATGGGTCTCTCGGCGGATCTGATGGCCCTGGGACCGGCCCTGGAGCCCCAGGAAGCGCAATGGGGGGACCCGGAGGTGCCAACGGCCTATCTCTGCCCCCGGCTGCGCTCCACGTACTCTCCCAGGGCCACCTGGGCGGAATGGAGGGGTTTTGGCGACCGTCCGGAGGCGAAGCGACCGGAATGGGCGCGGGTTTGGGCTCCTGGGCCAACGGCCCAGGAGCTGGGCTTGTCCCTCGCCCCAAATTCGGAACGCCCCTCCAGATACGGGCTTTCAGGGATGCCAGGCCCCGGAAGGAAGAACGTGTGGCGTGCGCTGGCCCTCCTGGAGGAGATGCGACCGCTCCTCAGCTTTTGGACGATCTCGCTTCCCAGCGAATCACTGAACGATCTGGCTCGTTTGGGGACACTCCCGGCCTTTCAGGATCGACTGAGACGGGAATTAAGCCGGCTCTTGAGAGGGGCAGGGCTCCCAGACCTTGTGGTCGGCGTGGCAGAGCTTCAACCAAAACGGTCACGCGCAGAAGGCCGGCCTTGCCCCCACTGGCACGTCGTATTTCAAGGCCGGAGAGACCGACAAAGCCCATGGGCTCTGAGTCGAGAGCAGTTAGACGGCGTGATAGCTGCGGCGCTAGCCACCGCAGGAGTTCCCGTGCCTGATCTGAGATGCGCTGGGAACGTCCAGCAAGTGAAGAAGTCGGTTCGGGCATACCTGAGCAAGTACATGACGAAGGGCTCCGGCGATTGTGCTCAATGGGTCGGCGGCGACCATGAAGCGCTGATCCCGCACCAGTGGTGGTTTTGGACGAAGCGGCTCCGGGCCTGGGTTTTGGAGCATGTGTTCCCGATTGCCTTTCAGTTCCTGGCTTGGGTCCATGAACACCGGGAGCAGCTGAAGGCCATGGGGATGGCTCGCTTCCGGGTTTTGGAGCTGAGCGACCCGCGAGCCCCGACCACCTATGAGGTGGACTGGATTGACCCTGTGCACCTGGGCCAGCTGATCGCCATCTGGCAGTCGGATCAATGGGACGCAGAATGGTTCCGGTCGGCCCGTAGGGATGGATTCGTTTCAGTCGGTTCTCGGTGACGCTGCAGGCGGCGCCCTGTGCTCTGTCCTCTCCACTTATGGAAGTGCTGCTCCTGCATTGACAGCCATTGCCCTATGGGAGCCGACACCGATCGGAGAAGCGCTTGCAACCACTTCTTACATGTCAGCGCTGGCGGCAAACTCCGGCTGCAGTTGGGACCCTTCACAGGAAGGGCCGTCAGGGTCGCTGGGCTGGACTGGTTGTAGGGAAGTCATCAACGGGCCGGGACACGTCTACAGCGATACGACCTTGCGGATCATCGACGTGATGGAGGTGATCTCGATTACGGCAACCCCTTACCAAGACGGCAGGCTCTCCGATTTCATCGTCACCTACAAGAAGTACCCCACCGGAGCGGAAACCACCTACAACCGGCGCTTAGTCACCGAGACGGGCTGGTCATTTGTTCCCAAGCCAGGAACAGATGCGGAATGTGGATCTCCTGCACCTGGGCCTGAACCGATTCAGCCGTCTCCGGAGCCCTACATCCACACGGATCCGACCTCAGGCTGCGAGATCAGCGTGACCTTTCAGGGTTGGGGGGTTGCTCCTCACGGCACTGGCGGCCCGGTTTGGCTGATGGAACCGGCGCCGTCACCGCAATCGAGGAACAGCGGCGGCGTCATCGGGGGTTGCAACTTTGCTCCGACCATCTACTACGACGACGGTGGCACTGGCGGCGGCGGTGGTTGTGGAGGCGGCCCGATCGACTTCCCTGTCCCCGATCCGGTTCCGCCTGACGGGGACGAACCGTGGTGGGCTGGCCCCTTGCGGGATCTGATCCTCGGCGCCACTGGCGCTGCAGTTGAAGAAGCAATTGAGGCGATCTTCGAGCCTGGCTTCCCGGCTGGTTCCTATGTGTTGGAGGGAGTCTGTGAGAGAGATTCCGACGGAAACCCGATGGATGTCACACGATCCAGCACCTACACAGCGGAGAAAGGCATTGCCGCAGTTTTGACCCGGCTCGATGCGATTGCTGATCTCTTCCAATTCAGCAAGGAACTACGGCAGCCGATCTGTCGCCATCACCAAGCGTCCGGCGATCTGGTCACAGTCAACTTTGTCTCAGAGTTACGGAGCCCCCAAGGGCAGAAGCGTCTCCGGAAACAACTCCGTTATCGGGATCAGGGCAACAGCGATCTTTTTGTTCATGGCGCTCACTGGCGCGACTTTGTCTGGGAGGCCGGCCCTGTCTGCGTTTGCCACAAAGACGGACCCTGGGGAGTGCTTCAGGTTTGGGCTCTCACCGCTGAGGAGGGAAGACGGGTGATTGCCCACGCTGGCGCGGTGGCAGGCGTCGATCCTGATTCGGAGGGTGAGTGGATCATCACCGGCAGCAAGGATCCGAGATACGGGCAGCCCGGCACCATGCGAGTAGAGCGACGCATCGCCGGACCAATGAAGCAGCCGTTCCTGCGCGTGACGAAACGCAGCGACCCAAACGGGATGCCGATGTTGCCTGCTGAGTAACGTCCCAGCCCTTATGGGTCGTCCAGGACACATGTGGCGACACAAGGTAAGAATGTGGTTGTTGCAAGCCATTTCGGCATGACCACGACACCATCGCCGCGCTTTGCGACGCGGCCATCAGTGCCTCAGGCCGGGTCCCCTCTCGACATGCAATGGCGCGAGGAGTTAACCCTTGCCTACCCAGGCGGAACCATCACCGCGACACGCGGAAACCTTGAGCAGACCTTCCTGATCCTCGGCGCTGCGTCGGGGTACGGCGATGCTCCCACCGAAACGATCAGCCGAACCGGCCACCAACGGGTGAACACAATCGGCGGCGCTGCCACATCGGTGAAGGCAACGAGCTACAGCGTCACGAAGTACCCGACCGGCACGTCCAACCAAGCCGCTGCTGGTCAGGCTGTTCGAGTATTGACCGGCGTCGGTTCCTACACCGCTCGCGTCACCGGATCCCTTCAGGCCCTGGTGGCGTATCTGGTGTCAATCGAGAACACGATCTTTGATTACGTCAGCGTGGTTTCCCGGCGAGGAACCACGTACGGACCAATCGGCCCCTCTACCTCCTCCCCAGCATGAGCTACGCCAAAATCTGGATTGAAGCCGCTACCGGTCTCACAATCTGGGACAAGTACGGAAACCTTGAGTTTTTCTGCGACACCACCGGCCTGACAGAAGCCTCTGCTTCCGTCACCAACAAACAGGCCAACGTGAAGGGGTCTTCCGTTCATCACTACATGAACAGCGAGAGCACTTACACACGGGCAGCCACGATGAAGCAATTCATCCATGACCCGGGCCGCCGCAGTGGCAACGCCATACCCGGTAAGCCCTTTGTCCTGGTGGCTGACGCTGGGCTCCCCAGTGAAGAAAACCGACGATTCGCCTACGAAGGCGCTTTCTTGGATCTGCATGCCTTTGTTACCGGCGCGGCGAAGATGCAAGTCGATCTCTTCTCTGAGACAGGGACCCGCTACACCACCATCCCCGGGAGCGGCACCTGATGGTTCGGACTCTCATCGGCTCAATCACTGTCGGCCCCACCGACGAAGAAGTGATCATTGGACCGATTGAGGTACCACCTGGAGACGGGATTGAGGTTTGGGTGCAACAGACCTCCCCCGTCTCTTCCCCCTGGACATACAGCTACGGCCTGTTGTGGGCTGAGAACGCCAACGGACGCTTTGCAGGAACGATCCCGATCTATGGACATCCGGAAGGAGAGACTTACCGACTCGGAGCGGGACTGTCTTCATCTGTCGGGTCAGGGATGCTCAAGTTCAGCCCCCGCCTGTGGAACCTGCGGTGGTTGCAAAGATCGGGAGAAGCCTGGTCTCTGGATTTCTGGGCTGATCAGCCCAGCGACACGTGACGATCGCAATCTCCCCCCTCTGTTGCCATGACACCACCAGCGCCCTTAGCTCCGGGCCACGCGAATCCGCTGCCGGTGATCTGGGAGAACCAGAACGACAACGCCTCCGGCACCGGCTACCGAGAGTGCTTCTCCAGTAGCTGCGCCATGCTCGCCCGCTACTGGGGCAAGGTCTCAGACGACGACGCTTACAACGCCATCAGGGCCCGCTATGGCGACACCACATCCGCGGAAGCCCAGCTGGCGACCCTGCGCTCCCTCGGACTGGCGGCGAACTTCCGAACGGACGGTGATCGGTCTCTCCTGGAAGCAGAGATTGAGTCTGGCCGGCCTGTTGCCGTCGGCTGGCTGCACCATGGCCCTGTCATTGCTCCCACCGGCGGCGGCCACTGGAGCGTGGTGATTGGCTTCTCAGAGACCCAGGCCATCCACCACGATCCCAATGGCGAGGCCGATCTGGTCCAGGGCGGCTACACCCCCAACACCAACGGCGCCGGTCAGCGCTACAGCTGGAAAAACTGGCTGCCCCGCTGGGAGGCCGATGGGCCAGCTACCGGCTGGATGCTCACCTGCAGCGCCTGAGATCGCATGAGCTTCCAGCGGGAGCGTTTTCTGTTGCGGGCCATTGCCGCGATCTTTGCGGTGCAGTTCC
>CALGVO010000140.1 GCA_937930135.1 uncultured Synechococcus sp. | reverse complement strand
TGAAACGGAGAGGGTGGGATTCGAACCCACGGAGGCTTGCACCTCGCTGGTTTTCAAGACCAGAGCCATCAACCACTCGACCACCTCTCCCTGCACCGACCTGGTCGAACCAGGCGGGCCATCAGTTTAAGCGGAGCACTGCCGACAGTCAGCCCTGGGGCTTGGCCAGCGGCAGCAGGCACTTGTCGGAATCGCAGCCGGCCGGGCCGGCTTCGCTGAGCTCACCGCCGTCGTAGCGCTGCAGAGCTTCGAAGAAGTTCTGGCTCACACGCCGTTGGATCACCTCCTCCTGCATCCGCTCATAGGTGGCGGCATCGATCGGCTCGAAGGGCAGGCGGGGGAAGGTGGCGTTGGCATCAAAACGGGCCAGCAACGCCGCGGAGATGTAGCCATCACCGCGCTCGATCGTCTGGTGCAGGGCGTCGGTGAGCGGTTCGATCTCGTGCTCCCGTAACTCGATCGTGGCCGAGGTGTTGTGGGCGGTGTAGTGCGTCTGCACCTGCATGTAGAAATCGAACTGGGCCATCGCCGAGAAGGCGTTGATGTCCACCGCATCGGCTCCGGGCAGGTTGGCCCAGCTCACTTCCGTGGGAATCTCCACCAACCACTCGGTGCAGCGGGGATCAAAGGGATCGTCAAGCAGACGGCCCTGCGCATCCTTATCCGACTGAGACGGCACCACGGTGTAGCCGTAGTCCATGCAGGCCATCGCCACAGGATCGTTCTTGCGGAAGGTGATGCGGCGGATGAAGCGCTGCGCCTTGGGCGGATGCCAGCCGGGCGCGGCACCGGTGAGCAGACTCTTGGTGCCTGCCGGTTGCACCGTGGTGCAACGGTTGGGTCGACGCAGACCGTGGCGATCGCAATAGTCCCAGACGGTCTCGTTGACGATGGTTTTCCAGCGGCTCAGGTAGGCCGCCTCCTGTTGTTTGAAGGCGCGACCTTCCTCGCTGTCGGGGCGACCGGCCTCCCACCAACGCAGCCAAGGAGTCCCGAAGGCATGCACAAAGAAATCGAACAGGCCCGTGAAGCTCACCCCCACGATCGGATCCCAGGCGCGGCTCTGGCGGTAGCGCTCCACCTCGAAGCGGTGGTTCAGCAGGCAGGCGACCGAAAGCGCACCGGCACGGAAGGCATCGCGCTGGCCCTCCTCGTCACTGGGATCGATCTGGTTGAGATGGACCTCAGCCAGGTTGCAGTGGAAATCAGCCCCGAGGATCTCGCCACAGGGGTTGAGTCCGTAGCGACCCAATCGGTGCTCCAGCTCGTCAGCACCGATCGGGCCATGGTTGAGGCTCAACCAGCGCCCGGCCTCCTCCCGGCCCTGTTCGCAATAGATGTCAATGAATTCCTTGCGCAGCTCCGGGGTGGTGAGCAGGTCGGCGTTCGAGCGGGCAATCGCTTCGGGAGCGAACTGAATCGCACCTTCACCGCTATGGAATTGCTTGGTGACCGCCTCCAGCAGCACCTCGCGACTGGGTCGGGTGTGATAGACGCGGGTGTGATTGGCCATCCGCAACGCATCCCGCTCCGGGTCGATGCGCCAGTTGCCCTCTGCATCCTGCTGCCAAAGGTTGTCTTTGGCGCCAGCAGCGGCGTGATCATCGGCTGCGAACTGACGCATACCGGCGCTGCGACGGATGTTGCCTGCCACGATCGTGACCGCCGCTTCGTCGATCAGCAAACAACACTCAACGGAATTGAGGCGACGCCCCACGGCCTTGCCGAGCAGACGCGCGACGCGGCCGTAGAGATCCTTCAACTTCACGGGGTTGGCCATACCGCCGAAGCCCTTGAGGGTCTCGCCCACTGGCCGCACATCGGAGAGATCCACCTCCACCTGCACGGTGCGTCCCTCGAAGCGGGCATCGCTGCTCAGCTCGAGCAGCAACTGATAACTGTCGACCCAGCCGCGACGGGTGTCGCCCACCTTGATCGCCACCCGGTCGCCGGTGATGCTGTGGCTGGTGTGCTCCTGACGTTGCCCCGCCGGCGTCAGGCCGATGTCGGTGACCGCCACCACCTCGATCGGATTGCGCACCACAGGCAACCGCTCGATCAGATGGGGCTCGATGATGGCGCCGGTGCCGCAGCCCATCATCGCCAGATCCATCATCAGGCCGAAGGCCTGCCAATCCACCAGGTTGGTGGAGGTGCAGTTGTAGGCACCGGAAAAATTCTCGGGCTGCTCGATCCAGGGCGTACCGCCGATCCAGAGCCAGCGGCCGGAGGGCAGCGCCTTTTTCTCGGCCTGCATCCGCGCCAGCAAGGCCACTTCCTTGTCATTGAGCTGACCCAATGTCTGCAGACCACCCAGGTTGCGAGCGCCCACCTCGCTCCAACTCTCCCGACCCGCAGCAGTGCGACGGCTGTAGGTGCGATAAAAAACAGGGTTGGCAGCGGGTGCCGTCAGCGGGAAATCACTGGCCAAGCTGTTGCCAAGGCTGATCGCAGCGGCGTGGGAGGTCTCGATCGAGCCGGCCTCCGTTCGGCTGGGGCTGAGGGTCACGGGTGGTCGG
>CALGVO010000139.1 GCA_937930135.1 uncultured Synechococcus sp. | reverse complement strand
AGCGGAATGCGGCGGAAGTCGAAGCGTTGGCAGCGGCTCAGGATCGTGGGCAGCACCCGCTGCGGGTCGGTGGTGGCCAACACAAACACCACCCGCGGTGGTGGTTCCTCCAGCGTTTTCAGCAGGGCGTTGAAGGCAGCGGTGGAGAGCATGTGGCATTCGTCCACCACATACACCTTCCAGCGCGCCTGCACCGGTGCGAAGCGCGAGCGCTCGATCAGATCGCGGATGTTGTCGACGCCTGTGTTGGAGGCTGCATCGATTTCGATCACATCGAGGGCGGTGCCGGCGCTGATCGTTGTGCACAGCTCGCAGGTGCCGCAGGGCTCAGGCGTGGGGCTGTCGCTGCTGAGGCAGTTGAGCGAGCGGGCCAGGATCCGGGCGCTGGAGGTCTTGCCGGTGCCGCGCGGGCCGCTGAACAGATAGGCCGGAGCGATCCGATCGCTGCGCAGGGCGTGGCTGAGGGTGGCGGCGATCGCGTCCTGCCCCACCAGCTGGTCAAAGCGCTGGGGTCGGTATTTGTGATGCAGCGGCTGATAGGCCTGACTCATGCGCTGCCGGCGGAACCCAGAGACTACTCAGCCTGGTTCGGGTCTTCCCTGCCGGGGCTCCCCTCCAGCAGGGCGGCGATCCGCTGCTCCATCTCCTCCACCGCGGCCAGTTCATCGGCCAGGGTCTGCCCCGCCTGCAGCAGGCGTCGACTGTGGCGGTTGCCCCGTTCGGCGGCGCCGTTGTCGGGCCCTCCCCGGATCCAGCCTTCCGCCTGCTCGAGGGTGGTTTCCAGTTTCTGGAGCAAGCGCAGCCGCAGCTGTTCCAGCTGCTCCAGGCCGCGCCGCGCCCGTTCGCGGGAGCCTTGATCCACCAGCCCCTTGCGCAGCAACAGGCCAAGGCCTGTGAGCAGGGCCGCCGGCATCAGCTGGCCCAGGGCCAGAGCGCCGAGGCTGCCGGTGTGCAGCCAGTCCTCCACCTGGCCGCTGCGGTGGCGACCCGTTTTGCACCAGGTGGCGAAGTGCTCGCAGTTGTTGAAGAGCAGGTTGTAGCGCTGCTCACCGATGCGGCTCATCGCCCGGCGCAGGGTGATGCCGGCGGGCGAGGCCTGGAGATCCGGGTGGTCCACCACCCGGATCTCCAGGCCCCTGCTGAAGTCGTTCAGTGGGCTGCGCAGGATTTCGCGGCCCTCGAGGTAATGGGCGACGCTGCCATCGCCCAGATCGATGCCGTGGTGAAGGAACAGGCCGTGCTGGCGGGGAACCGTGAGGTGATCAGCGGCGGCCACGAGGGTTCAGATCAGAGGTCTCAGGCCGATTCCTGCTGACGCTCACTGCCGGGAAGGGGCAGCACTTTGCCGCCGGTGTGTTGCTCCACCATGGCGCGCGTCACGGTGAAGGTTTTCACGTTCTTGCGAGACGGCAGCTCATACATCAGATCCAGCATCAGTTCTTCGACGATGCCGCGCAGGGCCCGGGCGCCGGTTTTGCGGCGGTGCGCCTCATGGGCAATCGCTTCCACCGCTCCCGCCTCAAAGTCGAGTTGCACGTTGTCCATGCTCAGCAGGGTGCGGAACTGCTTCACCAGGGCATCGCGCGGTTCGGTGAGAATCGATTCGAGTGCGTGCTCATCCAGGGGCTCCAGCACCGCACTCACCGGCATGCGACCGATGAACTCCGGGATCAGGCCGTATTTCACCAGGTCGTCGGGTTCCAGGTGCCGCAGCACCTGGGCCGCCTGCAGATCCCTGTTGGCCCGATGCCGGCCCCGGCCACCGTCGGGCATGAAGCCGATCGAGTTGCGGCCGAGTCGTTTCTGCACCACATCATCCAGGCCCACGAAGGCACCGCCGCAGATGAACAGGATCTGGCTGGTGTCGATCTGGATGCAGTCTTGATACGGGTGCTTGCGGCCCCCCTGGGGCGGCACGTTGGCCACGGTGCCTTCCAGCATCTTCAGCAGCGCCTGCTGCACCCCTTCGCCCGACACATCCCGGGTGATCGAGGGGTTCTCGCTCTTGCGGGCGATCTTGTCGATCTCGTCGATGTAGATGATGCCCCGCTGGGCCTGATCCACATCCATGTCGGACTTCTGCAGCAGCCGCAACAGGATGTTTTCCACATCCTCACCCACGTAACCGGCTTCGGTGAGCGTGGTGGCATCGGCCACAGCGAAGGGCACATCCAGCAGCTCCGCCAGGGTCTGGGCCAGCAGGGTCTTGCCGCAGCCGGTGGGGCCGATCAGCAGGATGTTGCTCTTGTGCAACCGCGTGGCGGTCTGTTCGGTTTCGCCATTGCCATCGCCCTGCCAGGCCAGGCGTTTGTAGTGGTTGTACACCGCCACCGACAGCACTTTCTTCGCCGCTTCCTGGCCCACCACCTGGCGGTCGAGGAAGGATTTGATCTCCTGCGGTTTCGGGATCGAGGCGAGTGTGGGAGCGGGTTTGCTGCTCTTGCGGGGGGCCTGGCCGCCCTTGCGGGCCGGTTCGGCTCCATGACGGGGATTGCCCTGGGCGTCGATCAGTTCCTCATCGAGGATCTCGTTGCACAGATCGATGCACTCATCGCAGATGTACACACCGGGGCCGGCGATCAGCTTCCGCACCTGCTCCTGCGACTTGCCGCAGAAGGAGCACTTCAGATGGGCGTCGAATTTGGCCATCGGGCGCTGATCACTTCAACGGTTTGCAGACGGAGGGGCCGTGCGGCCGATCCGGACTCCAAGGATCGCGGCGGAGCCGAGCCATGTCAGCCCTCCGTAACGATTCCTCCGTCTCCGGAACTGTCCACGACGCGATCAATCAATCCGTATTCAACCGCTTCCGCCGGTGAAAGGAAGTAGTCGCGGTCGGTGTCTTCGGCGATCTTCTCCAGGGGCTGGCCGGTGTGTTCGGCCATCAGGCCGTTCAGGGTGTCTTTGAGGAACAGGATTTCCTGGGCCTGGATCTCAATGTCCACCGCCTGACCCTGAGCGCCACCGAGGGGTTGGTGGATCATGATCCGGGCGCTGGGCAGGGCGAGGCGTTTGCCTTTGGTGCCGCCGGAGAGCAGGAAGGCTCCCATGGACGCCGCCAGGCCGTAACAGATGGTCACCACGTCAGGAGCCACCTGCTGCATCGTGTCGTAGATCGCCAG
>CALGVO010000138.1 GCA_937930135.1 uncultured Synechococcus sp. | reverse complement strand
AGATCCTGAGCGATCTTCATGATCTGCTCCTGATACACCATGATCCCATAGGTCTCCTGAAGGATCGGCTCCAGCGACTGATGGGCGAAATCAATCGCCTCGCGCCCATGCTTGCGGTTGATGAACTTCGGAATCAGGCCGGCGTCGAGAGGGCCGGGGCGATAGAGCGCCAGGATGGAAGAAATGTCCTCCAGCGACGAGGGCTTCAGCTCGCGAACAATCTGCCGCATTCCCGTTGATTCCAGCTGGAAGATTCCCTCCAGATCACCGCGGGCGAGCAGGGCAAACGTGTCGGGATCCTTGGCAGGCAATTTATCGGGATCAATCCGTTCTCCCAGGCTGGTCTCCACCAACTCGAGAGTTTTGTCGATCATGGTGAGATTTTTGAGGCCAAGAAAATCCATCTTCAGGAGTCCCATCGACTCCACATCCTCCATGAAATACTGGGTGATCACCTGACCGTCGTTGTTGCGCTGCAAGGGCACCAGTTCATCCAGCGGATCAGCGGCAATCACCACCCCGGCCGCATGCACACCGAAGGTTTTGTTGGTGCCTTCGATGCGCATGGCCATGTCGACCCAGCGTTTCACCACCGGATCCTTGTCATATTTGTCGCGAAATTCAGGATTCGGAGACTCCTCTCCAATCATCGCCTTGAGCTTGGCAGGCTTGCCGCGCACCACCGGGATCAACTTCGCCAGACGATCGGCATCGCCATAGGGGATATCCAGCACCCGCGCCACATCCTTCAACACCGCCTTGGATGTCATGCGGTTGAAGGTGATGATCTGCGCCACCTTGTCGTCGCCGTAGCGACGGGTGACGTAGTCGATCACTTCACCACGGCGCTCAATGCAGAAATCCGTGTCGATATCCGGCATCGATTTGCGTTCCGGATTGAGGAACCGCTCGAACAGCAAGCCATTGCTCACCGGATCGATGTTGGTGATGCCAAGGGCATAGGCCACGAGAGAGCCTGCCGCAGACCCACGGCCCGGTCCCACCGGAATCCCCTGGTCGCGGGCAAAGCGGATGTAGTCCCACACCACCAGAAAGTAGGTGGGGAAACCCATCTGCTCCATGATTCCCAGTTCATAGGTGAGCCGTTCGCCGTAGGTGGGGTCGATCACCGCATCGGCATCGAGCTCCAGGCGCTCGCGCAGGCCACACTCCGACACCTCCCGCAGGTAACTCACCGGGGTGTGCCCCTCCGGGATGGGGAACCTCGGCATCTGATAACGGCCGAGAATGTCGTAATCCTCCACCTTGTCGGCCACCAACGCCGTGGTGGTGATCGCCTCCTGCACCACCTCCGGCGCGAGATGGTCGGCGAACAGTCGCCCCATCTCCTCTTCGCTGCGGATGTATTCCGTGCCGGTGTAGCGCAGCCGTTTCTCGTCGCTGATCAGCTTGCCGGTGAGCACGCACAACAGGGCGTCGTGGGCCTCCACGTCGTGGCGCGTGAGGTAGTGGGCATCGTTGGTGGCGATCAGACCGATACCCAGCTCCCTGGCGATGCGCACGATCTCCACATTGACGATGCGGTCTTCAGGTGAGCCATGATCCTGAATCTCAAGGTAGAAATCATCACCGAACACCTCCTGATACCAACGGGCCACATCCCTGGCCACATCCGGACGACCGCGCAGAATCGCCTGAGGAATCTCACCGCCAAGACAGGCCGTGGCGATGATCAGACCTTCGCTGTGTTGCTTGAGCAGGTGCTTATCAATGCAGGCCCGCGAAAAGATGCCTTTGCCGCGCATGCCGCGCAGATGACTGAGGCTGGTGAGCTTCACCAGATTGCGGTAACCGGTGGCATTCTTGGCCAGCACCACCAGGTGATAGCGCCGTTCTTTCTTCTGCTGGGGATCCTCGATCGAGCCGTTGATCACATACATCTCATTGCCGATGATCGGCTTGATGCCTGCGGCTTTACAGAGTTTGAGCAGCTCGATCGCCCCATACATCACGCCGTGATCGGTGAGGGCCAGCGCCGGCATGCCCAGCTCCTTGCAGCGCTCCACCATCTGGGGCAACTGGGAGGCGCCATCGAGCAGGCTGTAGTCGCTGTGATTGTGAAGGGGAACGAATGCCATGGCCCCAGCCTAGGGGGCGGCGCAAGATAGGGCGTCAGGGGCTGGCGCCAGACACCAGATCTGGCGCCCAGGCCGCTCCGCGGCTCGGTCAGCCAGGGATCAGGGCCCCCTCAGGACGATGCTGCATCACGGCCGCCGCCTGTTCGTATTGGTGGGCAACCTGCAGCAAACGGGGCTCCTCGAGCACATTGCCGATCAACTGAACACCGATCGGCAGCCCGGCTTCGTCAAAGCCACAGGGAACGCTGATCGCCGGCAGGCCGGCGAGATTGGCCGGGATCGTGAGCAGATCGGCCAGATACATCGCCAGAGGGTCATCGGCATGGGCGCCGCGACGGAACGCTGTGGAGGGGGCCGTGGGCGTCAGCAGCACATCCACCTGGCGGTAGGCCGCATCGAAGTCCTGACGGATCAGGGTGCGCACCTGCTGCGCTTTTTTGTAGTAGGCATCCACATAACCGGCCGAGAGGGCGTAGGTGCCGATCAGGATGCGGCGCTGCACCTCGGCCCCGAAGCCTTCAGCGCGACTGCGGGCCGTCATGCTGGCCAGGCTGTCGGCGTCTTCAGCCCGGTAGCCGTATTTGACGCCGTCATAGCGGGCGAGATTGGCGGACGCCTCCGAGGGGGCAATCACGTAGTAGGTGGCGATGCCGTCGTTGAAGCGAGGGCAACTCACATCCACCAATTCGGCGCCGAGGGCCTGCAGCTGCTCCGCCGCGGCCAGCACCGAAGCCTTCACCTCAGGGTCCAGCCCCTCCTGATCGAAGCATTCACGCACCAGGCCCACCCGCAGGCCATCAATCGGATCAGCCAATGTGGCGCTGTAGTCGGGCACCGGCTTCCGCAGGCAGGTGGAATCGCGCGGATCCGCACCGGCCATCACCTGGAGCAGGGCGGCGGCATCGGCCACCGTGGTGGTGAACGGACCGACCTGATCGAGGGAGCTGGCAAACGCCACCAAGCCGTAGCGGCTGATCCGGCCATAGGTGGGTTTCAGGCCCACCACACCGCAGAAGGAGGCGGGCTGACGAATCGAGCCGCCGGTGTCTGAGCCGAGGGCTGCCATGCATTCACCGGAGGCCAGCGCCGCCGCACTGCCGCCGGAACTGCCACCGGGCACATGCTCAAGATTCCAGGGATTGCCGGTGGGACCAAACGCGGAGGTCTCGGTGGATCCGCCCATGGCGAATTCATCGAGATTGGTTTTACCGAGCAACACAGCACCTGAGCGCCAGAGGCGCTCGGTGACGGTGGATTCATAGGGAGGCACAAAGTGCTCCAGCATCCGGCTGGCGCAGGTGGTGCGCACCCCCCGGGTGCAGAGGTTGTCTTTGATGGCGAGGGGCACACCGGCCAACGGCGGCAGACTCTCCCCCGCCTGCCGTGCCGCATCGATGCGATCGGCATCAGCACGGGCCCGCTCCGCCGTCACGTCGAGAAAGGCGTGAAGGCTGGGATCCACAGCAGCAATCCGGGCCAGATGATGATCGGTGAGCTCCCGGGCGGACACCTCACCTCGTTCCAGTTGCTGACGCCACTCGGCGATCGCCATCGGCAGGGTTGTGATGCAAGTGCGACGCTATCAGCCGTTGTCTGCCGCAATGGTGAAGGGTTCGACCCGTCGGCAGCGCAGCAGGCTGTGATCGATGGAATCAGGCGATTCGGAGGACACATCCTCCAGAAAAGCCGGGAGTTCCCGCTCCAGACTGTTGCGGGTCACAAACGGACCGAACCAGTAGGTGACATCAGGGCCATAGGTCTGAATTCTTGCCCACCAGGCCATGCCGAGGCCGTTGGCAAGGGTGCGCAGCGGCCGGATCAGGGGGCCCATGAGCGGGTGGCATGTCTCCGTCATTTTGGCCCGATTCCGCGGCGATGGGACCCACCGATCCGAGGAAAACAGCGGATCGGATCCGAATCAGAGCTCGATGCTGCCTTCAAACACCGCTGGCGGCGGCGCTGAAGCGTGGTCCTGCTCACTCCGATTCAGGTCGAGGTGCACCGCCTCTGCCGATGGCGCCTCGGATTGGG
>CALGVO010000137.1 GCA_937930135.1 uncultured Synechococcus sp. | reverse complement strand
CACCAACATCGTGTGGCATCACGCCTCGGTCGACCGGGCCGCCCGGGCTGAACAGCGCGGCCATCGCAGCGCCATTCTCTGGTTCACCGGCCTGAGCGGTGCCGGCAAGAGCACCCTGGCCAATGCGGTGAATCAGGCCCTGTTCGAGCGGGGGCTGGCCACCTACGTGCTCGATGGTGACAACATCCGCCATGGTCTCTGCAAAGACCTGGGCTTCTCCGATGCAGACCGGGAGGAGAACATCCGTCGCATCGGCGAAGTGGCGAAGCTGTTCCTCGATGCCGGCGTGGTGGTGCTCACCGCCTTCGTGTCTCCCTTCCGCGCCGATCGCGACCGGGCCCGCCAGCTCGTGAGCGCCGGCGATTTCATCGAGATCCACTGCGCCGCCGACCTGGAAACCTGTGAGCAGCGCGACACCAAGGGGTTGTACGCCAAGGCCCGGGCTGGGGAGATCAAGGAATTCACCGGCATTTCCAGCCCCTATGAGGCACCAGAACAGCCCGAGCTGAGGGTCGACACCGGCAGCAGCGAGCTGGAGGCCTGTGTGAATCAGGTGGTGCATCACCTGATTCAGCAGGGCATCATTCCGGCGCAGTCCTGAAATCGACCCAGGCATCAAGCAGGGTCTTGAAACAGCTGGCGACCGGAACCGCCAGCAGCAGGCCCAACAGATCGCCGACCCCCAGCAGATCGCCCGCCCTGGCCCCCAGGGGGAGAGCGATCAGCAGCCAGGCGGGTTGCAGGCCAACGATGCTGCCCATCAGTCGGGGCTGGATCACCTGATCGACCACCTGGCCCACACCGATCGCCGCCACCAGGATCTCCAGCCCCGTGCGCGGATCCTGCACCGCCAACAGGGCGCTGACAGCGACGATGGTGAGGGCGCTGGCGTAGGGAATCAGGGTGGTGAACCCGATCACCACCGCAAACAGCACGCCGTAGGGGATGCCGAGAACCGTGAACACCACGATCTGACCGGCGCTGAGGATCAGAGCGAGCAACACCTGGCCGGCGAAATAGCCCCGGAAGGTGCGGGTGATCGTGCTGACCACCAACTGACGCCAACGTTCCGGCAGCCAGCGCGCCAGACCGGCGGTGATCGCATCGCCTCCCAGCAGAAAGAACACCGCGAGCACCAGCACGATCACGGTGTTGATCGTGGTGCCGAGGGTGGCTCCAAGGATCGCCAGCAAGCGCTGGCTGAGCTGGCTGGCCACCCGACTGACCCGAGTGAGCAGATCGCTACTCAAATCACCGAATTCACTGGGCAAGCCGCGGGAAGCCGCCAGATCCTGCAGCCGGTTGATCCAGGCCTCCGCCGCCACCAGCCAGCCGGGGAGGGCATTGATCAGCTGAGCGAGCTGGTCGATCAGGCGGGGCACCAGGGTGATGCCGGCCAGCACCAGCCCACCCACGGTGACCAACGTCACGATCAGGATCGCCAACCAACGCGGCAGGCCGCGGCGATTGAGCCAGCGACTGGGAATATCAAGCAGAAAAGCGATCAGGGCGGCAGTGAGAAACAGCCCAGGGAAAGGCGCCAGCGGCAACAACAGCTGCCGGAGCACATACAGATTGAGTGTGAGCAGCGGCAGGGCCAACCCCCACCGCAACCAGCTGGGCCAGGCCATGCGCATGCGCTCCTTCGGCCATTGTGAGGGGAGGCCACCACGGCTCGAAAGGCGGGTCAGCGTCCAGGCATCGCCTCGAGATACCGGGCGGCTCCGATCGACTGGAGGCGCGCATCCTTGGCCACCACCGTGGCGTGCAGCGCCTGGCGATAGTCGGCCAGGCGCTGCGTCAGCTCCCCATCGGTTGCGGCGAGAATCTGGGCTGCCAGCAGGCCAGCATTGAGGCCACCGCCGATCGCCACCGTGGCCACGGGAATCCCGCCGGGCATCTGCACGATCGAATGCAGTGAATCCACACCGGAGAGAGCCCGGCTCTGCACCGGCACGCCGATCACCGGCAGGGTGGTGAGGGAGGCGACCATGCCGGGCAGATGGGCCGCACCACCGGCACCGGCCACGATCACCCGCAGGCCGCGATCCCTGGCCTGCTGAGCAAAGTCGACCATCTCCAACGGCGTGCGATGGGCCGACAACACGCGCACCTCCACCGCCACACCCAAACGCTCCAGCACCTCCACCGCGGGTTGCAGGGTGGGCAGATCGGAATCACTGCCCATGATCACCGCCACCTGGGGTGCAGTCGTAGCCATGGCGTTGTCGTCAACGGAGCGAGACTGTCATCGTGTCGCACCCACCGCTGCCGGTCAGGCCCCATGCAACGGATCACCGATGTGCGACTGCCCCGGCGACCGGGTGATCCCTCCAGCCCGACGCTGTGGTGGCTGCAGCTGGATGCAGCGGACTGCATCGACGCCCTGGGGCCCATGCCGGAGCGGGCGGCCTTGAGCGGTCAAAGCTGGAACGGTGACTGGCTCAGCCCGATGGGCATGGATCTTCAGATCAATGGCGGCCTCGGACTGGCCTTCCCGGAACTGACGGAAGCGGATCTGCCTCGGCTGCTGCAGTTGCTGGACCAGCTCTGGAGCGACGGTGTGGAAGCGATCGCCCCGACCCTGGTGACCTGTGCGGTGGAGCCGCTGCGCCGGGCGCTGGCGGTGCTGCGACAGGCGCGCGAGCAGCACCAACCCCAGCGCTGCTGCCTGCTCGGCGCCCATCTGGAGGGTCCGTTTCTGGCGGAGGCGCGCCGGGGGGCCCATCCACGCGAGCATCTCTGCGCGCCGAGCCTTGAAGCGCTTGAGCAACGCATCGCCGGCTTCGAGCATGAGATCGCCCTGGTGACCCTGGCGCCGGAACTGGCGGGCGCTGAAGCGGTGATCGAGCGCTTGCGGGCGCTGGGCATTGCGGTGGCACTCGGTCACAGCGCCGCCGATGCCGACCAGGCCAATGCCGCGTTCGACGGGGGTGTGTCCATGCTCACCCACAGCTTCAATGCCATGGCCGGCCTCCATCACCGTTCGCCTGGACCTGTCGGCGAAGCCTGCCGCCGCGGCGATGTGGCCCTCGGCCTGATCGCCGATGGTGTGCATGTGTCCGCCACGATGGCGGTGCTGCTGCAGCGTCTCGCGGGCGATCGGCTGGTGCTGGTGAGCGATGCCCTGGCGCCCTATGGCCTCAGCGAAGGGCGCCACCGCTGGGATGATCGGGTGCTGCTGGTGCAGGACGGCAGCTGCCGCCTCGAGGACGGCACCCTGGCCGGTGTGACCCTGCCGCTGCTGGAAGGGGTGCGGCGCCTGGCGCGCTGGGGTGGCGAGTGTGAGGGGGCGATCTGGGCCGCCACCCTGGCGCCGAGAGATGTGATCGCGGGTCCAGACGCGGACGTGGGTGGCTGGCGCAGTCTTTTGCTGCACCAGCCACTCGCCAACCTGCTGCGCTGGAGCCTCGGACCGGATGGTGATCTGCACTGGCGACATGCTGCGTAGGATCCCGCCGATCTGCCCGCCCGTTCACCCTGATGGCCCCCGATCAGCTGCTGGAGCAAACCCAGGCCGAGAAACAGGAGGTGAAGGGTTACTTCGAATCCACCGGTTTTGATCGCTGGAACCGCATCTACAGCGACAGCGATGACGTGAACAACGTGCAGCGGAACATCCGCATCGGCCACCAGAAAACGGTGGATGAAGTGCTGCATTGGATCCAAACCAGCGGCGTGTTCCGCGACGTGAGTTTCTGTGATGCAGGCTGCGGCGTCGGCAGCCTCGCCCTGCCCCTGGCGGCCATGGGAGCTGGCTCCATCCAGGCAAGTGACATCTCCGACGCGATGGTGCAGGAGGCGAAACGACGGGCGCAGGAGGCGGGGCTGGCCATGGACACACTCCACTTCCACACGTCCGATCTGGACAGCCTCAGCGGCTCCTTCCACACCGTGTGCTGCCTGGATGTGTTCATCCACTACCCCCAGGCCCCGGCTGAGGCCATGGTGCGCCACCTCTGCAGCCTCTGCGACGAACGCCTGATCGTGAGCTTTGCCCCCTTCACCCCTCTGCTAGCCCTGCTCAAGGGGATCGGCCAGCTGTTCCCCGGGCCGAGCAAAACCACCCGTGCCTACACCCTCAGAGAAGAAGGCATCGTGAGGGCGGCGATGGCCTGCGGCTTTCAACCGATGCGCCGCAGCCTCAACAAAGCCCCGTTCTATTTCTCCCGCTTGATTGAGTTCAAACGAGCCTGATCGCGCA
>CALGVO010000136.1 GCA_937930135.1 uncultured Synechococcus sp. | reverse complement strand
CAGGCCTGCTGGCCGCACCCGGCCATGCCCAGCACACCAGTGGTGGGGCCTCCTCTGGCAGCGGTGCCGTGAAAGCGCTCTACGACACCAAGGCGGAGGCTGAGGCGGCTGCGCCCCTGTTCAATTGCAAGGGGGCCCATGCGATGGGGAGCAAGTGGATGCCCTGCAGCGCCCATGACCATGGTGGGAATGCCCAGTCCGGCCACTGAGTCCTGAGCTAGAACAGGGTGTCTCGGTTCCGGTGGGGATCAGCCACCGGAGGTAACGGGGAAAGATGGTGAAACTCCATCGCTGTCCCGCAGCTGTGAACCATCGGCCCTGGCCGGATGGCAGTCAGAACGCCCGCCGGGGTTTCCATCGACGAGGATCGACTTGAAGTTTTCCCGCTGTTCCGGTGCCTTTCGCGGCATCGGCTTGATCGGGGTCAGCGCCCTGTTACTGCTCAGCCTGGCCGGCCCCGCCCTCGCCCATCACCCCGTTGGCATGGCTGAGGGGGCCGAGCTCAATGCCTGGCAGGGCCTGGTGAGCGGCATCGGCCATCCCCTGCTGGGTCCCGACCATCTGCTCTTCCTGCTCGCGATCGGTTTCATCGGCCTGGGGCGTCCCATGGCCTGGGTGTTGCCGTTGCTGGCCACCGGGTTGCTGGGGGCGGCCCTCACCCAGGTGGTGCCCCTGTCGGCCGACCTGGCGCCGCTGGCGGAAGCGCTGGTGTCGCTGAGCCTGGCGCTCGAAGGTCTGATCGCCCTTGGCAGCCTGCCCACCGCCCTGCTGCTGCCGGTGATGGGACTGCATGGCTATCTGCTCGGTGGCACGATCGTGGGGGCCGAACCCACGCCGTTGTTCGCCTATTTCCTCGGACTGTTTCTCGGCCAGGGAGCTCTGCTGCTCGCCGTGTGCCTCGGCTCAAGGCGCTGGATCGCCGCGATCGGTGAGAACGGTCGACGCCTGGCTGCCGGCATCTGGATCGGCATAGGCGCCGCCTTCGCCTGGACGGCCCTGGTGGCCTGATCACTCCGCGTTGTTTTTCGGTGTTGTTTCACGGTTTCATTCCCATGGTTTTCTCCCCCAACCGTCGACTGCTCCTGCCGGTCGGACTGACAGCCGCCCTGGTGGCCACCCTTGCCTCCCCCTCCGCCCAGGCCCACGGAGAGGCTTCCGGTGGCTTGCTCGCCGGTGTTGCCCACCCGCTGCTCGGACTCGATCACCTGGTGATGCTGGTGGCGGTCGGCACCGTTGCGGCGGCTCTCTCCACGCGCCTGTTGCTCTGGGCCCTGGCTGGTGCCCTGCTGGGTGCCGCGATCGGCTTCGCTGGTGTGACGGTTCCCGCCGCTGAACTCCTCGCCTCCCTGGCGATCGCTGCGGTGGGGCTGGTGCTGCTGGCGCCCGCCCGTCTGGCGGCTGTGGCTGGTCCGTTGGTGGCTGGTGGCATCGCGATCCACGCCATGCTCCACGGCCTGGAAGCCCCCCGCGATCAGGGCAGCCTGCTCTGGTGGGCCGGTGCCCTGCTGGCTTCTGCCCTGGCGTTGGGTGTGACCACCGTGTTGATGCAACGCCTTCCCGCCCCCCTGCTGCGTCGTGCCGGTGCGGTGTTTGTGGTGCTGGGCGGTGGCTTGCTGCTTCTGCCGGTGGCGATCAGCGCCTGATGGTGTGACCCAGCGCGATCAGAGCAGGGCTGGATTGAGTCGACTGGGCCGGTAGCTGAGCAGGAAGGCGTCGTCTCCTGCTCGCACCGCCGTGATGCAATCGGTGCCGGTGTTCCAGACCCACACCTGCTGCATAGGCTGGCCTTCCGTTTCCACTGTGGTGCTCACCGGGGCGCCATAGCGCGAGCGCAGGCCAGCCAGCACCTCCGTCATCGCATCCGGCTCCAGCTCATAGGCGAGCTGTTGGAGCCCCCCATCGCTGAGCTGAAGCCGCAGGCGCGTCACGGGCAGCTCACCGATCGTCAAGCCATGGGCTTCAAGGGTGCGATCGCCCGCCTCGCTGAGCGACACCCCGAGGCGGTCTTCCAGATGGGAGCGCTGCATGCCCCAATCCAGCCCTGGCACACAGGCCATCGCCGCGGTGGGCAGCGCCAGGGGCAGCAGCCAGCAGAGCAGACTGAGCACGACGGCGAGGCAGGGCCGGCGGAGGGGAGGGATCAAGGTGCTGACGCCATTGTCTGGACGATACGGATGGCCAGGCGATCTGTCTTCGATCGGTTGTTGATGGCGGATCGATCGGTCTTCGGTGACAAATCGATGACAACTGCTGGTTGCGATCAACCCCGCTGGGGATTCCTGCCAACAATGTGACCAACACTGCGCTGTCGGTCATGCGCCTGCTTCTCTCCTTTGCCCTTGCTTTGCTCTGTGGTTTGGTGTCGCCACTGAGCGCCTCCGCTGCGGATGCTGCCCTGGGAGCGAAGGTGTTCTCCGCCAACTGTGCCGCCTGCCATGCCGGAGGAGGCAACATCGTCAACGGCGAGCGCACCTTGAAGCAGGCCGATCTGCAGAACTATCTGGCCCAGTATTCCAATGGCCATGAGAGCGCGATCGTCGCCCAGGTGACCTACGGCCGCAACGCCATGCCCGCATTCATCGATACGCTCACCGAAACTCAGATTTCTGATGTGGCGGCCTATGTGGAAGAGCAGGCCAGCAAGGGCTGGAGCTGAGGTTGCGGCGGAGCCTTGATGGCTCCCCTCTCCACAGCCTGGGCGATCTTTCAGGGCCTGTTGCTGGAGGCCCTGCCCTTTCTGTTGCTCGGTGTGGCCATCTCCGCCCTGGCGCGTTGGCTGCTGCCCCAGACCGGTTGGATCCGTCTGCTGCCGCGCCAGCCCTTGCTGGCCCCCGTGGTGGGTGCCCTGATGGGGTTTGCCCTGCCCGCCTGTGAGTGCGGCAACGTGCCCATCGCCCGGCGTCTGATCGCCAGTGGTGCGCCCCTCGGCACCGGCTTCGGCTTTCTGTTCGCCGCGCCGGTGCTCAACCCGATCGTGATCGCCAGCACCTGGGCGGCGTTTCCCGATCAACCCTGGCTGCTGATCGCCCGGCCTTGCGGTGCCTTTCTGATCGCCCTGGCGCTCACTTTCGTGTTGCGGCCTGTTCCCGAGCACGCCCTGCTCACCGATGCTCTCCTGGAGGAGCGGCGTCTGAGCCAGCCTCTTGCCCAGGTGGGCCTGTTGGAGCGCCGCAGCGGCCTGCTCGGCGCTTCCGCTATCGAGGCGCCCCTGCCGGCACCGGCACCGGCCCGGCTGGCGCCTGCGGATCTGCTCGCCCACAGCAGCCGTGAGTTCCTCGATCTGCTCAGCCTGTTGGTTGTGGGTTGCGCAATCGCTGCCAGCGTGCAGACCTTTCTGCCCCGCAGCTGGCTTCTGGCCGTGGGGGAGGCGCCAACGCTCTCGATCCTCGCCCTGATGCTGATGGCGGTGGTGATTTCGGTGTGCTCCAGTGTGGATGCCTTCCTGGCCCTGGGCTTCGCGGCCCAGGTCACGCCCGGGGCTCTGCTCGCCTTTCTGCTCCTGGGGCCGGTGGTGGATCTCAAGCTCGCGGGCTTGTTCACGGTGGTGCTCAAGCCCCGGGCGATTGCGATCACAGCTGTGGCGGCGGCGATGGTGGTGCTGCTGATGGGGCAATGGGTCAATGGGCTGCTGCTGTGAGGGTGCTGGCGGCGATGCTTCCCTCCCTGCTGCTGGCGCTCTGGGGCTGGTTGTTGCTCTGGAGTGGTTGGTCCGGCCGTTTGTCGTTGCTTCTGCGCGAAGCCTTCCATCCCCTGGTGAGCCTGGCCGGTGCTCTGCTGCTTCTCCTCGCTGTGCTCTGGTGGCTGCCCCTGGGGCGGCGCCGCCCGCCGGCCCTGCGCCTGCGCGCCAGTGGAGCGGTGCCCTGGCACTGGGTGTTGAGCGCTGGTGCGGCAGCGGCCGTGCTGGCGTTTCCACCGGCCCCATCCTTCAGTGATCTGGCGGCCACCCGGCCCACGGCCCTGCCCGACGGACCGGTCTTGATCTTTCATCTGCCCCCGGAGCAGCGCAGCCTCACCGAATGGGTGCGTCTGTTGCGCAGTCAGCCCGACCCCGCCCTGCATGACGGGGCACCGGTGCGCATCAGTGGATTCGTGCTGGAGCGTTCCGGTCAGCCGCCCCAGCTGGCGCGCTTGCTGGTGCGCTGTTGTCTTGCTGATGCGACGCCGGCCGGGCTGGATGTGGCCTGGCCCGGTGGGGTGGCGCCAGCGGTGAATCAGTGGCTGGAGATTGACGGCACCATGACGGTGAAAAGCGTGGCGGGTCGACAGCGACCCGTGGTGGTGCCGGAGCGGATCACGCCGATCCCGCGACCGGAGCGGCCCCTGGAGCCATGAAACGGACGCTGTGGCTTCTGTTGATCGGTTCGGCCGGGCTGGCGATCGTCCAGCAGCAGGTCCTGCTGCGCCAACCGCCTCACCTGGAAACCATCGCGCCGGCGCCGGTGCATTCCGCTGCTGCAGCGCTGGATCTGCGCTTCAGCCGACCGATGCGCCTCGCGTCCGTGCTGCAGGACAGTCGGCTGCAGCCCGACCGTCCCCATCGCTTTCAGGGCGAGCAACGGCTGCTGCGTTTGCTGCTTGATCTGGAGCAGCCGCTGCGTCAACCCTTGCGGCTCCAGTTGGGCGGAGTCGATAACCGCGGCCTCGCCCTGCCCACAACGGCCTGGTGGTGGGATCCACGCCCCCATCTGCTGGTGGTGGCCCGCACGCGCCAGGGGGAACAACTGCGGCTGCGTCGCCATGACGGCACCTGGATGCCCCTCAGCGGCCTGCATCCGCGCATCCTGCAGGTGGAGCCTCTTGGCCAGGGGGCTGGCGTGGCCTATGTCAGCGCCGATGCCCAGGGCTATCAGCGGGGTTGGTTGCAACGGTTGCAACCCCGGTCGCTGGTGCCGGCTCCGGAGCGCCCCTCGTTTCCGCTGCGGGGGCCGACGATCCCGCTCACAGCCCCTGCCCAGATGTTTGTGCACCTGAGCGCCGACCGCCAGGGGGATCTGCTGATCCAGACCGGTGGTCAGGAGCCAGACAGTGATCAGGTGACCCTGCGCGAGCGCGCTGGGCGTCGTGTGGATCTCGCGGTGCAACCCTCCGGCACGATGCAGCTGCTGCCGAGTGGTGGGGCCGTGGTGCTGCCGACCGACAACGGTCTGGCCCTCGCTTCGCTGGAGGCGCTGCAGTCGGCGGATGGTGGCACGGAGCGGCGGCAGCTCCTGCCTGGCAGCCGGGATCTGCGCGCCTTCTGCAGTGGTGCCGGACGGGCGGTGTTGGTGCGTCACTGGCCCGACTACCGGCGCTCCCTGGAGTTGGTGATTCCGTCGCAGGCTCCCCGTCAGCTCTGGCTGGGGGAGCAGGCGGTGATGGCGGCCAGCTGTGATGCGATGGGCACCCGCATCTGGGTGGTGCTGCGCGAGGGGGGTGGGCAGGGCACGGATACCTTGCTGCAGCTGGATCCGCAGGGAAGGGTGCAGGCGCAGCGTTCTCTGGCGCCCTGGTCGCTGGAGAGCGGTGCATCCCTTGGTTTCGATCCGGTGGGGCAGCAGCTGTTGCTCACCCTGCGCAAGGGCCCTCAGGGAGCGGCTCAACCGGCCCTGATCAAGCTGGCGGGGCTCCAGCTCACCGTGCTCGATTCCCCGGTGGCGCTGGCCCGCTGGCTGCCTTAAAGCAAGCCGCGGTGCCGCACCAGTCGCTGAATCATCGCCCAGGAGCCGAGGGTCACCTTGATGGCCACCAGGGCGTTGAGCATCGGGATCCAGCCGCCGCTGAACAGGGCACCGAAACGCCCCTGGGGCAGCTCGAGCCCGGCCAGGGAGGCCGCGGCGATCAGGATGAACACCACCACGGCACCTTTTTCGAGCCAATCGGCTCGCCAGCGCAGGTAGATCTCTTCGTAGCGCTCAGCTCCGCCGCTGATCAACAGCAGACCGATCGCGGTGCCGCCCGCCACGCCGGCCGCGAAGCCGCCGCCTGGGCTGAGGTGACCACGCAGGGCCAGTTCCACGGCGATCAGGGCGGCCACGGTGGATCCCACCTCGCAGAGCACCCGGGATGGCGCATCCACCATCCCGCGCACTCTCAGGCGCTCGGGCTCGCCGCTCAACACCAGACGCACGCCGCTGGCGGCCAGGGTGAACACCACCACTTCCGCCACCGTGTCGAACAGGCGGGTCTGCAGGATGACTCCCGACACGAGATTGGGCACACCGGTCTGTAGCCGGATCGTTTCGATGCTGGTGGTGATGCCATCCACCGAAGGCAGTGCGCTTTGCAGGGGTGCGGCGAACAGGGCGATCGCTGCCAGCAGATAGATCCAGATCCAGTTCATGCCGCTGCGTCCTCCTGGAGGCGGAGACTGCCGCCGAGGGCCTGCCAGCGTTCGAATCCCGGTGTGTTCCGCAGGCGTTTTGCCAGGGCGGCACGAGTGAGCACCAGGGTGCGGCCCTCCTCGAGCCAGCCGTGGCGCACCCTGGTCTGGCCGCTGATCATGTCGGCGCTGGTCATCAGCCTGAGCCGGAGATTCAGGGGACTGATCCACTGCAACAGCTCTTCTTCTTCGCCGCCGGCTTCCTGGCGCCGGTCATCGAGGCGCAGCGTCATCGAGGAGCGCATCGCCACCGCATAGAGGGTGGTGGAGAGCAAGGTGCCCACCAGGGCTTCGGTGAGGGCCACATCCACGGCGCCGAGCAGGGCGTAAAGCAGGGTGGAGAGGGAGCCGAGGATGCCGCGCAGCATCAGGCTCTGCCAGGGGCTCGACTGACTCACCAACAGCAGGGCGCAGAGGGGAAGCAGGGCCGTGATCGGCAGCAGCACATCCAGCTGTCCCTGCAGGCTGAGCAAGGCATTCATCGGCTTCGGGGGGTCTGGGAGGAGCTGGCGAGCACGTAGCCGAAGATCGTGTTCCAGAGCATCAGGCCGATCAGCGCCAGCAGCAGCAGGGGCCAGAGGTCGGCACGTTGGAGCCAGAGGCCTGCGAGCATCAGGGCCGACCCGAGCGTGTCGGCCACCGAGAGGCGATGCAGCTTCACCAGCAGGCTGCGTTGCTGCAACAGGGGCCAGGTGCCCCAGAACCACATCAGCAGCCCAAGGCTGATCAGGATCAGGCTGAGGGGATGGAGCCAGATGTGCATCAGGTTTCCACCTCCCGCAGCAGATGGGCGAGCAGCATCATGCCGGCGTTGCCTGCGCTCAGGGCGATCGCACCCACCAGGGCGAGCATCCGCTCATTGCGGATCACCGCCACCACCAGGATGATCATCGCCACCTTGGTCGACACGCTGGCGAAGGCCGCCAGGCGATCCCAGGCGGGAATCGGTCGCACCATCACCGTGATCGGCACCAGCAGGGCCAGCACCATGCCCCAGAGCAGCAGCGTCATGGTTCCCGCTCCTCGAGGCCGCTGCTCGGCTGCAGCTGATGGATGCGGTAGGTGGGGCCATCGGGCCCGGCGCTGACCCCGAGCACCAGGGTGAAGGGCGTGAGCGTGATGGCGAACACCTCAAGGAAGATCGCTGCTGCGGTGCGGGTGCCGCTTGAGGGCCGCTCCAGCCACTGTTCCGTTTCCGCCGGGGCCAGCATCAGCCGAAAGGCTTCGGCATAGGCATGGGGGATGGCCGCGATCGCCTGAACCAGCGCCCGCAGCAACGACAACAGATCGCTGCGTCCGCGCCGTTGGGGTAACAAGACGGCCACGATCGCGCCGATGAGCAGGTTCAGGCCGGAGCGATCGCCGGTGAGCAGGAACCAGAGCAGCAGGCGGAAGAGGCAGCTGAGCAACCAGGTCATCGCGGCCAACCTCCCGGCAGGCTCAGGAGCAGGCCGCTGCCCATCAAGCCCAGCCCCCCGATCAGGTGTTCCAGGCGTTCAAGCACAAAAGGAGGGGCGGTGCTGGGAGCGTCGGTTGGACCCTGGCGTTTTGGCTGCAGCAGTTGATGGAGCAGCAGGCCTGCCGCCAGGTTCGCGCCGAGCCAGAGCCACTTGGAGGGCAACAGCAGGGAGGTGAGGGAGGCGGGCCGGAGCAGGGGCAGCCATAACAGCGCCAGCAGCAGCACCACTCCCGCCGACCACCCCCGGGCGCCTGCGGCGGTCGCTTGGGTCAGATCTCCAGGTGCAGGCGTTGTTTCGCCCCGGCTCCAGAGACGGGCGTACACCGCGATCGCCAGAATCGCGATCAGGCTGAGCAGGGGAGCGAGCCAGGGGCCGGCGAGGGAGGGAGTGCCGGTTTTGGCCAGGGAGCCGATCAGGGGTGGCAGGCCGGCGAGGGAGAGGGGGGCCAGCCAGAAGGCGAGGCGCTGATCCGGGCGGCAGTGCCCGAGGTTCCAGTGGGCAAGCGCCCGGGTGGGCAGCTGGCGGCAACTGAGAAAGAGCGCGGCCTTGGCCAGCCCATGGGCCAGGCCGAAGAGGCCGGCGCTGGCGGGCATCAACACCAGCAATCCCATTTGCGACAGGGTGCTCCAGGCCAGCAACCGCTTCACATCGGTGCAGATCAGGCCGGCGATCACGCCCAGCAGAGCACTGGCCAGTCCCACCGCGCCGATGCGCAGGGCCAGCGCTTCATTGAGGAGGCTGAAGCGCACCAGGGGGATCACCCCGGCGGTCACGACCGAGCCTGAGAGCAGGGCCGAGATCGGTGCTGCGGCTGCCGCATGGGTGGCGGGCAGCCAGAACCCATTCAGAAAGAGGCCGCCTTTGGTGAAGAGGCCGATCAGCAGGAACACATGGCCCGCGCAGAGGGGCAGCGCCGAGGCCTCGCTGAGGCCGAAGCTTTCCGTCTGGGCATAGAGCAAGGCCGCACCCACCAAGTACAGAGTCATGGCGGTGTTGCCGATCAGCAGATAGCGCAGGCCGATCCAGAGGTTGGTGTCGGTCTCGGAGAGGATCAGCAGAAAGGCGGCGATGCTGATCACCTCCAGGGTCACGTAAAGGCTGATCAGATCGCTCACCACCGCGGCCCCACCCAGACCTCCCAGCAGCACGAGCATCAGGGTGAGTTGGCTGGCCCGTTGCGGTCGGCTCCAGCCATCGAGCACCACGGCGCCAAACACCAGGCCATCAAGCAGCAGAAACCATCCCGCCAGAGGGTCGATGGCCAGCTGCACTCCGAGCGGGCCGAGCCAGGCCAGAAGCTGCGGGCTGCTGCTGAGGATCGCCTTCAGGCCAAGCCCGGCACTGCTCAGGCTGCAGGCGAGCAACAAGGGCCGCCCGAGGGAGGGCAGCAGGGCATTGAGAAAGGCGGCCAGATAGGGGCCCAGCAGGGCGGTGATGGGGAGAGCGATTGGGCTCATTCTTCAAAGCTCTCCGGTTCCAGGCAGGGATCCACAGCCGAAAGGCGGCTGATCACCACCAGCAGCAGGGCCTGAATCGAGAGGCCGATCACGATGGCCGTGAGGATCACCGCCTGGGGAATCGGGTCGGCGTTCTGCAGCAGGGCCTGGGTGAGGGGTTGGCCGCCCGTGGGCAGGATCGGACTGCGCAGCCCGGTGCGGGCGGCCAGCAGCACAAACAGGGCGACCACGGCGCTGCCGAGCACATCCATCGCCAGCACTTTCTGGATCAGGTTTTTGCGCAGCAGCAGCCCGCAGAAGCCGATCAGGGCCGTGAGCAAGATCAACAATTCCAGGAGCCGGATCGCAGCCATCAACGTTCAGCCCTGCTGAAACCCTTGTGCTG
>CALGVO010000135.1 GCA_937930135.1 uncultured Synechococcus sp. | reverse complement strand
TAGAGCAGCTGCCTTCTAAGCAGCCGGTCGTTGGTTCGAATCCAACAGGGGGCGTGACATCAGAGAAAGTCGAATTCGTCATCGTTTTCCTTGGCTAAGGCCTGGATCACGAGGGTGGACAGGGGAATGGCCAGGGCCGCCAGAACCAGCAGTTCCATCGAAGGTCAAACAACGATGAAGCAGTTAAACGCTGCTGAGGCGGAGACAGCGTCTCGATCGCCACAGAATCAGAGCGTTGTGTTGGAAGGCTGATGCTCGCTGAGCCGCCAGCGCCAGGTTTGCACCAGCTCGAGCCGCAAGCCTTGGCCTCTCAGCTTCAGCACCCTGGTGAGGGTCACCCGACCGGCATCACAGGATCGCGTCACGGACGCCCGGGGTTTCTCGAAGACAAAGCGTTGATCCATGAAATGGTTCAGCACCACCGCCGTCACCCCGGTGCTGGGAGCGGCGAGATCCAACCGGAAACGATCACACTGCAACGCCTGAGTCGCACCACCTGCCCCGGCAAGGGCCAGGTCGCGACAGGGAATCACCCGCTGATCCTGCAGGCGGATCCAGGCCTTGTTGGGCCGTTGGGGGGCCCAACTGAAACCCAGAGGCGCCTCACACTCGCCCGCTGCCGCCGGGAGGGCGATGGTGGCGATCCCGGCAAGCAGCAGAGATCGGCCGAAAGGGCTGAAAGCACGCATACTCCGGGTTTTGCATCGGATCACGGCATTCTCAGCTGCCTTCAGAGCCGAAGACTGCCGAGCATTTCACCTGCCACCATCACCACCAGGCTGCGGGCCTCCAGGGGCACCCCCCCGGGCGTCCACGCCTCCGGATGCTGGGGCAGATCGTCTCCCGGTGGCAAAGCGGTGTCGATCAGGCGATGCCAGGGCGAGGTGGGCTGGGGCAGGTCGAAGTGCATCGCCTTGAAATAGCTGTTGAAACCGGCCCAGAGCACGGCACCCCGACTGCCACGCTGCAGGCTCACCGCCAGGCAATGGGACCAGCTGGCCCAGTCAGGCTTGCCGAGTTCAACCCCGTGCCATTGGCGCCAGAGCTGATCGGGATCACTGCTGCGCCGCTGCGGGATCTCACCGATCGGCTGTTGAGGATTGATCAGATCGGCCAGCTGCTGGCGCAGACGGAGCAACCGCCGCACATAGCCCTGGAGGTGACGATCACAGTGGTCGTCGCCCCAGATCATCCAACTCAAGGGACTGTCCTGACACCAGCTGTTGTTGTTGCCGCCCTGACTCCGCCCCACCTCATCGCCCATCAACAGCATCGGCACCCCTCGACTGAGAAGCAGAGAGGTGATCAGATTGCGCTGCTGCCTGCGTCGCAAGGCCAGAACGGCGTGATCCGTGCTGGGGCCCTCCACACCGTGGTTCCAGCTGCTGTTGTGATTCTCACCATCGCGGTTGTCTTCTCCATTGGCGAGGTTGTGTTTGCCGTTGAAGCTCACCAGGTCCATCAGGGTGAAGCCGTCGTGGGCCGTGATGAAATTGACGGAACGCCCCAACGAGAGGGAGCGCCCCCCGTTCAGGTCCGGGCTGCCGCGCATGCGTTGACCCAGCTTCCAGGTGCTGTTGTCATCGCCTTTCCAGAAGCTGCGCAGATCGTCGCGGAACCGTCCGTTCCAGGCACCGATCCGCTGCGCCGGGAAATCGCTGAGCCGATAGAGGCCGCCGCAATCCCAGGGCTCACTCACCAGTTTCAGGTCACTCAACAGGGGGTCGGCTTCGATCGCCTCGAACAGAGGCGGATGGTCGAGCGGTTGCAGCCCCTCACCCCGACTCAAGGCAATGCCGAGATCAAAACGGAACCCATCCACACCGAGTTCGATCGCCCAGCAGCGCATCGATTCGAGAATGAGCTGGCGGGTCAGGGGGCGATTGGCGGCGATGCTGTTGCCACAGCCACTCACATCGAGGTAGTCGCCCTTACTGTTCTGGTGGTAATAGAGCCGATCGCCGCATCCCCTCCAACTCAGCGTCGGCCCGTGCCGGTTCCCTTCGGTGGTGTGGTTGTACACAACATCGAGCAGAACCTCGAGACCGTTGTCGTGACAGGCCGACACCAGCTCGCGCACTTGGACGCGAGCCTGCAGAGGGTCGTCACCCTCAATGTAGCCATGGTGGGGAGCGAACCAGCTGAGGGGGCTGTACCCCCAGACGTTGTCGCGCCCCGCTGGGGCATCCTGCGGATCAAACGCCTGGATCGGCAGCAGCTCGATCGCCGTGACTCCCAGATCCTTGAGATAGGGGAGCTTGTCGATCACCCCCCGCAGAGTGCCCCGGCGGTCCGGAGCCACTCCACTGTCACCGCGCCGGGTGAAGCCGCCCACATGCAGTTCGTAGATCACGCTGCGATTCCAGCTGTGATGGGGTCGCGGATGGGCCTGGAAGTCGAAGCTGTCCCGCTCACACACCACCGCCTTTAGACAGCAGTCGGTGTTGGGGGAAGCGCCGGTGGCCGCCTCCCGCCGATACACCTCCCAGCCGGCGATCGCCCGCGCGCAGGGGTCGAGCAGCACCTTCGCCGGTCGGAAGCCATGGCCGCCCGGCTCCAGCGGACCGAAGACGCGATAGCCGTAGCAACAACCGGCCTGGAGGCCCTCCACCTCCACATGCCAGTAATCACCGGAACGATGCTCCAAGCCAAGATCGATGATCCGCTCCGGTTGAGCCGCATCCGCACGCGCATAAAGCAGGAGCTCCACCCGATAGGCGCCGGGGGCTGCGAGGGAGAAATTCACCCCCCGTTCGGTGATCGCACTGCCCAAGGGCCAGGGCCTGCCGCGCTGGATCGTGCTCAAGGATCCCGGCCCCCGCGTTCACAACGCACTGCGTTCAAATTAATGCTTGCGGCCGTTTGATTCAGCCCATGACCATGCCGTCCGTCCTGGAATCAGGACGCCCGCCGCAACCGGTGCGCGATGACCTCTGGCTGTTTCCTCCCAATCGCGACTGCCGGGGAGGGTCCTCCTGGTGGCTGACGTCTGATCCGGAGCCCGTGCTAATCGACTGCCCACCGTTCACGGAAGCCAGCCTTGGAGCTCTGCAGACCCTGGCGGCAGGACGCCATCCCCGCATCCTGCTGACCAGCCGGGAGGGCCATGGCCGCATCCAACGGCTGCAGGAACGCCTGGGTTGGCCCGTGCTGGTGCAGGAACAGGAGGCCTACCTGCTACCGGGCGTTCATCCCCTGGAGACGTTCCAGGAGACCCACACCACGGCAGCGGGTCTACGGCTGCTGTGGACGCCTGGGCCCTCCCCTGGCAGCTGCGTGGTCCACGCCCCGGCCCCCTGGGATCTGCTCTTCTGTGGTCGTTTGCTGATCCCGGTGGCGATGGGGACGCTGGCGCCCTTGCGCCACCGACGCACCTTTCATTGGCCGCGCCAGCAACACAGCCTGACGCGGTTGCGCCAGTGGATTCCTGCAGATCAAAGCCCAGCACTGGCTTCTGGAGCTGGCCTCGGAGCTCTGCGCGGCGAGCGACTCAGCCCCTGGTCGAGCTGGACTGACAACAGCGAGATCGGCCAATACCAGGGGTTGCCGTCGTAAAGCGTTGCGGCACAGGCCCTTTCAGTTGCCGCTGCGGTGCAGGCTCCATACGATTGGCCAGCTCAGGACAGCTCCTGCGGACGTCGACCTCCGCATCCCAAGCCCATCTCCGCATCTCTCTCCTCCCCACCCATGAACAAAGCTGACCTCGTCAATCTCGTCGCAGCCCGCACTGAACTGACCAAGACCGACGTCTCCCTGGTCGTGGATGCTGCCATCGAAACCATCATCGACTCCGTCGTGGAAGGCAAAAAGGTGTCGATCCTCGGTTTCGGCTCCTTCGAGCCTCGCGAGCGCTCCGCCCGTCAGGGCCTGAACCCCAAGACCGGCGAGAAGATCAAGATTCCGGCTAAGCGCGTTCCCGCCTTCACAGCCGGCAAGATGTTCAAAGACCGCGTGCAGGGCTGAACGATCTCTCTGTTGAGGACGAAATTGCGGTCCTGCGGGGCCGCTTTGTTCTGTAGGACGGCTGGATAGCGTCGCTTGATCGCAGGGCATGGGTGGCTCCGAATCCCGCACCGATGGGCTGCCCCAACGACTGCAGGCCCTGATCGATGCCGGACAGCAACGACGAACAAAGGGTTACTGCGGCCGTTTCGCCCCCACCCCCTCAGGCCCACTGCATCGCGGCAACCTGCGCACTGCCCTGATCTCCTGGCTGGCGGCCCGCCTGCACAACGGCTCCTGGCGGCTGCGGATCGATGATCTCGACACACCGCGCCTGCGACCGGGCGCGATCGAAGCGGCCCTGGCGGATCTTCGCTGGCTCGGCCTCGACTGGGATGGGCCCGTGATCCTGCAAAGCGAGCGCCGAGGGCTCTACCACACTGTTCTGAGCCATTGGCGCTGCACCGGCAAGGTTTACGCCTGCCGCTGCAGTCGGCGTCAGCTGAGCCGGCAACGCCTGTATTCAGGCTTCTGCCGCGACCGCCAACGGGGATGGGGCTGGGAGCAGCAACGCTTGCCGGCCTGGCGCCTCCGCGTGGCCGGAGAGTTTGCCGAGCGCTGTGGTGATCCGGTGGTGCGTCGAGCCGATGGCTACATCGCTTACCACCTGGCCACCGCCTTTGATGAACTGGCCCTTGGCATCAGCGACGTGGTGCGCGGCGCTGATCTGGCCCCGGTCCAGACCGTCCAGGAAGCGGTGATCGCTGCCATGGGCCCGATCAGCCCACCCCGCTATCAACACGTCCCCCTGCTCTGCGACACACAGGGAATGAAGCTGTCGAAACGGGATGGCAGCCAGGGGTTGCCGCCAAGGAATGAACGGCCCGCCACCGCTGAGGCCGAAGTGGGGCGACTGGCCTCCGGCCTGCAGCTGATCCCCCCGGGCAACGAGCTGTCGGCCCAGGACCTGCTGCAACACCTTCGCCTCAGGCCCGAGCTCTTCCCCTACCCAATGTCACCGGATTCTTCACAAAGCCTTCGGGATCACAGCGGTCAAACGACTCCACACTGAACAAAACCACCATCACCACGGTGCAGCCATGACCACCTGTGCCTACTGCGGCGGGAGCGGCATCCAACGGGTGTCTGAACAACGCTTCCGCACCTGCTTGCACTGCCTCGGCAACGGCGACAACGGAGGGAGCCCAACCTGTGACGCTGTTCTGCGCTTCCCCCAGGTCAAGGTCGACCTGGTCGAAGACTTCAGCGCAGCTGTTTCTTCTTCTGCTGCCAGATGAAGAAGGCGGCGGTGGTCACCACCGCCAGCAGGGGAACCGTGGTGAACAGCAGCAAGGCGACAGCGGTCCAGTCGGTGTACATCCGCTCAGGAAGAATGGGTCGCCATCATCTCAGGCAGCATGGAATCCGCACCACCGGCGCCGTCATGTTCTGCCTGCCTTTGCGATGGAGCTCCCTCGCTGTCGCCCTGCTCGTGAGCTCGGCCCTCAGCCAGGCGACGCGGGCCCAGAGTCGTTTTGACGACTGCCAACCGGTGGCCGGAGGTGGGATCACGTGCAACACGGTTCCCTACGGAAACACGCGGATGCAGATGATCGACGCGGACTACGGGTTGCTCAACCAGGCCAGTCCTGGCTGGACCGAATACGACCCCTACGAGGGCTACGAAGACATGCTCGGCGGCAACCAGACCTGAGGAAAAGCGGGCGGCGGGAATCGAACCCGCATCATCAGCTTGGAAGGCTGAGGTTTTACCACTAAACTACGCCCGCACTAATACATCCGCACCAAGCCGCCCCTGAAGGCGTGTGACTGGATGGGTGCCCCAGCATTATGACGGTCCGCCCGACCCGCCCTCTTCGCTTGACCACTCTCCAGGCTCCACCCGCCCGATCCCGGCGCCGTCTGATGGTGGCCTATGGCCTTGGCGATGCCGGCACCGGCCTGGCCGCCACCCAACTGGGGTTCTACCTGTTTCCTTTCTTCACCTGTGCCGCCGGTCTGCCCGCCTTTATCGCCGGCTCCCTGCTCACGGTGATCAAGGTGTGGGATGCCCTGAATGACCCTCTGATCGGCTGGCTCAGCGACCACACCCACAGCCGCTGGGGCCCCCGCCTGCCCTGGATACTGGGAGCCGCTCTGCCTTTGGGGATCAGCCTGGCGGCAATCTGGTGGGTGCCCGAGGGCGACACCCTACGGCGAACCCTCTACTACGTAGTGATGGCGATCTTACTGATGACCGCCTACACCAGTGTGAACCTGCCCTACGCGGCACTCTCCACCGAGCTCACCCCCGACACGGCGATCCGCACCCGACTCAACGCGGCGCGCTTCACCGGTTCGATCATCGCTGGGCTCAGCGGTCTAATTGTGGCGTCTGTGGTGCTCAGCAACGGCGCCGATGGCTACCTGCGCATGGGCCAGATCACGGGCACGATTGCGGCCCTCGCCACCCTGGCCTGCTGCTGGGGGCTGGCTCCTTTTGCAAAAACGGCCCAACGCCCCTCCGGCCAGGCCGAACCGCTGGTGCAGCAGCTGAGGAGGGTGCGCGACAACGGCCGTTTCCTGATGGTGCTGGGGCTGTATCTGCTGCTCTGGTTCGCCCTGCAGCTGATGCAGGTGGTGGCCCTGATCTGGCTGGTGCAGGTGATCCACGTGCCACCGGCGCTGTCCACCTGGATCCTGCTGCCGTTCCAGCTGAGTGCGCTGGTGGGATTGCAGATCTGGAGCCTGCTCTCGAATCGACGGGGACGCATCACGGCGCTGCGCTGGGGAGCTGGGCTGTGGATCGCTGCCTGCCTTCTCTCGATGCTTGTCCCCGTTCTTCCGGATGGCGCCAGCGGCATGGACCTGGCTCCCTTGATTGCCCTCATCGTGCTAGTGGGCCTGGGGGCATCGACGGCCTACCTGATCCCCTGGTCTCTGCTGCCCGATGCAATCGACGCCGACCCCAGTCGCCCTGCAGGCCTCTACACCGCCTGGATGGTGTTCGGCCAGAAACTGATGATCGGCATCAGCATGTCGGTGTTCGGCGGCCTGCTCTCGCTCACCGGCTACATCTCCAGCCAGACCTGCAGCGGCCCCCTCAGCTTCATCGAGCAGCCGGGTTCCGCCCTGCTGGCGATCCGCTTCTGCATGGGGCTGATCCCGGCGTCCCTGGTGGTGCTGGGCCTGGTGGTGATGCGACGCTGGCCCGATCGCGGTGCCCATCTGCAACACACCTGATGACGCCAATTCTCGGATGAGATCGCCACGATGGTTACGTCGTCTGGGCAGCAGCCTGCTGATCGGAGGTCAGGCCGTGGCAGCCACGGCCCGGGGGCGGATCAACACCATTGACCTCGTCGACCAGCTTCTGGAGGCCGGCCCCGGCAGTTTCCTGATCGTGATCATCACCGGCATCGCCGCCGGGTCTGTGTTCAACATCCAGGTGGCTGCCGAGCTGAGTCGCCAGGGGGCCGGCTCCACCGTGGGTGGCATCCTGGCCCTCGGCCTGGCCAGGGAGATCGCCCCCCTGCTCACCGCCACCCTTCTGACGGGCAAGGTGGCAACGGCCTATGCGGCCCAGCTGGGAACCATGAAGGTCACCGAACAGATCGATGCGATCACGATGCTCCGCACCGATCCGGTGGAGTATCTGGTGGTGCCCCGACTGATCGCCATGGTGGTGATGGCACCCGTGCAGTGCCTGCTCTTCTTCGGGGTGGCGATCTGGAGCGGCCAGGTCACCAGCACAGAGCTCTACAGCATCCCTCCTTCGGTGTTCTGGACGTCGGTGCGCACCTGGATGCAACCCGACGACCTGCCCTTCATGTTGATCAAGGCCCTGGTCTTCGGCCTGCAGATTGCCGTGCTCTCCTGTGGCTGGGGCCTCACCACCGAGGGGGGCCCCAAGGAAGTGGGCACCAGCACCACCGGCTCGGTGGTGATGATCCTGGTGACGGTGGCCCTGATGGATGTGCTGCTCACCCAGATCCTTTTCGGTTGACTTCAACAACGGCATGACTCCACCCGATCCCCAGCCCAGCAACCCCGACTTCGCTCTCCCCACAGGCCCAGGCCCAGGCCCGGTGAGCCTGAGCGCCAATCCCCGCCTGCCGCTGCTGGTCCTCCTGCTCAGTGCCGCTCTGTTGCCCCTGCCCTTAACGCCCTGGCCCACCCTGGTTGTGGCCCTGTTCAGTCTTTTTTTGCTGCTTCAGGCCTACAGCCTGCGGCTCGAATTCTGTGCCGACACGCTGGTGGTGTGGCGAGGCTCGCAGGAGCTGCGCCGCTTTCCTTACCAGGACTGGCTGAGCTGGCGACTGTTCGCTCCCTGGCTGCCCGGGCTGTTCTATTTCCGTGAGGTCAAGAGCATCCATCTCCTGCCAATCCTGTTCGACGCCGAGGAGCTGAAGCGCCAACTGCAGCAACGGCTTGGGGCCCTGGAGCAGCCCAATCCCGGCGCCTCCAACGTCTCACCCCGATGATGCGCCCCACGCCTCCTACCGACCGTCGATGCCATGCCTGACGACACCGATCTGAAGCCGCAGGACCATCCAGCCGAACCGATCGGCACGGAAGCCGACCCGAGCCAATCTCTGCTCAAGCTCGCCCTCACCGAGCTTCATGAGCGCCGCGATGCGCTGCAGAAGGAGATCGAGCAGCTTCAACGGCGCAAACAGCAGATCGAAACGGACCTCTACACGAACTTTGCCGGCCAGTCCGATGCCATTGCCCGGCGTGTGAAAGGGTTTCAGGAGTATCTGAGCGGAGCACTTCAGGGGCTGGCCCAGTCGGTCGACACGCTGGACCTGGTGGCCCAGCCCATGGTGGTGCAGCCTTCCCCACTGGATCAGCAAGCCCTGGAGTCCACGGCAGCCGATGCCAAGCCCCAAGTGGCTGCCACAGCAGTCGCCGACACCTTCCGGCCCGACGAGCCTCTGATCCGCGCCAGCCTTGAGCGGTTCCTGGAACAGCCGGATTTCTATGCCGATCCCTGGAAGTTACGCCGCAGCCTTGAGCCGAGCGACACCGCTCTTCTGGAGGATTGGTTTTTCAACCAGGGCGGCCGCGGCGCCCAGCCCAGTCGAGGCAACCGCCCTCGCAACGTGCTGCTGAGCGCCGGCCTGATCGCGATCATCGGCGAGCTCTACGGCGACCAGTTCCAGACGCTGGTGCTGGCCGGTCAACCGGAACGGCTGGGGGAATGGCGCCGCGGCCTCCAGGATGCCCTCGGTCTCAGCCGCGAGGATTTCGGCCCCAACAGCGGCATTGTGCTGTTCGAGCGCGGCGATGCCCTGGTGGAGCGGGCCGACCGGCTGGAGGAGCGGGGTGAGGTGCCGCTGATCCTGATCGATGCGGCCGAACGCGCCGTCGCCATCCCCGTGCTTCAGTTTCCGCTCTGGCTGGCGTTCGCGGCTGGCCCCGATGAGATCGACATCGACGACGACCTGCTCTGATGGCTTTCCTTTCCCTTCTTCTGGGTTATCTGCTCGGCTCGATTCCGAGTGGTTATCTCGCCGGGCGCTGGTGCAAGGGCATCGACCTGCGCACGATCGGATCGGGCTCGACCGGTGCCACCAACGTGCTGCGCAGCGTGGGGAAGGGCCCCGCTCTGGTGGTGTTTCTGGTGGATGTCGCCAAGGGGGCGGCTGCGGTGCTGCTGGCCCGGGCCCTCTCTCAAGATGCATCTCTGGCCAACTGGATCGAGGTTGGTGCCGGGCTTGCCGCCCTCGCCGGTCACATCTGGCCGGT
>CALGVO010000134.1 GCA_937930135.1 uncultured Synechococcus sp. | reverse complement strand
AACCCCTGCGGCAGCAGCTGCCGGCGTCGGTGGCGTTGATCTGCGAGGGAGGCATCGCTTCCGCCCCTGCGGCGGTCGAGGCCGTCGCCAGAGGTGCGGATTTGGTCGTTGTCGGGACGGCCATCACCGGTGTGGACCTGCAGGTGCAGGCCTATGGCCGCGCCCTAGCGCGGCCATAGGCAAGGTCAAGCAGCATCAACCGATTGAGCCGCGCGATCGTCGCGTGTTCAGAATGGGCTGAGACGCATAAGAGCCATGGGCCATCGTTTCTTTGCGCCGCTTCTTCTCGGTGGCATGTTGCTCGGCATGCCGATCGCCGGCCTGCCGATAGGTGAACTGCAGGCCTTAAACGCGGAGTTGGGGCGTCTGTGCCGACGCCCACCCCGTGAGGCTCTCACCGTGTGTCGACTGCATGCCCGCCTGGTGCGTGCGCTGTGAAGCGCCTGAGGCCTCAGGCGCTTCACATCATGCCGGGCATTCCCATGCCGCCCATGCCAGGCATGCCCATTCCGCCCATGCCACCCATTCCGCCCATGCCACCCATGGGATCACCACCGCCAGGAGCCGCAGGGGCTGGAGGCTCGGGCTTGTCGGCAATCACCACTTCAGTGGTGACAAGCAGGGATGCGATCGACACCGCATCCTGCAGGGCGAGACGGACCACTTTGGTGGCATCGAGAATGCCGGCCTGGAGCAGATCTTCGTAACCGCCGGTCACGGCATTGAAGCCTTTGCCGCTGCGGCGCACTTCGTCGATCACCACATCGCCGTTGGCGCCAGCGTTGATCGCAATCTGGCGCAGTGGTGCTGCCAGGGCCCGCTGCACAATCGCCACGCCAGTGCGTTGATCACCCTGAAGTGTGTTGGCGAGGCCCTCCAGCTCAGCCGAGAGCTGCAGCAGGGTGCAGCCGCCACCGGCGACGATTCCCTCTTCCACGGCAGCGCGCGTGGCGTTGAGGGCATCTTCGATCCGCAGTTTGCGGTTCTTCAGTTCGGTTTCGGTGGGTGCTCCAACCTTGATCACCGCAACGCCACCGGCAAGCTTGGCGATCCGCTCGTTCAGCTTTTCACGGTCATACTCGGAGTCGGTGTTCTCCAGTTCACGGCGGATCGAAGCCACCCGAGCTGACACAGCATCCCGGTGATCATCATTGGCCACGATCGTGGTGCTGTCTTTGGTGATCGTGATCCGACGGGCGCGGCCCAGGTCGGCCAGCGTCACCTTGTCGAGGGTCATTGCTCTGTCTTCGCTGATCACCGTGCCACCGGTGAGCACGGCGATGTCAGCCAGGGCGGCTTTCCGGCGTTCTCCGAAGGAAGGAGCACGCACCGCTGCCACCTGGAGCACACCGCGATTTTTGTTCACCACCAGCGTGGCCAGGGCTTCCCCGTCAACCTCTTCCGCCAGGATCACCAAGGGTGAGCCAGACGACTGGACGCTTTCGAGAACAGGCACGAGGTCGGCCACAGCACTGACCTTGCGGTCGGTGAGCAGCAGCAGGGCATTCTCAAATTCACAAACCTGGCGGTCGCCATCGGTGACGAAGTAGGGGGAGGAATAGCCACGGTCGAAGGCCATGCCTTCGGTGACTTCCAGTTCGGTGGCCAGGGATTTCGATTCCTCAACCGTGATCACCCCATCCACGCTGACCCGGTCCATCGCTTCCGCCACCATCCGGCCCACTTCTTCATCGCCGCCGGAGCTCACCGTGGCCACCTGACGGATGGCATCACCGCTGACGCTCTGGCTGCGCTGGTCGAGACCGGCCACCACCTGGGCCACGGCCTTCTCCATGCCGCGACGCAGTTCGATCGGGCTGGCACCGGCGGCGGTGTTGCGCAGACCCTCCTCCACCATGGCCTGGGCGAGAACGGTGGCGGTGGTGGTGCCGTCGCCGGCCTTGTCTTTGGTTTTGGCGGCCACCTGCTGAATCAGCTTGGCTCCCAGATTCTCAAAGGGATCATCAAGGCTGATCTCCTTGGCGATCGTGTCGCCGTCGTTCACGATGTCGGGTGCGCCGAAGCTCTTCTCCAGCACAACGTTGCGACCGCGCGGGCCGATCGTCACGCGCACGGCATCGGCGAGGGCATTCATGCCCCGCTCGAGAGCGGCGCGCGAATCATCCGAAAAACTAAGAAGTTTGGCCATGATGGTCTGAATCCCGCTGATCAATGTCCCACAGGGAGGCGGTCTCCCGGATCAGCGCCTCGGTGGGGAAAGCCGAATCAAGAACAGCTGCAGCGTGTGTGAACGGAACACACTCGTTAACGTCGGGACATGAGTGATTCCGGCACCCTGCTGTTTGTGCTGATCGCGGCTCTGGCCGGAGCCATGACGCTCGTTTATGTGCCGCTGCGCATTTTTCTCACGGCCACGGCGCGGAGCCGAAGGTTGCGGCTGCTCCAGAGGATCCGGCGATTGCGCGATGAACTGGGACAGCCGCTCGAGTCCTGACAGTCGTGCGGCCTGATCAGCGCATCAGCCCATCACCATGCCCCCATCCACCTGCAGCACCTGGCCAGTGATATATGCAGCAGCTGGATCAGCCGCGAGAAAGCGCACGGCGCCCGCCACCTGCTCCGGATTGCCGAACCGCCCCAGGGGAATGGCCGCAAGGATGCCCTCGGCGTTGAGATCCTTGGTCATGTCGGTGGCGATGAAGCCCGGTGCCACGGCATTGACGGTGATGCCGCGGCTCGCCATTTCCTTGGCGGCACTGCGGGTGAGGCCCACCACACCCGCTTTGGCGGCGGCATAGTTCGCCTGGCCCGCATTGCCCATCAATCCCACCACGGAGGTGATGTTGATGATGCGGCCGCTTTTCTGCTTGAGCATGGTGCGTGTCACTGCGCGGGTGCAAAGAAAGACGCCAGTGAGATTGAGGTTGATCACGGCCTGCCAGTCGTCCATTTTCATGCGCATCAGCAGGCCATCGCGGGTGATGCCGGCGTTGTTGATCAGCGCATCGATGCGGCCGCTGCGCTCGAGCACGGTGTCGACCATGGCCTTCACCGCGGGTTCTTCGGCCACGTCGGCTTTGAGGGCATAGGCCTGGCCGCCGGCCTCAAGGATCTCCGCTACCACGGCCTCGGCCGCCTCGGCGGAGCGGGCGTAATTGACTACCACCTCAGCCCCCGCCTCAGCCAGCGCCAATGCCACGCAACGGCCGATGCCGCGGCTGGCACCCGTCACGATCGCCGTCTGGCCGGTCATAGGGGCGGATGTGGTCATGGCAGAACGGCAACGGTGATCCATCGCCCGGGATCGTAAGCAGGGATCAGCCGCCCCCCGTGCGACCCATCGTTTCCACCATGTCGACGGCGGAACCGAGCAGATCCCGCAACAACCGCAGTTGGCCTTTGCTGCCCAGCACCACCAGCAATTGACCGGGTGCCAGCACCACATCGCCGCCCGGGTTGGCGATCAGGCGGCCTCGGTCGCGAATGGCCAGCACCATGGCTCCGGTGCGGCGCCCAAGCTGCAGTTCCGACAGGCTGCGCCCTGGCAGGTTGTGCAGCAACAGGGGATCAGCGCTGAGCTGAAATTCCTCAATTTCGCAATCCGACCCCGCCAGCAGATCCATGAAATCCACCGCCAGGGGCCGCAGGGCGGTGGCCGCCATCATCCGACCCCCGGCCACGTAGGGACTCACCACCACGCTCGCTCCCGCAAGGCGCAATTTGGCGGCCGATTCCTCACTGTCGGCTCTGGCGATCAGCCGGCAGCGGGGCTCGAGGCCGCGGGCACTCAGCACCACATAGAGATTGGCCGCGTTGCTTGGCAGGGCAGCGACAAGGCTGCGGCAGCGCTCGAGACCGGCCTCCAAAAGGGTTTCATCGAGGGTGGCATCCGCCTGAAGCACCCGCAGGCCGCTCTCTTCCGCGGCTTGTCGCCGTTCCGGATCCAGTTCCACCACCAGAACAGGCACATTCTCCAGCTGCAGCTGGGCACCGATCTCACGGCCCATGCGGCCGTAGCCGCAGAGAATGACGTGGTTGTGCATGCGCCTGAGGATCCGCCGGAAGCGCAGATCGCGCAATTGACGGAAGTAACCGGATTCTGTCAGCCCCAGGATGCGCTGAATCGAGAGCTGCACCACCACCAGGCCACCGGCAATGATCAACACCGTCACCAACCGTCCGGCCTGGGAGAGCGGTTCCACTTCGCCGTAGCCGATCGTGCTGATGGTGATCAACACCATCCAGAGACAATCTCCCCAGTCCCAGCCTTCCGTGATGCGGTAACCCAGGGCGCCGCCACAGATCACCCCCGCCAGAGCGAGCACCGGCAGCAGCCACGGTCTGGCCAGGCGCTTGAGCTGGGGCCGGCTGGTAGGACGTCGGCCCCTGTTGTGGGAACGCTGGGGCAGGCGTGGCGCCGGGATTGGCATCAGAAGCCCAGCGCGCTCAGCACATCCTGGGGATCGAGGGATGGCAGACCACCGGTAGGGGCTGGGAGGGCCTTGAGCCCTTCTCGGGCGGGCAGCTGCTGTGGGTCGGCGCCAAGGGCCACCAAAGGCACGCCGCCGTAAACAGCGAGCAGCTGGCTGATCGGGCAGCTGCTGAGCACCACATCAGCGCTGGCGATCGAAGCCGCCCGGCTGAGGAGAGACCCGCCCGGTGGCAGTGCACTGCAGCGCAGGTTGGCCAGCCGGGTACGAATCGTGTCGGGAAGGCTGTGCCAGCGCTCCGCCGGCCAGTCGTGGCTTCCGCCGCCTGGAGCGAGCAGAAGCATCGGCCCATCGCCGGGCGGTTGCTGGGCTCGGGCTTTGTTCAGCGCTGTGGCTGGAAGGGTGAGGCGAAAGCTGTTGGCATCGAGCGACAGGCCGATGGCCGTGAGGAAGCCTTGCGGCTGTTGGGCTGTCCAGCCCTCCGCGGGCCTGGCGATGGCCGTGCTGGCAAAGCCGCTGCTGGCGATGCGGGTGGGGATGTGGCTCATCGACAGCATCAGATTCACCTGACGCCCTTCCGCGAAATTGAGGCACACCTGAAAATCCGGCTCGCGCACGGAGCCCAGCAGGTTGGCCCAGTCGGCGAGTGTGGGCGCTGCATCGAAAGGGAAGGGAATCAGCTTCTCCACCGCGGGAAGCAGCCTCCACACCTCGCGGCTGCCGGCGGGTGCCGCCACCTGCAGCGTGCTGCCCAGTTGCTCTGCCACAGCCGCCAGGGCCGGTAGGCGTTGGAGTTGCTGCTGAACACTCCCCGGACTGAGGGCAAGAACACGCATGAACCAGCAGCACAGAACGGTGCGAGCTGATTGTATGGAGGCCGTTTCCGCCCGCTGGTCCGAGGAGTCGCTTGTGCATCTGTTGATCGCCGCCGCTGGCAGTGGACGTCGCATGGGTGCCGAGTGCAACAAGCTGCTTCTGCCCCTGGCCGGAAGGCCGGTGCTGGCCTGGACCCTGGAGGCGGCCCTGCAGGCCTCGTCCATTTCCTGGATCGGCATCGTTGGCCAACCAGTGGATCAGGCCTCCATCGCTCCGCTGATGCGCGACACGGCCAAGCCGGTGATCTGGATCGAGGGCGGCAGCACCCGCCAGCAGTCTGTGGAGCGCGGTCTGGCAGCCCTGCCGGCGGAGGCCGTGCATGTGCTCATTCACGATGGAGCGCGTTGCCTGGTGGAGCCGGAGCTGTTCAATCGCTGTGCTTCAGCGGTGGAGGCGGGAGAAGCGGTCATTGCCGCCACCCCCGTGACCGACACCATCAAGCGTGTGGATGAGGCGGGGCGGATCACAGCAACTCCGGATCGCTCCAGCCTCTGGGCGGCGCAGACTCCGCAGGGGTTTGTCGTGGAGCAGCTGCGGCAGGGGCATCGTCAGGCGCTCGAGCAGGGCTGGACTGTGACCGACGATGCCTCGCTGTATGAACGGCTGGGCTGGCAGGTGCGCGTGCTGGAAGCCGGCCCCGCCAACATCAAGGTCACGACGCCCTTTGATCTGACCGTGGCGGAGGCGGTGCTGGCGCTCAGAGCAGGCTGAGAAGGCCCCGATCGCCATCGAGTTCCGCCATCCGGCCCAGGGGCAGCGCCGCATTGCCGCCCGCACCGTGACCCAGGGGCAGCTCGCCCAGCACAGGGATGCCCAGGTCGGCCGTCCGCTCCCGCAACACGTCCTCCACCTGGAAGCCGGAGCGCTCCCCGTCCGGTTCATCGCAGCCGCTGAAGCGACCGAAGCCAAGGCCGGCCAGGTTCTGCAGCAGTCCAAGCAGACGCCAGTGGGTGAGCATGCGATCGAGCCGATAGGGTGCTTCTCCAACGTCTTCCAGCACAAGAATCGCCCCATCGAGTTTGGGAACGTGGCTGCTGCCGAGCAGGTGACTGGCCACCGTGAGATTCGCCACCACCAGGGGGCCGCGGCCGAGGCCACCGCGCCAGCTGCAGCCCTGTAGGGATGGCATGGGCTGGCCAAACAACAGATCGCGCAGGCGTTGCTGACTCCAGCCCGGCTCGCTGGCCAGCGTGGTGAGCAGGGGGCCATGCACGCCGCCGGGGACGCCGGCGGCCAGGCGGGCCCAGAGCAGGGCGGTCACATCGGAGAAGCCCAGCAACCAACCAGGGCTCCAGTGCAGTGGCTTCTCCAGCAGCCGGGCTGCCCCCCAGCCGCCACGGGCACAGGCCAGCAGCCGGGCGGGGGGTGTGGGCGTGAGATCGGCGCGGCGCTCTCGATCCGTTCCGGCCAGATAGCCCCAGCGGCGTCCTCTTGCCTCGCTCGGTCTCACCTCCAATCCCCAGGATGTCAGCAGATCGAGGCCCGCCTGAAGGGCACTGGGATCTTCAAGGGCGGAACTGGCGGCCACCACGGCGACGCCATCACCTTGCTGCAAAGGCTGGAGGGGCGGGAGGACAGCTCGATGATCGGCGCGAGGAGACAAGGAGAGTGCAGCGGTGGGTCGTGGCTCAGAGAATCCTGCCCAGGATCAGACCCAGGAGCAGCAGGGATCCGAGCCAGACCTGCTGCTGGAAATGGCGTCCGAAGAGAGCCATCGGCTGGGACTGATCGCCGCGCAGCTCGCCTGTAGCGCGCTGCATGCCGACGCTTGCGAGGAGCCAGCAGGGCCAGAATGGCCAGCTCAGTTCACCCTGCCAGGCGGCGATCGCCAGGCACAGGCCTGTGAGGGCGTAGCTGATGCGCACCACGCGCACGGCGCGATGGCCCAGGCTCAGGGCGCTGCTGTTCAGGCCCAGACGGGCATCGTCAGGCCGGTCTGCCATGGCATAGACGGTGTCGAACCCGAAGGTCCAGAGCAGGGTGGCCATCCAGCAGCCAAACAAAGGCCAGGACGCCTGCAGGCTGGCGCCGCTGGCGGCCCAGGGAATCAGGACGGCGAATCCCCAGCAGAGGGCCAGAACCGCCTGGGGATAGGCCAGCCAGCGTTTCGCCGATGGATAGAGAAGGATCGGGGGTAAGGCCAGAATCGCCAGCAGCAGACAGGTCAGTCGGCTGGTCGCCGGCAGCGCCAGCACCACCGCCAGGCCGAGCAGCAGCAGCAGCAGCAGCGCGGCAAACGCCGAGGTGAGCGAGAGCTTCCCCTGGGCCAGGGGGCGGTTCCGGGTGCGGGCCACCTCTCGATCGAAGCGCCGATCCCAGAGGTCGTTGGCGATGCAGCCGGCGCCACTGATGGCCACGCCACCCAGCACGATCCACAGCACCAGGGAGGTGGACGGTGGGGCGGTGGGTGCCAGCCACAAACTCCAGCCCGCCGGAATCAGCAGGATCAGGCGACCCGTGGGTTTGTTCCAGCGCAGCAGCTGGATCCAGGCGCTGAGGTCGGAACGGGACAAGGCGCTGCTCACGACGCTCTGCAACTGCGGAACCATAGGCATGGCGCGACCTGAGCCGGAGTCGGGAGCGGTTGGGCAAGCGGTGGCAGAGTGGAGCGGACTGATGACTGCTGCTCCATGGCGGGTGCCGACCCCTCCGCGCTGCGTGAGCCAGTGGTGGCCGAGACGGAGCCAACCCCCTTCCCCAAGGGTGTGCTGCGCAATGGCCGTCGGCTTCGCCAGGTGGCGGCGATCGATATCGGCACCAATTCCACCCACCTTCTGGTGGCTGCCGTTGATCCCAGCCTGCGCACGTTCAGCATCGAGCTGGCGGAGAAATCCACCACCCGCCTGGGCGAGCGTGATCCCGACAGCGGCAAGCTCACCGATGCGGCGATGGCCAGGGCCCTGGAAACGCTGCGGCGCTTCCGTGACCTCGCCTCCAGCCATCAGGTGGAGCAGGTGGTGACAGCCGCCACCAGTGCCGTGCGGGAAGCACCCAACGGCCGGGAGTTTCTTCAGAAGGTGAAGCAGGAGCTGGATCTGGAGGTGGATCTGGTCAGTGGCCCGGAGGAGGCGCGGCTGATTTATCTGGGTGTGTTGTCGGGGATGCCATTCGGGGACCGTCCCCACCTGCTTTTGGATATCGGCGGTGGCTCCACCGAGCTGATCCTTGCCGATGGCCGCGATGCCCGGGCGCTCACCAGCACCCGGGTGGGTGCTGTGCGCCTGCAGCGGGATTTCGTGAAGCACGATCCGATGCCGGCCCAGAGGCGCGCCTTCCTGCAGGCGTTCATTCAGGGATCACTGGAGCCGGCGGTCGACAAGGTGCGGCGGCGGATCAAGCCCGGCGAGACCCCCGTGATGGTGGCCACCAGTGGCACCGCCATGGCCATAGGGGCGCTCGCTGCCAGTGAGGAGGAGCGCCCACCTCTGAAGCTGCACGGGTATCGCATCTCCAGGCAACGGCTCGATCGCGTCGTCGACAAACTGGTCGACATGTCACCGGAGCAGCGCCGCGCCCTGGCTCCGATCAACGACCGCCGCGCCGAAATCATCGTGCCTGGTGCGCTAATCCTGCAGACCACCATGCAGATGCTCGCCGTCCAGGAGCTGGTGCTCAGCGAGCGGGCGCTTCGGGAGGGATTGATCGTCGACTGGATGCTCCGGCATGGATTGCTGGAGGATCGCTTCAGTTTTCAGAGCAGCATCCGCCAGCGCACCGTCATTCATCAGGTGCAGCGCTTCGCCGTGAATCAGCTGCGGGCTGAACGGGTCGCCTCCCATGCCCTCAGCCTCTACGACGCCACCCGTGGTCGCCTGCATCGTGATGAGGGGCCTGGCCGTGATCTGCTCTGGGCGGCCGCCATGCTCCACACCTGTGGCCAACACATCAATCTCAGTGCTTACCACAAGCATTCCTGGTATCTGATTCGCCACGGCGAATTGCTGGGCTACTCAGAGGCGGAGCACCTGATGGTGGCTGCCATCGCCCGCTATCACCGCCGCAGCCTGCCGAAGAAACGGCATGAAGCCTGGCAGGCGCTGCAGTCTCGTGCCAATCGCACGACGGTGTCGGAGATGGCCCTGTTGCTGCGCCTGGCGGCAGCGCTCGACCGTCGCCCGGAGCCTGTGGTGGCCTCGATTCAGGCCGAGGTCACGGGCCACGAGCTCCAGCTCAGTCTGATTCCCGAGCGTGTGAATCAGAACATCAGCCTGGAGCAGTGGAGTCTGGAGAGCTGTGCCCCGGTGCTCCGTGACATCACAGGGCTGAATCTGACGGTGATGGTTCAGCAGTGACCCGATACCAGCGCACGTCATCGATCCTCCCGAGGGTCCGTGCGGCGGAGGCGTTGTCTCCCTCTCCGGTGCTGACCTTGACCAGATCAGGGCGTCCGGCATAGATCTCCAGTACCCGCTCTCCCCGCAGGGTGGTGCTGGTTTTCAGCATGCCCTCAAAGAGGATGGCGCCCTTGGCGTTGCGGATGACCAGCCAGCTGGGCTCCTGGGATGTGATTGTGACAGTGGAGGCCGCTGCCGGAGGCTGGGGGGGCGTCGGCGGGGCGACCGCTGAGGCTTCGGTTGGTTGGGCGGCGGTGGAGGGTTCCGGGGTGATCCTGCTCAGGCTGAACAACCCGGCGATCACGGCAGCGATGGCGATCAACCCCGACAGAGTCGCGAGCCCCAGCCATCCGGGCCGGCCTTGTGGCGTCGGGCGCGCCTGGCTCTTGCTGCGTGGCGTTGCGCTCGATCTGCCGGAGTTCCTTTGGGGCTGGGGGCGCTCCTGATCCAGATCACCCAGGCCCGTGACGAGTGCGTTGGCCTCCAGTCCAACTTTGCCGGCGACCCGACGCACCATCGCCTTGATGAACACCGCTTCAGGCAGGTTGGCGCGGTCGCCGGCCTCCAGGGCTGCCAGCTGCTCTTCGCCCATGCGCAGGCTGCCTGCCAGCTCGTGGAGGCTCAGGCCCTGGGCCTCGCGAGCTTGCTGCAGGGCCAGACCAGCAGCGGCGAGACCCGTCGCTGTGGCTGTCGAATCAGCCTCCTCAGCGGAGGTGAGCATGGAGGAATCACGGCCATGACCCGCTCCCATGAAGACCCCAAAGAATGGCCTTAAACCTTAAATGCAGTGCCCTGTTCTGTCATCGTCAAAGATGACGATGAGATCTTGATGGACCGATCAGTCGGTCATTGATGAAGTCATGGGCGATACTGGATTCGAACCAGTGACCCCTTCCGTGTGAAGGAA
>CALGVO010000133.1 GCA_937930135.1 uncultured Synechococcus sp. | reverse complement strand
CAGCAGCGGCAACAACCAGGGCCAGCTCGGAGGGCCCAGCACCACCGGCACCGCCAGAACCAGGGCCCCCCAGGCGTTACGGGAATCGGTGAGCAGGAGCGCCGCCACCTGCGCCGCCGCCAACACCACCACCACGGCGCGCCGACGGACGCTGAGACCGGGCTGCACCAAGGCGGCGAGGGCGAACGGCCAGACCATCGCCAACCAGGCCCCGGCGATGTTGGCGTAATCAAACAAACCTGAAAGACGACCGCTCGGCTCACCGCCGGGGGTCAAATACCAGATGATCAGCCCACCGAACAACTGCCAGGGGCCCTGCCACCCCCACCACAGCTGACCCAACCCCGTGACCAGCACCGGCACCGTGCCGGCGACCAGACAGAGTCCGGCTCGGCGACGGGCGCGAGCATCGGCGACATACGGCTGAAATCCCCAGAACCCCCAGAAGAACGGCAACCAGTTGGCGAGACCGGCCCAGGCGAGGGAGCCGGAATAGGCACCGAAGCACCCCAGCAGCATCGCCGCTGCGGCGAACAGGAGTGGGGCATTCCAGGGATCCGCCCAGAAGGGACCTTCACGGCGGACGCTGCCGACCAGCAGGGCTGGGAACAACAGCAGGCTCGCCAGCAGCGCTGAGGAGGGCAGCAGAAACAAACCCAGCTGGAACAGGGCCCAGGCGATCGTCATGGCAGCCCGGCCATCTAGGCGAACACCGCTGTTCGGCCGCGGTAGACCATCACCTGGCGACGCAGATGCAGTCGCAGCGCCCGGGCCAGAGCGAGACGCTCCGTGTCGCGCCCCTTACGGATCAGATCCTCCACCTCATCGCGATGGCTCACGTGGGCAATCGTCTGCTCGATGATCGGTCCCGCATCCAGGTCCTCCGTCACGTAATGGGCGGTGGCACCGATCAATTTGACGCCCCGCTCCCAGGCCCGGTGATAGGGCTGCGCGCCCTTGAAGGCGGGCAGGAAGGAGTGGTGAATATTGATCACGGTGGGGAACTGCTTCAGAAAGTCGCCGCTCAGCACCTGCATGTATTTGGCGAGCACCGCGAGTTCCACGTCGTGCTCCCGGAGCAGTTGCAGCATGGTCTGCTCCGCTTCCGCCTTGCGATTGCGCTCCACAGGCACACATACAAACGGAATGTTGAAGTCGGCACAGACCGGCTCCAGATCAGGGTGATTGGCGATCACCAACGGCACCTGCATCGGCAATTCGCCGCTGCGCGCTCGCCAGAGCAGATCAAGCAGACAGTGGCTCTGCTTGCTGGCGAGAATCGCCACCCGAGGATGCTCATCAGAAAAATGAAGCTGAGCCTCGCCGTCGAGCCGTTGGGCCAGGGCCGCTGCGGAGGGGGCGATCGCCTCGCGGGGCAGCCCGAACCCCTCCAGGCCCCATTCGATCCGGCTGAGGAACAAGCCGGCGCCAGCGTCGGTGTGGTGATCGGCATGGCGAATGTTGCCGCCGTTCGCCGCCACCCAGCCAGCCAGCTCACTCACCAGGGCGGACCGATCCGGACAGATCAGCTGAAGAATCACCGAAGCGGACAAGACGGCTTGTGGACGTGGACGCTTCGATTCTGACCCTGCAGAAGCCGAATGAAGACCTCCACAGAACGCGGCTACAGTCATTTGGTCTTTTTTCGAATCCCATGCTGAGCGCCCTGCGTCGCCTCGCTGCGTTCTGCCTCTGTCTGGTCCTCTGTTTCGGCCTCGCTGCCTGCAGTGGCAATGCCAAGGCCAAGCCCGCCACGATCAGCCCCGACGACATGGCCGTGATCCGCCGCCAGGCAGAGGGATTCCTGAGCGCGCAGGAGCGACTGCCGGAGCTGGCCACGCTGGTCAACCAACGCGACTGGACCTTCACCCGCAACCTGATTCATGGCCCCATGCAGGAGGTGGGCCGCGAGATGCTTTACATCAACCAGCGCCTGCTCCCCCAGGAGCGCGCCAAGGCTGAGGCTCTCGCCGCAAGCCTGAAGAGTTCCCTGGCCGAACTCGATGAAGCAGCCCGTCTTCAGGACGGCACCAAACTGCAGAAGGCCTATGTGGACGTGGCCACCGGCTTCTCCAATTACGTCAAGGTGATTCCGGCGCAGGCGCTCAGCTGACGGCATCGATTGCTGTGATCGGAGCCGGCGCCGTTGGTGCCGGCTGTGCCTGGCGCCTGGCGTGCGAGGGATTTGAGGTGACCCTGGTCGATCCCGGCCTACAAGCGCCCCTCTCACGCCAACCCGAGAGTGGCGGCCCTGCCTCAGCCGGAAATGCTCTGAACGGCACGATGGCCTCCCTCGGCATCCTGATGGGGCTGGTGTTTCGTCGTTCCAGCGGCAGAGCCTGGCGTTTGCGCCAGAGAAGCATGGAGCTCTGGCCCGAGTGGGCCGAGGAGCTTGACCGGCCCGAGAGTCCGCTGCACCTCGAGAGGTCCCTGGTGCAGATAGCCGCCAGTGCCGAAGAAGGTCAACGCCAGCAGCAGCTGGCGACGGAGCGGGCTGACCTCGGCCTGCGCTTCCTGAGCCCCGAGACCTTGAAACGTCAGCATCCGCACTGGCCGGGTGCCGACCACGGCGCACTGCAGTCCGAGCGTGATGGTCGGATCGATCCGCTCGCCCTGCTGGGAGCGCTCCGGCACATGCTGCATCAACGCGATGTGCGCCAGATCGCCGCTTCGGTCAGCGCAATCGAACGACCGACAGCAGGCGGAACTCGACTCTGGAAGCTGCAGCTCGACACGGGTGAGCGCCTGCAGGTGGAGCAACTGCTGATCTGCGCGGCTCTCGCCAGCCAGACCCTGTTGCGGCAGCTAAACCACGATCTGCCGATGGAACCGGTGCTGGGGCAGGTGCTCGATCTGCAACTACCGGATGGGATCAGGCCAGGATCCGACTGGCCAGCGGTGCTCGTGTGCCAGGGCTTCAATCTGGTGCCCCACAGCCACAACCGACTCTGGCTCGGGGCCACGCTCGAACCCGGCGCAGCGGCGGACCCCGCCCGGCTCAACGCCATGCAAACCCTGCAAGGCCAAGCCCCCAAGTGGTTGCGAGCCGCTGAAGTGATCCAGGGCTGGCAGGGCCTGAGAGCGCGACCGCTGAACCGGCCGGCACCGCTGCTGGAGGTGCTCGAACCCGGTCTGATGGTGGCGACCGGTCACTACCGCAATGGTGTGCTGCTCGCACCGGCCACAGCGGAATGGGCCTGCACCCAGGCCAAGCGGCTGTGAAGCGCGAGCCTTACGTCGTCTTAAACTCGATTTCGCTTGCTCTGCATAGGGTTTCCAGGTGGACCTGACTCCACCGACCCCTTTTTGTCGAGAACATGCGTCGAACCCTCCGCAACCGTGCGCTGACCGCAGCTGCCGGCGTGACCGCCACCCTGACCCTGGCCTCCTGCTCCTTCGGAGGCGGTGGTGGTGGTGATCAGGTCAAGGGCAACCTGAGCGGCGCCGGTGCGTCCTTCCCCGCCGCGATCTACACCCGCTGGTTCCAGGAACTCGCTCCTGAAGGCGTCAACGTCAATTATCAGTCCGTCGGCTCCGGCGCCGGTGTCCGCCAGTTCACCGCCGGCACCGTGGACTTCGGCGCCTCCGATGCGCCGATGAAGCCCGATGAAGTGGCCAAAGTGGCCCGCGGCGTGCTCCAGATCCCGATGACCGCCGGTGCCATCGCGGTGGCCTACAACAACCCCGGTTGTGAACTGAAGCTCACCCAGGAGCAACTTGCCGGCATCTTCCTCGGCAAGATCACCAACTACAACGAGCTCGGCTGCGGCGACAAAAAGATCTCTGTCGTGCATCGTTCCGATGGTTCCGGCACCACCTACAACTTCACCAAGCACCTTGCCGCCATCAGCGAAGCCTGGAAAAACGGCCCTGGTGCAGCCAAGACAGTCGCCTGGCCCACCGGCGTCGGTGCCAAGGGCAATGAGGGTGTGGCAGCCCAGCTGAATCAGATCGAGGGTGGTCTGGGCTACGTGGAAGTCGCTTACGTGAAGGGCAATCTCCAGGCTGCTGCCCTGGCCAACGCGTCCGGTGAGCAGGTGAAGCCCACCAACGAATCCGAGAGCACCGCCCTCGATTCGATCGACCTCGGCCCCGAGCTGATCGGTGGTAACCCCAATCCCCCCAAGGGCTATCCGATCGTCACCTTCACCTGGATCCTGGCCTACAAGGAAGGCAACGGTGAGAAGACCGAGCTGCTGAAGAAAGCGTTCGATTTCATGCTCTCCGAGAAGTCCCAGAGCCAGGCTCCGGAACTGGGCTATGTGTCGCTTCCCGCCGGTGTGGTGGAGAAGTCGAAAGCCGCTGTGGCCCAGATCAGCAAGTGATCCTCTGAACCCGAACCGTCTGATGCGTCAGACAACAAAAAGGGGGGCC
>CALGVO010000132.1 GCA_937930135.1 uncultured Synechococcus sp. | reverse complement strand
CTGAAATCGGCACCTACTTCGACCGCGCTGCCGCTGCTGTCGCCTGATCCGGCTGTGTTCTGCGCTCAGGCGCCCTACTCGGGCGCCTGAGTCACCAAGGGGATCCAGAGCACGCTGGTTTTGGCTTTGGCGCTGCGGCTCTGCCACTCCCCCAGCTCCTGCATCAGGGCCAGGCAATCGTCACGTCGTCCTTCCTGGGCGAGGGTTTTCAAGCGGGCTGCCATGTCGTCGCAGGTGATCAGCATGGTCAGTTCACGGCGCATCGGAGCGCTGATGCGGCCATCAGGTGGCTGAGCGCGTCGCTTGTTTTTCATGAGGTGCTCCAACTCTTTCCCGCACGATAACGATCTCTTTACCTGCGGTCAGGTGTCCCAGCGCACCCCCGAGTTAACAACTGCCCTTGGGCCCAAAACAGGTCAGGGCTTGTGTCGGTATTCGTTCGTCATCACAATGCTGTGATGTGTGGGGCGCCTGTTGGCTGTGCTGATGGAAACGTCATTTGATCTGGTGGTGCTGGGGGCCGGTTCCGGTGGTCTGGCTGCTGCCAAGCGGGCGGCCCGTTACGGCGCCAGGGTGGCCATCGTGGAAGGGGATCGGGTTGGCGGCACCTGTGTGATCCGGGGCTGTGTGCCCAAAAAACTGCTGGTGTATGGCTCCAGGGTGAGTGAGCAGCTCCAGGAAGCCCCTGCCTATGGCGTGGAGATCGCCTCCGCCCAGTTCCACACGTCCCGATTGCTGGCCCATGTCCGCCAGGAGGTGGATCGCCTCAATGCCCTTCACATCAGTCTGTTGGAGAAGGCTGGCGTCACCCTGCTGAGTGGCTGGGGTCGCTTCCAGGATCCCCATCGGATTGCCGTGTCGTCGCGCCCCGGAGGAGAGACGGCGCAGGTGTTGCAGGCCGGGCGCACCCTGATCGCCGTCGGCGGCCGCCCCCATCGGCCCCAGATTCCCGGTGCCGAGCTCGGTTGGGTCAGCGATGACATGTTCCTCCAGGATCAATTTCCGGAGCGGGTGGTGATCGTGGGTGCCGGCTTCATTGCCTGTGAATTCGCCTGCATCCTCAGCGGCCTCGGGGTGCAGGTCACCCAGCTGGTGCGAGGCGATCACCTCCTCCGGGGGTTCGATCGTGAGCTGTCGGCGGTGGTGCAGGAGGGCATGGAGGAGAAAGGCATCGTCTTGCGCTTCTGCCACAGTCCAGCCGCGATCGAGGGGTCGCCAGGGGATTGCACCGTGATCACCCAGGCGGGAGAGCGGTTGGCGTGCGGTGGCGTGTTGCTCGCCACCGGTCGTCGCCCCTTTCTGGAGGGTCTCAACCTGGAGGCCGCCGGGGTGGCGGTGGAGGGGCATCACATTGCCGTCGATGCCGACCAGGCCACGAACGTGCCCCACATTCATGCCGTCGGTGATGTGACCGATCGGATCTGCCTGACCCCCGTGGCTGTGGATGAGGGACGCGCCTACGCCGACACCGTCTTCGGGCGATCCCCCCGTCGGGTGGATCATGATCTGGTGGCCAGCGCTGTGTTCAGCCAGCCGGAGCTGGCCACCGTGGGTCTGAGCGAAGAGCTGGCGTTGGAGCGTTATGGGGCCGAGGCGATCGTGGTGCATCGCGCCCGGTTCCGCTCCATGGCCCAGGCCTTGCCGAAGAGTGGGCCGCGCTGCCTGCTCAAGCTGGTGGTGAACAAGGAGAGCGATCGTGTGCTCGGCTGCCACATGGTGGGAGAGCATGCGGCCGAGATCATTCAGATGGCGGCGATCGCCGTGGGCATGGGTGCCACCAAGGCCGATTTCGATCGCACCATGGCGCTCCATCCCACGATCTCGGAGGAATTCGTCACGATGGCCTGAGCTGGGGCGGCTCAGGCGACATTGAGGCTGTCGAGCCGTTGCCGCAGGTGATTCATCAGCCGCTCCTGCGCCAGCTGGCAGATGGCCTCCACCACCGGATCGGTGGCTGTATAGAGGGATCGGTTCCCATCCCGTTCCACCTGCACGAGCCCGGCTTTCTGCAGTTGACCCAGCTGACGGCTGAGATGGGACTGGCTGAAGCCGGTGCGGTCCATCAGAGTGGCGACATCGCTGTTGCCGTTGCGGATCTCGCACATCAGGCGCAGGCGTGCCGGTTCGCCCAGCAGGCGGAAAAAGCCGCTCAGCTCCTCGATCATTTCGGGGGAGAGCTGATGCATGGAACACCCTTCGGAGTGTTCTGGTTGTCTCGCCATGGCCTCCCCTATGCCGATACAGGCATTATGCCGTCGTGATGCGATGCGGCCATGGATGCCCGCTTCTGGGACGAGCGCTACCGGGAGAACGGCTTCGCCTATGGCGATCAGCCGAATGACTTTCTGCGGGACCAGGCGGCGGCGCTGACGCCTGGTGATGCGATCTGTCTGGCGGAGGGGGAGGGGCGTAACGCCGTTCACCTTGCTGCCCTCGGGCACCGCGTCACCGCCCAGGACCTCAGTGTGGTGGGGCTGGAGAAAGCGCGGTCGCTGGCGGCGCAGCGCGGTCTTCAGTTGAAGACGCTGGAGGGGGATCTGGCGGATTGGCGAGCCGCCCCCGCCAGTCTGGATCTCGTTGTGGCGATCTGGATGCACCTGCCGGCACCGCTGCGGGCCCGTGTGCTCCGCGAGGCCGTGTCAGCCCTGCGTCCTGGTGGGGTGCTGGTGCTGGAGGCCTACACGCCCCGGCAGCTCGGCCGGGGCAGCGGCGGCCCGCCGGTGCTCGAGTTGCTGGTGGAGCCGTTGCAGCTGGAGCGAGAGCTGCAGGGGCTGGACCTGGTCATCCTGCGGGAATGTGTGCGCCCGATCGCGGAAGGGCGCTACCACCAGGGAGACAGCGCTGTGGTGCAGGTCCTGGGCCGGAAACCATGAGCGATGTTGATATGCGTGTACACTCATAAAATGATCTGAGGACCTATGGCTACCGCTTCGCTTCTCCAGGCCGCCGCAGGAGGCCATTCCCTGCTTCTGCGCCAGTTGTTCGATGCTGAGACCGGTACCTTCACCTACCTCCTGGTGGATGTGCCCTCGGCCAAGGGTGTGCTGATCGATCCGGTCTTCGAGCGCCATGAGCGGGATCTCGCCCTGGTGCGTGAGCTGGGGGTCGATCTGGTGGCCTGCCTCGACACCCACGCCCATGCCGACCATGTCACCGGCAGCTGGCTGATGCAGGAGGCCACCGGCTGCGCCATCGGTCTGGCCGAGGCCGCCAGCGCCGAGAACGTGACCCTGCCGCTGCAACACGGCGATCGCGTCGGTTTCGGAGCCCGTTCCCTTGAGGTGCGTGCCACTCCCGGGCACACCGATGGCTGTCTCACCTTCGTGCTGGATGACGCCAGTGCGGCCTTCACCGGTGATGCCCTGTTGATCAGGGGTTGCGGCCGCTGCGACTTTCAGCAGGGCAATGCCCACACCCTCTATCGCTCGATCACCGAGCAGATCCTCTCCCTGCCCGACCAGTGCCTTCTGTATCCCGGCCACGACTACATCGGTCGTCAGGTGACCAGCGTTGCCGAGGAGCGTGCCCTCAACGCCCGTCTGGGTGGTGGGGCCGATGAGCGGGATTTCGTGATTCACATGGAATCGCTCAAGCTTCCCCACCCGCATCGCATCGCTCAGGCCCTGCCGGCGAATCTGCGCAGTGGCCGCCCCCGGATCGATGGGCCGGACCAACCTGCGTGGGCACCGTTGAAGCGCAGCTACTCCGGCCTGCCGGAGCTGGAGCCCGAGTGGGTCGCCGACCATCTCGCCGAGCTCACGATTCTCGACGTCCGCAACGCCGATGAAGCCCGGGGGCCCGATGGTGCGCTGCCCGGCAGCCGCAACATCCCCCTACCCGAGCTGGCGGAGCATCTCGATCGGCTCGATCCGGAGGCTGCCACCGTGGTGTTCTGCCATGC
>CALGVO010000131.1 GCA_937930135.1 uncultured Synechococcus sp. | reverse complement strand
CTGGGGCTGGGGCTGGACCGCAAGCAACAGCGTCAGGGGCAGGGCATGGATCCCCATGGGGCGGCCGTCAACAAAGATGGAAACCGTTCGCCCTGCGACGCGAACGTCCCGGCGATACCACTCAAACCTAAGGGGATTCCCCCATCGTTCCCGCTGCCATGGCCCTCTCACCCTCCCGTCCCCAGCCCCTGCCACCGCTGGCGAGGTTGCTTGTCGTGGGTCACGGCGGCCGCGAACAGGCCCTCTGCTGGGCGCTCGAACGCTGCCCTGGTGTCGACAAGGTCTGGATCAGTCCCGGCAATGGCGGACCTTTCGGCGAGCGCCTGGACACGGCGACCAGCGATGCCGAAGGTCTGCTGTCGCTGTGCCATCAGCATCAGATCGATCTGGTGGTGATCGGCCCCGAGGCGCCTCTGGCGGCCGGACTGGCCGACACGATGCGGGCCGCGGGGCTGGCGGTGTTCGGGCCAGGAGCCGATGGTGCCCTGCTGGAGGCCAGCAAAGCCTGGGCGAAACAGCTGATGCTTGAGGCCGGCATTCCCACCGCCGGACACTGGACCGTCACCAGTGCCGAGGAGGGTCTGGCCCTGGTGACGCAGCTGCAGCGCCCCCTCGTGGTCAAAGCCGATGGCCTTGCCGCCGGCAAAGGGGTGACGGTGGCGGACTCGATCGCGGCCACGCAGGAGGCGATCCGGGATGCCTTCAATGGTCGCTTTGGCTCCGCCGGCGAACGCCTGGTGTTGGAGGAGCGTCTGGAGGGGCCGGAGGTGTCAGTGTTCGCCCTCTGTGATGGCGAACGGCTCGTGCTTCTGCCGCCCGCCCAGGACCACAAACGCCTGCTGGATGGCGATCAGGGGCCGAACACCGGTGGAATGGGGGCCTACGCCCCAGCGCCCCTGCTGGATGCCAAGGCCCTGGACCAGGTGCGTCGTCAGGTCCTGGAGCCCACGGTTGCAGCCCTGCAGGCCCGGGGCATCGCCTATCGCGGTGTCCTCTACGCCGGGCTGATGCTCACGGCCGACGGTCCGCGCGTGATCGAATTCAACTGCCGCTTCGGCGATCCAGAATGTCAGACCCTGATGCCACTGATGGGGCCCGAACTGGCGCGGGTGCTGCAGGCCTGTGCCCTGGGACGGCTGGATCTCGCCCCGACCTTGACGGTGCAGCAACGCTGCAGCGTTGGCGTGGTGGCGGCGGCGGCGGGCTATCCGGAACAGCCGCGCCAGGGCGATGTGATTGAGGGGGACCTGGCTTCGTCAGACCAGCGCCAGCTGTTCCATGCGGGCACGCGCTTGGCCGCCGATGGTCAACTCCTGACCGCAGGCGGCCGGGTCCTGACCATGACGGCCCAGGCTGACGACTTCGATGCGGCCTTCACCGCCGTGTACCGCGCCCTGGAGCAGGTGCGCTTCGAAGGCATGCAGCTGCGTCAGGACATTGGTCATCAGGTGCGGCAGGCCTAGGCTGCGTCGGAGCGCCCAAGCGTGATGGCCAGCAGCGCATCAGCAGCATCCGCAACCGGCTACCCCGCCGCTTCCACCACAACGAGCTGGTGGGGGAAGGTGCGGCTTTGGTGGGCCGAATTCAGTCTTCAAACGAAGCTGCTGTCGGTGGCGACGCTGGTGGTGAGCCTGATGATGACAGGCATCACCTTTTTCGCCCTCAACGGAATCCAGCGCGACGCCGTCATGAATGACACGCGTTACGCCAGGGATCTTGGTCTGCTCCTGGCCGGGAATGTGAGCGAATTGGTGGCGGAGGGCCGCGACCGCGAACTGGCCAATGTCACCGAATCCTTCTGGCGATCGAGCCGCAGCCTGCGTTACATCTTCTTCGCCGACCCGGAGGGCATCGTGTATCTGGGGATTCCGATCAGCGGCAGCGGTCAGGAGACGCCCAATGACCTACGCCTGAGTCGGCGGCTGGAGCTGCCGGCGGGTCTGCGCAACCGCCCCCAGAACCCCTTGGTGCGCCAGCACCTCACCCCCCAGGGCCAGGTGACCGATGTGTTCGTGCCTCTGGTGCGCGAGGGGCGTTACCTGGGCATCCTTGCCCTGGGGGTGAATCCCAACGAAACCGCTCTCGCCAGCGCCGCCCTCACCCGCGAGGTGACGGTGGCGGTGTTCATCTCGATCTGGGTGCTGGTGATCCTCGGGGCTGTGTTCAACGCCCTCACGATCACCCGACCGGTGAAGGAACTGCTGCGGGGCGTCCGCTCGATCGCCTCCGGAGATTTCGAGGCACGGATTGCCCTGCCAGTCAGTGGAGAGCTGGGGGAACTGCTGGATGGCTTCAATGCCATGGCCGCCCAGCTGCAGGCTTACGACGCCGCCAACATCGAGGAGCTCACCGCCGCCCAGGTGAAGCAAGCGTCCCTGATCGCCACGATGGCCGATGGCGCTGTGCTGCTCGATGCCGAAGGACAGATCGTGCTGGCGAATCCCACCGCCCGCCGGCTGTTTCGCTGGGAGGGACGCAACCTTGAAAGCCAGGAGCTGCTCGATGAACTGCCCCACCTCCTGGCGATCGAACTGCATGCTCCCCTCGATGCTCTCTTGAACGGCATCAGCGACAGCGAAGACCTGCGCTGCAGCATCGACGATCCATCCCGCACCCTGCGGATCGTGCTGCAGTCGGTGCGCGATGCCAGCGGCGAAAGCCTGAAGGGAATCGCGGTCACCATTCAGGACCTGACGCGGGAAGTGGAACTGAACGCAGCCCAGAGCCGATTCATCAGCAACGTCTCCCATGAACTGCGCACACCGCTGTTCAACATCAAGAGCTACGTGGAAACGCTCCACGACATGGGCGACCAGCTCAGCGAGGAGGAAACCAAGGAATTTCTGGGTGTCGCCAACGCCGAGACCGATCGGCTCACACGACTGGTGAACGATGTGCTCGACCTCTCACGCCTGGAATCGAACCGACCGGTGCAGTTCGAAGCCATGGCACTGACACCGGCCCTGGAGCAGACCCTGAGGAACTACAAGCTCAATGCTGACGACAAGCAGGTGAGCCTGAGGCTGGACGTGCCGATCGAACTGCCGGAGATCCTTGGCAACTGGGATCTACTGCTTCAGGTGCTCGACAACCTGGTGGGCAACGCCCTGAAGTTCAGCCGCCAGGGAGGTGTGCTGATGCTGCGTGCTTACACCTGGCCCGACAGCTGCTGGATGCCGGCAGCACGGCAAGAGGGAAGCGCTCCCCATTGCGACCTGATCTCACCCCTGCCCAGGGTGCGCATCGAAGTGGCCGATACCGGCTTCGGCATCAGCGAAGCGGATCAGCAACGCATTTTCGATCGTTTCTATCGCGTCGAGAATGCCGTGCACACCGAGGTGGGAACGGGCCTGGGGCTCTCCATCGTGCGAGGCATCGTCGAAAAGCATGGCAGCACGATCCACATGGCCAGCGAACCAGAGGTCGGCACCACCTTCTGGTTTGATCTGGCCCTCGCCCAGTCGGATCAGGATGAACTGCAGCTTCAGTCGGACCGACGCAAACGTCAGGACCTGGAGCTGTTGGAACAGGAGCTGAGCGGTTGAGCCCCCTCAGTCGTCGGCGGTGACCCCGCGCACGATCCGGGAGAGCTCGCTGCGTTCATCCGTGGTGACCCGGTGGGGCACACCGGAAATGATTCGCTCGAAATTGGAGAACGAATCCTTAATCTGGGGTCCATTGCCCGTGATCACGAATTCACGGATGCCTTTGTCGTGCCAGGAGCCGCGCATCTTGAAGACATTCAGGGCCCGGGCCATCTCACCGCGGATCTCCACATACTGCAGAAGCAGGATCGTGTCAGTGATGGTGGAGATATGGGAGTCGGTGATCGAATGGCTCCCCATGAACTCCTCGGAGGTGTTGGTGAAGAAACCGGCGATCTCTTCCTGCTTCGCATAACCGGTGACACCGATCACAAACTGGCGGAAGGCATTGTGACTGACGCCCCTGGCAAGGGCAGACAGGGAATCAATCGCCATCCGCGACGGCTTGAACTGGCTGATTTCCGTCTTGATGATCTGAAGGTGATCCTCCAGGCCTGTCGACTCCGGATAGGCGCAGATGATCTTGAGCAAGCCATCCTGCTCCATCTGCTCAAAGTCGATCCCCCAGCTGGTGGCATTGCGCAGGAGCTGGGCGCGTGATTCCTCGTAGGCAAACAGAATGGCCCGCTCTTTATTACGGCATGCGTCCTCAATGAACTTCGAGACCAGCAAGGTTTTGCCGGTACCTGTGGCACCGGTGGCCAGGATGATCGAGTCCTTGAAGAAACCACCACCGCACATCTCATCGAGGCGAGGCACTCCCGAACTGAGGCGCACATTCGAGGAGCGCTGAGTGAGGCGCATGGCACCGAGCGGGAAGATGCTGATGCCATGGGCTCCCATCGTGAAGGGGAACTCCCCTTTCATATGAGTCGTGCCGCGGAGCTTGAGGATCTCAACAGTGCGGCGTCGGCGCTCTCCCTCGAGAACATTGCGGAGAATCACCACATTGTCGGAAACGAATTCCTCCACGCCGTAGCGTGCGATCGGACCATATTCATCGATTCTCTCGGTGGTCATCACGGTCGTGACACCGATCTCCTTCAACCGAGCAATCAGACGGAAGATCTCGCGACGCACCACAAAAACAGCGTCGTATTGCTGGAACACCGCGGTGATCGAATCGATCGCCACCCGTTTGGCCTTGTATTTGCGAATGGCGTAGTGGATGCGCTCGATCAGACCAGACAGATCAAAACTGCCCGCCACATCCTGGCCATCGGGATCGGGGGAGGCATCAAGAATGAAGAGCTTGTCCTGCTCAACCATCTCCTGGAGATTCCAGCCGAAACTGGCGGCATTGCGCAGGATGTCGAGCGGAGACTCTTCAAAGGTGACAAAAATGCCCGGCTCGTCGAAGTGGGCAATGCCGTTGTGAAGGAAATGCAGGGAAAACACCGTTTTACCGGTGCCGGAGGTACCGCTGATCAGGGTGCTGCGCCCGATTGGCAGACCGCCCTGGCACACATCATCAAAGCCCTCGATCCCGGTCGGGAGCTTCTGCACCTGCATCTGAGGTGAGCTGCTGGAGCTGGAGATCTGCATGACACCGACGTTCTGTTGCAACGGTAAGGAGATTTGAGCGGTTCCTCCGGATCAGCACAGCAGCGCTTAAGAATCTGTGCTGTGTGTGTCGGCGTCCTCCAACGCATCCATCAGCGAGGAGGTCAGGCCACTGTCGGAGAGTTCGTCGTAGAGCAGATCCAGACCGATCAGCACCCGCTCCCGATCGGAGAGGTCTCCGATGATCCGCCGCACCGGCGGCGGCAGGATCTTCGACAGCGTTGGCGTGGCCAGGATCTTGTCCTCCTCCGCCAGCTGGGGGTTTTTGAGCACATCGATCACCTTGAGGGCGTAAACCCCCTGAAACTCGGTCTCGAGGATGTTGCGCAGCGTCTTGAGCGCACGCATCGAGTTGGGCGTGTTCCCGGCGACGTAGAGCTTGAGGATGTAGGTCTTGCGAGCACTCATGACGACATCTCCTGATCAGTGACGACAGACGCACCGGCGGGCTGGGAGGCGACCGAAGCGGACAGGGACAGATCCGGCGGAATCGAACGTCGATACATCTCACAGAGGTGTGCCATCACGTCCAGCAAGGCCAGGCGGTAGTCCTGCAGGAAATCGTTCTTGTGCCCTTCAAGTCTGAGCTGCTTCCAGAAGTCGTCAATGAGGTTCATGTGAATCTCCACAGCGCGGGTGATCGGCAGATCAGCGAAGAACGCCGTGTTCACAAAGCTTTCGAGCGCCTGGTTGGCAGCCGCCGGGTCCCGGAAGTAGCTCAGCAGCAGATCCCGGTAGGTGCGCTGCAACGACTTGAGCAACTCGGCCTGCTCATCGGGAGCCAGATGGGCAAGAAAGCGTGAGGGATCGCGCTTGTAGAAGACCCCGAGATAGCCGAGCCGTTCCTGCAGCCGACTGGTGAGACGCCAGGCGCTCGCCTCGACCGCCGCCCCCCCTTCCACATCCACTGCCGTTCCCCCACTGGGGCGGTCCTCCCGCTGACCATGCCGCAGAAAGCGGGAGATGGCCGCATCCACGTTGTAACCAAGCTGCTCGAGCTGATCCACCGGCAGATGCACCTCTTCCGGGTGGTAATCCACATGGCCCATCACCTCTCCCACCACAACGGCAGGGAAGAGAAGGCCCGCCTCCAGAAGCGATTGGCGCACCTCAGCCGTGAGCAGGGACTGCTCGATCACCACCACATCCACCGCCTCCCGCTGCCCCTCCAGAACCTGGCGCAGATCCGTGGTCTCCCCGTTCAGCCCCAGATCCACCGGGGTGTAGCGATTGCTAGGCAACCACTGCCGACAGGTCTCGATCAATGGCGACGTCCTCAGCAGCAGCGCGATGGTGAGGGCCGGGCCGGTCATCCAGCAGAACAGGGGTCCATACGCAGAATCTTGACGGAGGGAACCTCGAAAGGTGAAGATCTTTGTTTGTCTTTCGATTGCAACTCAGGCTGAATCGTGCTTCGACCAACACCCCTGGGTGATGACCGTCGAATCCCGAGCCTGATTGCGTCCTTTTCCGCCCATGGCAGACCCGAATCCTCAGACCTACGCCATCGTTGAAGCCTCCGGCCAGCAATTCTGGCTCCAACCCAACCGTTATTACGACCTGGATCGGCTCCAGGCTGCGGTCGATGACACCGTGACCCTGGACAACGTGCTTCTGGTGAAGGATTCCAAGGGCACCACCGTGGGCCAGCCCTACGTGAAAGACGCCAGCGTCTCCCTGAAGGTGATGGACCATCGCCGCGGCCCCAAGGTGATCGTCTACAAGATGCGCCCGAAGAAGAAGACCCGGCGCAAGAATGGTCACAGGCAGGAGCTCACCCGGGTGATGGTTGAGTCCATCTCCGTGGGCGGCAAGGCCATCAGCTGATCGTCAGCCC
>CALGVO010000130.1 GCA_937930135.1 uncultured Synechococcus sp. | reverse complement strand
GGAGCACGACGACCTGGGATTCCTGGAAGAGGCGGCGCGGCTGCTGGGGTTTCAGGTGCAGAAGTTTTTGGGCTTGCTCAAACTTCATTCTCCGATGCAGATCCATTGCGATCAGTGCAAGGCGATGGGCGACCTGCTCCTGGTGAATACATTGCCCCCCCCAACCCAGATGGCGCTATAATCAATGAATATATATAATATACAACGATGCCCATGTTCATGCCTGTCCGACAGCGCTTTGCCTTCCTGTTGCTGAGCTGGCTTTCAGTGCTGTTAATTCAGGCACCCAATGGCCTAGCCCAATCCAGAACAGCACGATTGCCTGGCGCACGTCCCAACGTTCTTCTGATCGTCGGGGATGACATGGGTCTCGCGGACATCGGACCTTACGGATCAGAAATCCAAACCCCTCACCTCAACGCTTTGGCGGCAGAGGGTGTGCGCTTCACGAATTCCCACGTGACGCCGGTGTGCTCGGTCACTCGGGCGGAGCTGCTCACGGGCAACAACAACATCGAAGTAGGACTCGGTTCCTACGACTATCTCGTGTATGGTCCAGCCAAGGGTAAACCCGGTTACGAGGGCTATCTCACCCGCAATACGGTAATGATCTCCGAGCTGCTCAGAGATGCCGGATACAACACCGTGATGGCTGGAAAATGGCATTTAGGTGGCAGTAAAACGGGAGGAGAAGGACCCGCGCAGTGGGGATTTGAGCGCAGCTATGGAATGTTGAGTGGTGGCGGCAACCACTGGAACGACGAGGAATTCCTGCCGAATCAACGGGATCCGAAAGTTCAGGCCGCTCTAAAAGCGGGGAAGGTTCCCCCCGTCGGCAAAGAGCCTTACTACGAAAATGGTCAACGCGTCACTCGTCCTGAAGGGGTTTATTCCGATGATCTGTTCACTAATCAACTGATCGAGTACATCGAAGCAGGACGAAAGGAAGGCCAACCATTCTTTGCTTATCTTCCTTACACCACCGCCCACTTCCCCCTGCAGGCACCGCAGGAGCTGATCGATCAGTACGAAGACCACTACCAAGCTCTCGGCTGGGATGGCCTCAAAGCCGATCGGCTCAAACGCATGCAGGCGGCTGGCGTGATTCCTGCCGACGTGAGCCTGCCACCTGCTAATCCGCTGGTCCGCAAGCGCTGGGAATCGTTGTCGCCAGAGCAAAAGCGCGTTCAGGCCCGTGTGATGGCAACGTTTGCCGCAATGGTTGACCACCAGGACCGATCCATCGGCCGGTTGCTGGATTACCTGGAGGATACTAATCAACTCGATAACACACTGATCATCTACCTGGGGGACAACGGCCCTGAAGCCTTCGACGGACAGGGAGGAGTGATCACCAACTCAATCGCCAAGTCCTACATCCAACAAAACTACTCCGATGCCTACAGCGACATCGGCAAGGCCAACAGCAACTGGCAATACGGCGCTGAGTGGGCCAACGGAAGCACCGGCCCGATGCAGTGGATGAAGGTCTTCGTCGCTGGCGGCGGGGTGCGCACACCGTTGATCATCCGACCACCCGAGGGCAGTGGTTTCACCCGGGCCGGCGTCATCGAATCGGCACCTGTCAGGGTCAAGGATCTTGCCACCACCATCCTCAGTTATGCGGGTGTGGAGCGGCCAGAGCGTCGCTACGGCGATCGCGAGATTGTGCCCAGCAGCGGTGTTGATCTCAAGCCTTACCTCACCGGCACAAAGCCAAGACCACGCCTTCCGGGTGAGTGGATGGCCTTTGAACTCATGGGCAATGCCTACCTGATTGACGGCGATTACAAGGTGATGCGCCAGCGCAGCGGCATGTGGGGAGATGGCCAATGGCACCTTTACAACATTGTTCTTGACCCTGGCGAAACCCAACCGTTGGACGACGCCCAGCCCGAACGTCTCAAGCGCATGGTCGCGCAGTACGAGATCTACGCCAGCGAGAAAGGGATTGTGCCGGTGGCCGACGACTGGAACCCATGGAGTTCCTTCGGGAGAGTGAATTGATGGCAGGTCTCTCCCTCGAGAGCGCTCCGTTCACTGTTGGCTGCGCCCTGATCGTCGCTTTGGCGGGATGGTCCGCACCCCCTGCTCAAGCCCAGGACGAAGCCCGACAGAACGCCGTCGACAAGATTGTTGAACAGGTGCAGCAAGGAGCCGACAAAGCATCCCTGCCCGTCGCCCTGAGCATTGATCACGCCCGGCTCGCCCGCAAGGCCGGGTCACCCATGCCGCCCTCCACGGTGGTGATGGTTCGTGATCCAGATCTGGAGACCAGCTGGTTGCAAGCTGATCCCGACCTGGCGCTGGAACTCCCCCTGCGTGTACTCGTCCACCAGCCAACAACGGAGCTATCCCCCCGGGTCAGTCGTCAGAACGGTGCCTCCCTGCTGCAGCGCCATGGGCTGAGCAATCCATCCCTGGCTGGGCAATACGACCGGAGCATGGTCTCTCTTCTCCAGCAGGTGCCGAATTCAGCGGTTCAGGTCGTTCCTGCTTTCAAGAGAGCTGGAGATGGCATCGTCAGCATCCCCAGTCCACTGGATCTGAATCAAACCCTCGCGCGGGTTCTCGAGATCATCGATGAACAGAGCGACACGGTGCTCTTTGAGGTGATCCGATTCAATGCCACCGATGAGGCAGCCCAGCAAGGCGCACCTGTCACCCTTGTTCTCTTCGGGGGGCCAGGCCCCGGCGGCCGCGCGATGGCTGACGCCACCCTGCTCGGGCTGGATGCGTTCTGCCAGAAGATGCTGATCCGCAGAGATGCCGAAGGCCAG
>CALGVO010000129.1 GCA_937930135.1 uncultured Synechococcus sp. | reverse complement strand
CGCCCCACCTGCAGGCGCCCTGCCTAGGTGACAGACAGCCCTTCGCGTTGTCGCGCCATGCTTCACCATTCACCGGTCTGGATCGATCGGCATCAGGCCGGCCTCGCTCTCGCCGAACGCCTTCAGGATTGTGCCGATGGCGATGGGATGACCAGCCTGATCGCCCTGCCCCGAGGCGGTGTTCCGGTGGCGGCGGCGATGGCCTCCAAGCTGCAGCTACCGCTGCACACCTGGTCGGTGCGGAAGATCGTGGAACCAGCCCGCCCGGAGCTGGCCCTGGGCGCAGTGGCCGGAGAGGGTGTGGTGCTCTGGCGCCACGAACCGGGTGATCCGGCCTGGTCGATGCTTCCCCAGGCGGAGGCCTGGCTGAGGCTGGCCCAGCAGGAATGGGAGCGCCGCCATCAGGTGTTTGACGATCCCGATGTCAGTGAACTCTTCAATCACCACCTCATCGTTGTCGATGATGGAGTCGCCACGGGCATGACCACCTTGGCGGCCTTGCAATCGCTACGGCTTGCCCGTCCCTCGATGCTGACGCTGGCTGTGCCGGTGATGGACCGCTCCCTCGTGGAGACGATGCGTCATGTCGTCGACCGTTTGGAGGTGTTGCTGTTGGTGGATCACCTCACCGCCGTGGGGCTCTGGTACGAGCGGTTTGATCAGCTCAGCGACACTGATGTGTTGGCGATCCTGGCTCTCCACCGTTCTGGTGAACCCCAGCCAGCTCCCTCAGGCACGTCTTTGCTTGCGTGAGGATCGAGCGTCGCCGGGCGGGAAGCTTTCGCCCGGCCCGATTGATGTATAAGCACAGCATGGCCATGGCACTGCCATAGACGCTGCGTTTGCGGGCCCGGCTCCGCCGCGCTGATTGCAGCAGGGAGGCTGCAATCCGTTCCGGCTGGTCCCAGGTGAAGAGGCCTGGTTCAAGATCCAGCACAGGCGGGCGGCGATTCACCTCCGCCGCCCAGTCGTGCCCGCTGTTGGTCGATCGACTGTTCAATGTCACGTTCAACGTTGCCATTGCAGGCGGAGCTTGCTGCCGGGGGTGACGTTGTCGCCACTGAGGCGACCGCCATAGGCTCGCTGCAGGCGCTTGGCCAGTCCCTGGGTGATGTGGTGGCCGCTGAAGGCAATCCGGGTGGCACCGCTGAGGCCGTTGCTCTCCATCCACATCATCCGCTCGAGTGGATGCTCTGATCGGTAGCGCTGTTCGCTGTGGAGCAGCAAGTGCATCACCTCGTCCTCGTGCTCCTGCAGGAAGGGGCCGCTCAGTTCCAGCTCGCCGGCCGGAAGGCGTTCGGCGATTCTGCGACAGGCGGGACAGATCTGCTCTGGCGCTGCCTCCACAGCCTGGTGCCAGCTCCAGCGCCCCTGATGCACGGTGGCGCCGCAGTGGGGGCAACGGCTGTGCTCCCTGGGCTTCTCCTGATCCACAAAGGGATCCAGTCGGCCGCGCTCGCCCATACCCGCTTGACGGATGCGGTGGCCTGGGCTGCTGCTGTCCAGGCTTCTCTCAAGGATGTGGTCGCTCATGGCCAACAGTGCCGATCACTGTCTGGATCCTCTGTCGTTTCAGGAGCGTGGGGCATCGGCTGATGGCGATCTGCTTCATCACCGCTCCGGAGACGCGAAAGTCGATAGACGTCGCCTGCTTCTGCTCAGAGCCTGTTGCAGTCCTCGTTCAGGTCATGGCTCCTATGGCTGATGCCTTCACGGATTACCTGCGTCAGATCGCCGGCTCACCGTTGCTCACCACGGCAGAAGAAATCCATCTCGGTACCCTGATTCAGCGCTGGCGAGGAGATGCTGCACCGGATGCCCGTCGTGTCCGTAGTGGCCAGCGGGCCCTGTCTCGGGTGGTGACCGCCAATCTCCGCTTGGTGGTGGCGGTGGTGAAACGATCCCACGCGCGCCTGGAACAGTTGGGAGTGGATCCGATGGATGCGATTCAGGCGGGAAATCTTGGCCTGATTCGTGCTGCGCAACGCTTTGATCCCTCCCGCGGCTATCGCTTCTCCACCTATGCGTTCTGGTGGGTGAAGGAATCACTCAATCGCTTTTTGCACGAGCAACACAGTGCCATTCATATTCCATCGAATGTGTTGCAACTCGCCTTCAAGGTGAGTGCGATGCTCGCTTGCTCGGATACCGATCGGGGCGTCTCGCTGGATGCGATCGCCGTTGACCTCAACGAAAAACCTGAGCGACTGCGCTTTGCCCTGCATGCTCTGCAACGCGCCCGGGTGTCGTCGTTGGATCAACGTTGGGATCCGAGTGAATCGGGTGGTTCTCTGATGGAAACCGTTTGTGATGGCCGATTGCAGGAGCCCGAGGATGATTATCTCTGGCTCCATCAGGTCATTCTGGGATTGAATCAGCGCGAACAAAGGATTCTGGGCCTCCGGTTTGGATCGGATGTGCCCGTGAGCCTCAGTCATGCCGCCGATGCGATGGGGCTGAGCCGTTACCAGGCCCATCGTCTGGAACAACAGGCCCTACGCAAACTCAAGGACCAACTGGAGCCGATGTTGAATCCCTCCATGGCTTCGAGTCAGCAGCGGTTGTCCAGATCTCCCGACAATCCTTGGCAAGGGTTGGAAAGGCATGGGCCAGCCGTTGCCTCTCCTCGCCAAGCTGCGCCACTGCCGGCCTGAGAGTCAGGCAGTGGCGCAGAATCCCCGCCTCGGTGGCGACAGTCACCTGGCGGGTCTGATGCCGCATCGCCTCAACGCAGCTTGAAACCTGGGGGCCGAAGGGAATGGAGACGCCGAAGGCCCCCTGGGGCATCCAATCTTTATCCCGCACATTGTCATCAAAAACAGCGTAATATTGATTGTCATAGGGGTAGACGCCGAGTTGTAAATACATGCTGGCCGATTCGCAACTGATGCCCCCCTTGCCCACGGTCATCACCCCAAGCTTGCCGATGGCGGGATTGATGTTCTGTTGGATCAGATCGCCGCCTGTGCTGAAGCTGCTCGATTGATTGGTCTGGTTGTTGTTCGGCGTGGCGATGGCCTGATTGTTGGTGTTTTGATCGGCACTCATGGAAGCCTGTTGGGCCAGGCCCACTGGCGCGTTGGCCAGTAACCCGCCCAGCAGGCACCCGGTCAGCATGGTGGCGTTGCGGTGTGCTGCCCGCTCAGGACGAAGGGGCCGCATCAATCGAAGGCGAACAGGTCACCACGTCCACTGCGCTCCGACTGATAAACACTGCTGCCGGTGAAGCGCTCGATGGAATGGAGGCGTTGGGAGCCGGAGTCCTGCATGGCATACACAGCGTTCTGGCCTCCACCTTCGAGACGGAGATCGAGGCTGCCGTTCATGCCGATCTGCTCTCCCGTCTGGAGTCGTTCCAGAACGGAACTGGCGGCCGAGTCGCTGGCCTGCAGGTTGATCGCTCCGCCGGAGAACGATTGACTGCCGCTCACATCGCTTCCGAGGCTTTGAGAGGCCTGCTCCATCAACAGGCTCTCCAGACCGATGCCGGGCATCTGCAGGTTCAGGTCATGGTCGGCGCTGTTGCCGCTTGAGGCACTGGAGCTGGCACTCCATTGCAGGAGATCCGATTGACTCATGCCGGCTGCGCTGAGATCACGACTGAGGCCATGGGCACCAAGGCTGGCATCCACCTGGTTGATCTGGCGGCTGAACGCAAATCCATCCGCCTGCATGGTCAGGCCGATGTGGTCAACCCGGCTGCTGCCATTGATGGTGTTGGTGTAGGTGCGTTCGCTACGGATTTCCTCCATTCCGGAGGTGATGGTGCGATGGCTGCTTGAGCTGTCTTTCGTTTGGTAGGTTCCGGTGCGGAAGCCGCCGGCTTCGGCGCTTAGGGGTGGAGTGAGACCTAGGGCGAGCGCCAGTGTCAGGGTGCTGATCTCTGGTCGTGTCATGCGGCCAACCTGCGGCATTGGTCAGGCGGAACCTAGGGGTCAGGATCTAACGATTCTGCGTCTGTGCAATGTTGCTGCGTACATGCAGCAGTCCTCATGTCTCGCTTGGCTCTTCTGAAGGATTGGGAAGCCATTGACAGGCATGGGGGTCATGGACTGGTTGTATCAGGCTGAGCCTCGTCATCTTTTTTTGAGTGGATTCCTAAATCGTAAGCACCTTCATTTTTCAGGTGTTGTTCGATTGCTTCCTGAATAATTTTGATCACTCTCTTTTCTTTTTGCAACGACAAAAGCTTCAGTGCCAGATGGGTTCTGTCGCTCAGTGCAATGGTGATGCGCGCCATTTGGTTTCTAAACTTCAACCTTAAGGCGTTGGCCCTAGGGTTGCGCTTTGCGCAGCCGCACCAAAGTGTTTTGCTGCATAATGGGCATGCAATCGCTGCGCCTTGTTTCTCTTCTGCGGCTTGCTGTGTGTTCTTTCGGCCTCCGGATTATGAGTGTGAAGTTGTGAAAAATGGCTGTTTATCTGTGTTGATCTTCGTTTGTTGCCTGTCTGGTTGTTAGCGCGTTTGAGTTTTCAATTCAGATTGACGTTGTCTGGATGTCTTGGCGCTCTCTCAACCGATCCTTCCGAAACGCGTAGTCTGCTCGGTGTCGTTGCAAGGGGTTTCGGGGAAAAGGCCCGCACCCCGCTGTCCATCGCCTGAGGTCATGAGCGAGTCTCCTCACCCATCAACGCAGATTTCTGAGGTGTCGAGGCGCGATCAACGCTGGCCTTGGTGGCCCTTGCTGCCTCTGTATCCCTACGGCCGCCGGGCCACCTGCATGGAGGAGCTGATCCCCGGCCAGGTGTGGAGCTTCGTGCAGCTGCAGGGGGTGTATTACGTGGCCGTGCCGATCCGGCTCACGGTGGTGAAGGTGCCGGGCGGCTTGATGCTGGTGAATCCGCTGCCCCCCACGGCCGAATTGCGCACAGCCCTCCAGGCTCTGGAGGCCGAGCATGGGCCCGTGGGCACGATCGTGTTGCCCACCGCCTCCGGTCTGGAGCACAAGCTGCCACTTGCCCCCTTGGCTCGGGCTTTTCCCAACGCCCAGCTCTGGCTCTGCCCCGGCCAGTGGAGTTTCCCCCTGCCGCTGCCCCTCAGCTGGCTCGGCATTCCCCGCAGCCGTCGGCGCCTGCTGCTTGAAGACGGTGTGCCTCACCCTGAGGTCTGCCACTGGTTCTCGCTGGGCCCCCTCGATCTCGGTGTGGGCCGGTTTCAGGAGATCAGTTGCCTGCATCGTCCCTCGGGAAGCCTCTTGATCACCGACGCTCTGGTGGGGATCTCGGCCACCCCGCCCGCGATCTTCGATCGCGATCCCACCCCGTTGCTCTTCCATGCCCGCGATCGTGGCGATGCCCCCCTCACCGATACCCCGGAGGCCAGGCGCCGTGGCTGGGCCCGCCTGGTGCTGTTCGCGTCGTATCTACGCCCGCAGCCCCTGGAGATTCCGGGCCTGGCTGAGCTGGTGCGCCGTGCTTTCCGCCCCGGCCTGCGCAATGCCCGGGCCCATTTCGGTCTCTATCCCTTTGCCTGGCAGCCCGGCTGGCAGGCCGATGCCGCGCGCTTGATGGGGGAGACCACGCCCAAACTGCAGGTGGCACCGGTGTTGGAGCGGTTGGTGCTCCCCCGCGCCCGTCGCACCCTGCTGGCCTGGCTGGAACAGCTTGAAGCCCTGCCCGATCTGCGCTGGCTGGTGCCCGCCCACTACAGCGCACCCTTGCCCTTCACCCCGGAGCGGGTGCAGCAGTTGCGGGAGGAACTGAACGCACGCACCTGGGCGCCGAGTGAGGGCAACTGGAGTTTCCTCGGTGAGGTCGATCAACGGCTGCTGGATCTCAAGCTGGTGCCCTCGGATCCGGAAACCACGTGATCAGAGACGCAGATCGTCGTCGGGATTCACCGCCATCTGGTCGTCACCGAAGAGCGCTTCCTCCAGCTCCTTGCGCTGTTCCATCTGACGGAGGAAGTACCCCGTCATCATCGCTGAAGCCAGCAGATTGGCGAGGTTGTCGCGGCTCGCCGTCACCTTCACCTCGAAATGTTCGCCGGGGAGCATGCCCAGCAGCCCCTGCACGTTGTGGCGAATGATGTCCTGGATGTCACCACTGGCCGATTTGGCGACCCGTTGCAGCACATCGGGAGACTGATCCTGCAGGTACTGAATCAGACCGTTGACGGGTTGTCCGTCCTGGCTATCGGTGGTCAGGAACTCCGGGTTGAACATCCCGTGTGCTCTCCGTCACGACGTTGACCCTACCGCAGCTGTCTGATGCGTAACCACTGCATCGGGGTGGGGGAACCGAATCGGACCGAACCGATTGAGCGGCCAGTAGCGCCAAACGGCGGTGCCGATCACTCGATCCTGCGGCAGCGAACCCCAGAGATGGGAATCCAGGCTGGCGTTGCGGTTGTCTCCCAGCACCCAGAGCTGATCCTCCGGCACCGTCACCGCTGCGAGGGAATAGTCGATCGGTGTGTCCAGCCAGGGCTCGGTCACCATCTGTCCGTTGCGGATCAATACCCCGTCCCGTACTTCCAGGGCGTCACCTGGCCGTCCCACCACCCGTTTGATCAGGGCTGCGTTCGGGTCGTAGCCCGCCTCCACCAGCCGGGGAGGCGCCGCGAACACCACCACGCTGCCCAGGGGCAGGGGTTGGTGGCGCAGCTCCGCCAATCTGGGCCTCAGCTTCTCCACCAGAATCCTGTCCTGCAGTTGCAGGGTGGGCAGCATCGAGCCGGAGGGGATCCAGCGTGGCTCGAGCACCAACCAGCGCAACAGCAGCGCCACCAGCACCCACACCAGCAGGTTTCGCCAGGCCGGTCCGCTTGTCTGATCTCTGGTCACCGAGGATCCCATCAGCACCGCCATCTTCGCTTGACGCGATCGATCGCCAATCTGCAGGCCGCACTGACCCTGCTGGAGGGGTTCTGTGCCCAGGGCCTCCGCCATCTGGTGCTCTGCCCGGGCAGTCGCAGCGGTCCGCTGGCCCATGCCGCTGGTGGGCTGGCCCGCCGTGGTCGCCTGACCTTGATCACCGCCATCGATGAGCGCTCCGCGGCCTTCCATGCCCTGGGCATCGCCGCTGGGAGCGGTCGGGCCGTGGCTGTGATCACCACCTCCGGCACGGCGGTGGCCAATCTGCTGCCGGCGGCGGTGGAGGCGGATCGTTCCTGTCTGCCCTTGCTCTTGCTCAGTGCTGATCGACCCGAGAGGCTCAAGCACTGCGGTGCCAATCAAACGGTGAATCAGGAGGCGTTCCTGCGCAGCGTCTGCCGCTGGCTCGGCCACGGCGATTCCGCCGGGATCGATCGGATGGAGCCCAAGGCGCTGCAGGCTCTGGCGGTTCAGGCCTGGGGGGAGGCCCACTGCTGGCCCGGTCCGGTGCACCTCAACCTGCCCTTTGAGGAGCCGCTCCATCCCTCGGCGCTGGAGCAGGAGCGGGTCTGGCGAGCCTGGGCGGATGCCCCTCCCATCGCTGCGTCGGAGCGCCACTCCGCTACACCGCCACCCCTGCGACCTGGCGATCCATCGGCCTGGGATCCCCGGGTCGCCCTCGATCCCGATCGCCCCGGTGTGGTGATCGCCGGGCCGTGGCGGGGCCAGCCGCATCAGCATCCGGCCTTTCGGCAGGCCCTGCGCGCCTGGCTGCAGCGCAGCGGCTGGCCGCTGCTGGTGGATCCCCTCGCTGCCATTCCCGCCGATCTGCCGGGACAGATCCACGCTTGGGATCTCTTGCTTCCCGATGCCCTGCCCCTGCCCGATGGGCTGGAGCCGCGGGACCTGCAGGTGCTGCGCCTCGGCCCGATGCCGGCCAGTCGCCGCTTGGAGCGCTGGCTGCAGTCGCTGGTCGGCCCCCAGGTGGTGATCAGCGAGGGGGAGCGGCGCGGTCTCGATCCGTTGCGGCTTGCCAGCCAGTGGTCCGGAGGTCTGGCTTCGTGGTGGCAGGCCCTGGCGTCGGAACTTCCTGCCGCTGATGGTGCGGAGGCCCCCTCCCAGGCGCTGCGCCAGCTCTGGCAGCAGCAGGATCAGGCGCTGCGGATCTGGTTGGAAGCGCAGCTTCCTGCGCGCGGGGCCGTCAGCGAACCGGCCCTGATGTGCGCCTTGCCGCCTCTGTTGCCCGCCGACTGCGCCGTGATGCTCGCGGCCAGCAGTCCGGTGCGGGATTGGCAGGCGTTCGCCCTGGCGGAGCGTGGTCGGCATCGCTGCATCAGCTTCCGGGGGGCCTCCGGGATCGATGGCACCTTGTCGTTGGCGCTCGGCCTTGCCCGCGCCCATGGACCCACCCTGCTGCTGACGGGCGATCTCGCCCTGCTGCACGACAGCAACGGTTGGCTGCTCGCCTCTGCGCAGGGCCCGCCTCTGCTGGTGCTGCTGATCGATAACGGTGGCGGTGGCATCTTTGAGCAACTGCCGGTGCCGGTGGCTTCAGCGGATCAGTTCGACCAGCTCTTCGCCATGCCTCAGGCTGCAGACCATCTCGCTCTGGCCGCAGCCCATGGGGTGCCTGGTCGTGCGGTGGCCTGCCTGGAGGATCTGGCTGAGGCCCTCGACTGGGGCTGGGCCCAGGGCCGTCCGGCCTTGCTGCGGGTGCGCACCGATCGCGGGCGCGATGCGGCCCTGCGCTTGGCCTTGCGCCGCGCTGTTCAAGCGGGTGATCACAATGACTGCGCCACGGGGTGCTTGCCATGACCGACCGTTCCGCCCGCGCCGTGTTGCCCGGTGCGCCAGTGGTGCCCTGGCAGCCCTGGGGCGACTACAGCGACATTTTGCTCGATCGCTGCAGCGAGGGGATCGCCCGTGTGGCGATCAATCGGCCCCAGAAACGCAATGCCTTCCGGCCGCGCACGGTGGTGGAGCTCTGCGATGCCTTCAGCCGCATCCGCGAAGCCAGCGACATCGGTGTGGTGCTCTTCACCGGCGTCGGGCCCGCTGCCGATGGGGGGTTCGCCTTCTGCGCCGGAGGTGATCAGAGCGTGCGTGGCGATGGCGGCTACCTCGATGAGGACGGCCTGCCCCGCCTCAATGTGCTCGACCTGCAGCGCATCATCCGCAGCCTGCCCAAGGTGGTGATTGCCCTGGTGGCGGGCTATGCGATCGGCGGCGGCCAGGTGTTGCATCTGCTTTGTGATCTCAGCCTGGCGGCGGAGAATGCCGTATTCGGCCAGACGGGCCCGAAGGTGGGCAGCTTCGATGGCGGCTTCGGTGCCGGTTATCTCGCCCGGCTGGTGGGGCAGCGCAAGGCCCGGGAGATCTGGTTTCTCTGCCGTCAATACGGCGCTGAGGACGCCCTGGCGATGGGGCTGGTGAACCAGGTGGTCCCTCTGGAGCAGCTGGAGGCTGAAGGGGTCCGCTGGGCCCGGGAGGTGCTGCAGCACAGCCCCACGGCGATCCGCTGCCTCAAGGCTGCCTTCAATGCCGAAACCGACGGCATGGCCGGGATCCAGGAGCTGGCCGGTCAGGCCACCCACCTCTTCTATCGAACCGCCGAGGGCCAGGAGGGCCGCAATGCCTTCCTGGAGAAGCGCCGTCCTGATTTCTCGTCATCCCCCTGGTTGCCATAGCTAAAGAAGGTGCGGCCATGCCATTGCTGTTGAGTGTTTTATTGGCTGCCTCTGTGTTCCCTCGTCGCGGCGCACGCCTCCTGTGCCTCGCAACGGCGCTGGGCCTTCTGCAGGTCACGCCCTGCCGGGCCATGGTGCCCGAGCCGGCCAGGGTGGAAGGCGAAATCGGCGGTGCCGAATCGTCGCCTTCAGCCGCGCCTGCAGACCGACCCGCCGATCCGATTCCGCCGCTGGCCGAGCCGATCTCAGAGCAGGAGTCGCTGGCGCGGATTCCTGCGGATCTGTTCCAGACGGGGGGTGTGCAGTTGGTGCTCGACCGCACCCATCGCCAGCTGATGGTGCTGAAGGATGGCCAGCTGACCCATCGCTTCCCCGCGGCGGTGGGCACGGTGGGCTGGGAGACGCCGGCTGGCCGCCATCGGGTGCTTGAAAAGGTGTCCGAGCCGATCTGGGTGCACCCCGTGACCGGTGAGCGGATCGGTCAGGGGGAACGCAATCCCCTCGGATCCCGTTGGATCGGTTTCCATCGCGATTGCAAGGGCCGCAACGGCTGGGATGGTGAGCGATACCTGGATATCCAAGGCTGCACCGTCGCCGGCTTTCATGGCACCCCTTACCGCTGGACTGTCGGCCGGGCCGTGTCCCATGGCTGTGTGCGTCTGTATGAGGAACACGTGCAGGAGGTGTTCGACCTGGTGCGACTGGGCACCCCGGTCACGGTGATTCCCTGAACCGGCACCGATTCCCCTTAAAGTCGCGGCGCCTTCCTGGGGCCTCCCCGTCCATGCGCATCCTGTTCGCCGCTGCCGAGTGCGCCCCGATGGTCAAGGTGGGTGGCATGGGCGATGTGGTGGGGTCTCTGCCGCCGGCCCTGGCCAGGCTCGGCCATGACGTGCGCCTGATCATGCCGGGCTACGGCAAGCTCTGGAGTCGTCTGCAGATCCCCGACGAGCCGATCTGGCGGGCCCAGACCATGGGCACCGAGTTCGCCGTGTTCGAAACACGCCATCCCAGCAACGGCATGACCCTCTATCTGGTGGGCCATCCGGTGTTTGATCCGGAACGGATCTACGGCGGTGAAGACGAAGACTGGCGCTTCACCTTCTTCGCCAGCGCGGCGGCGGAGTTCGCCTGGAATGTGTGGAAGCCCCAGGTGCTGCATTGCCATGACTGGCATACGGGCATGATTCCGGTGTGGATGCATCAAGACCCTGAGATCAGCACGGTCTTCACGATCCACAACCTCAAATACCAGGGCCCCTGGCGCTGGAAGCTCGATCGGATGACCTGGTGCCCCTGGTATATGCAGGGTGATCACACGATGGCGGCGGCGCTGCTCTACGCCGATCGGGTCAACGCCGTGTCGCCCACCTATGCCAGTGAGATCCGCACGGCCGAATATGGCGAAAAACTGGAGGGTCTGCTCAATTACATCTCGGGCAAGTTGCGCGGCATTCTCAATGGTCTCGACCTCGAGGCCTGGGATCCAGCCACCGACCGCACCCTGCCGGCCAACTTCAGTGCCGACGACCTCTCCGGTCGGGCCGAGAACAAGCGGGTGCTGCAGGAGCGGATGGGGCTGACGCTCAATCCCGACACCTTTCTGCTCGGCATGGTGAGTCGGCTGGTGGATCAGAAGGGGGTGGATCTGCTGCTGCAGGTGGCCGACCGGCTGCTCGCTTACACCGACACCCAGATCGTGGTGCTGGGCACCGGCGATCGGGGGCTGGAATCCGGGCTCTGGCAGCTGGCCTCGCGCCATCCTGGCCGGGTCGCCGTGTTCCTCACCTACGACGATGCCCTGTCGCGGTTGATCTACGCCGGCAGTGATGCCTTCCTGATGCCGAGCCGCTTTGAGCCCTGTGGCATCAGTCAGCTGATGGCGATGCGCTACGGCTGCGTGCCGGTGGTGCGCAAGGTGGGTGGCCTTGTGGATACGGTGCCGCCCCACGATCCCGCCCACCACAGCGGCACGGGCTTCTGTTTCGATCGGTTCGAACCAGTCGACTTCTACACCGCTCTGGTGCGGGCCTGGGAGGCTTACCGCCATCAGGCGAGCTGGCGGGAGCTTCAGCTTCGCGGCATGGGTCAGGACTACAGCTGGGATCGCTCCGCCCTCGCCTACGACCAGATGTACCGCGACGTCTGTGGTCTCAAGGAGCCGAGTCCGGATGCGGCGGCAGTGGAACAGTTCTCCCAGGGCCAGGATGCCGATCCCAGCCGGATGGAAGCGTCAGCACACCAGTCCGCAGAGGAGCATCACGTGGCTGTCGAGCCCAGCCCTTCAGCGCCAGGCCCTGCGGCTGCTCCGGTGCAACGGCGCAATCCTCTGGCTCGCCTGCTCGGCCGCTCCCGCTCCTGAGCCTGAATGGCGGATCGAGCCGATCGTTCCGATTCAGGCGTCCCGGAGAGCGGTTCGCTTCCTGCTCCCTATGCCAACCCCTGGTCGTCGTTAGCCCAGGATCTCCGCGCCGTGGCTGCCGATCTGCGCCTGCGCCTGCAGGAGCTGTGGCGTCGCAACCGCGAGGGTGATCTCTCCACGCCGGGGTTCTGGCCCCGGGATCTGGCGCCGCTCTTCTGGCCCCTGGCCCTTGCGCTGCCTGCCTTGCTCCTCGCTGCGGGAGTGATGCAGTGGCAGCGGCTGCACCCCGAGCCACCCCCACATCCCCAGGTGGAGCAGCTCACCACCACGCCCCTGCCTGAAGCCCGGCTTCTGCCGGACCAGCCGGCCACCAAGCCAGTCCAAGCGCCAGTCCAAGCGCCAGCCCAAGATCCAGCACCGGAACCAGCCCAAGAGCCAGCAGCGGCACCCGTCCTTGAGCCGGAAGCTGCGTTGCCGCGCCTTGACCCTCTGTTGCAGTTCCTCGCCGCTGATGATCCCGATGGGCTGATTCTTGTTGCCGAACCCCTGCTGAGTCGCAACAGCGTGCGCCTGCTCGTGTCGGATGACTGGCTGGATTGGCCCCATGCCCGTCGCCAGGCGCTGGCCGAGAGCTGGTGGGAGCGACTTGAGGCCGAGGGCTTCAGCGCCCTCACGATCGAATCGTCCGATCAGCGCCTTCTGGCCAGGACAGCCCGGGTTGGCAACGGCATGATCCTGTTCAACGTCGAAGACCGCTGACCGTGCTGACACTGAGGCAGCTGATCAAGATCTGGGGCGATCCCGTGGGATTGCAGCACCCAGAGCTGCTGGATCAGCCCCTGGGCCCGGTCTGCACCGACAGCCGCCAGCTGGTGGCCGGCGCCTTTTTCGTGCCCCTGGTGGGCGAGCGCTTTGATGGCCATCGCTTCCTGGCTGAAGCCGCCGCTCGCCCGGCCCAGGCCGCCGTGGTGGCGACCGCTTGGAGCGACCCCATGCCGCCTGGGTTGCTCCACTGGCGCGTCGACGACACCCTGGAGGCTTACCAGATGCTGGCCCGCGCCCATCGCCGCCAGCTCCCGTGCCCTGTGGTGGCGGTGACCGGGTCCGCCGGCAAAACCACCACCCGGGAGCTGATCCGCGCCGCTTTGGCGCCCCTTGGTGTCGTGCAGGCGAGTATCGGCAACAACAACAACGACGTCGGTGTGCCGCTCACCGTGCTCGGTGTGGGCCCGGAGCACGGCGCTGCCGTGATCGAGATGGGCATGCGCGGCCCCGGTGAGATCGCCCGTCTCTCCCGATGCGCCGAACCGCAGATCGCGGTGATCACCAACATCGGCACGGCTCATATCGGTCGTCTTGGCAGTCGGGAAGCGATCGCTGCCGCCAAATGTGAGATCACCGCGTCGTTGGCGGCCGATGGTCTGGTGGTGATTCCTGCCGGTGATCCCCTGCTGGAGGAGGCCCTGGCGCGCTGCTGGCGCGGTCGGGTGCGGCGGGTGGCGCTGGAGGGGGATGCTCTCGAGTCGGTGCGGCCCGAGGCTCCGGTGGATCGCCTCGGTGGCGTCGATGCCTGCGCCGGGGTGCTTCGGCTCGATGGCCTCGAGATCCGTCTGCCGCTTGAGGGGCGCCATAACGCCCGCAATCTGTTGCTGGCGCTGACGGTGGCGGAGGAGCTCGGCGTGCCGTTGGCGCAGCTTCAGGATCTGCAGGTTGCCGTTCCCGGCGGGCGCAATCGCCGCATGGAGCTGGCCGGCATCCAGGTGCTCGATGAGACCTACAACGCCTCGCCGGAGGCGGTGCTCGCCGCCCTGGAGTTGTTGGCGCACCAGGCTGGGCGGCGCTTTGCGGTGCTGGGCACCATGCTGGAGCTGGGAGACCAGAGCGTGGCGCTGCATCGGCAGGTGGCCGAGCGGGCGGTGGCCTGCGGGCTTGATGGTGTGGTGCTGGTGATGGCGGGAGCAGAAGCCGACGCCATGGCCGCGGCCGCTGCGGCCCTCCCCCGCCTTCAGCGTGTCGACACCCCCGAGCAGGCCGTGCCGGTGCTGTCGGCCTGGCTTCAGTCGGGTGACACGCTCCTGCTCAAAGCCAGTCGCGGCGTGGCCCTGGAGCGCCTGCTGCCGGAGCTGGGCCGGGCCCTGGCCTGATCAAGCTTCGGGCTTGGGGCCCTGCCAGTGTTCCTTGATCAGTTGTTTGGCGCGGCCCAGGGCCAGGGCGCCATCGGGCACATCCTTGGTGATGGTGGAGCCGGCACCGATCGTCACCGCTTGGCCGATGGTCACCGGGGCCACGATCACGGAATTGGCACCGGTTTTGCTGCCATCGCCGATCACGGTGCGGTGTTTGTTGACGCCGTCGTAATTGGCGGTGATGGTGCCCGCCCCCACATTCACATCCCGGCCCAGTTCGGCATCGCCGATGTAACTGAGGTGATTCACCTTGCTGCCGCTGCCCAGCACACTCTTTTTCACCTCCACAAAGTTGCCGATCCGGCATTGATCGCCGATCTCCGCCGCCGGCCTGATGTGGGCGAAAGGGCCGATCGCAACCCCATCGCCCGCGGTGGCTCCGCGCACCACCGAGTGCAGCACGGTCACATCGCACCCCAAAACCGCATCCTCCAGCACACTTCCGGGGCCGAGTCGACAGTTGTCACCGATCCGGCAGCGTCCACGCAGATGGGTCTGCGGTTCGATCACCACGTCTCTGCCGAAGTGGCACTCCTCACTCAGGGTGCAGCTGGCAGGATCGATGAAGGTGACGCCTTCCGCCATCCAGTGCTGGCGCAGGCGCTCCTGCAGCAGCCCTTCGCACTGGGCCAGCTGTTGCCGGTTGTTGATGCCGTTCACTTCATCGGGATCGGCCACCTCCACATGCATGGCCTTGGCCAGCATCGCCACGGTGTCGGTGAGGTAGAGCTCTCCCTGGTCGTTGTCGGTGCTGAGTTGCGGCAACACCCGCGCCAGCTGTTGCCAGTTGAAGCAGTAGATCCCCGCATTGGTGAGCGTGTTGCGCCGTTGCTCTTCGCTGCAGTCGCGATGCTCGATGATGCCGCTCACCTGGCCCTCGGCATCGGCGAACACGCGGCCATAGCCGGTTGGGTCAGCAAGCCGGGCCGTGAGCAGGGTCACGTCGGCACCACTGTTGCGGTGGGTCGCCACCAGCTGTTCCACGGTCTCCTCCCGCAGCAGGGGCACATCACCGTTGAGCACCAGCAGTTCGCCGTCGAAGTCGCTGAGCGGTTCCAGCAGTTGTTGCACGGCGTGGCCGGTGCCGTTCTGGGGCTGCTGCAGCACGAAGTCGAGCCCTTCCAGATGGCTCAGTTGTTGCTCCACCCGCTCCGCCTGGTGGCCCACGATCAGCAACCGTCGCTCCGGCTGCAGGCGGCGCGCACTGGCCAGCACCCGCTCCACCAGGGTGGCGCCGGCCAGGGGCTGGAGCACCTTGGGCAGGGCGCTTTTCATCCGGGTGCCTTTTCCGGCGGCCAGAACGGCAACGGCGAGCATGCGCGGCAGGCGAGTCGGCCGGAATCTACCGGGAGATTCCGCTGCTCTTGCCCATGCTGGTGCCGATCCAGCGGCGTTGCCAGGCGCTGGTGCTCTCCAGGGCGCAGCGCTCCTGTTCCTCACCTCGACGTTGGCGGATCGCCGTGGCCGCGTCCTGTTGGTGGGGATCCCGGTAGGGGATGGCGGCGCGGGTGTGCAGGTGCTCCTCTTCCATGGCGCTCAGCGGTTGCCAGCCCGGCCCGTGTTCCGGCAGGGGCTCCACCGGGTTCGGTCGCTGGGCCAGCGTCCCCGAGCTCCATTCCTGGCGTTGGCCCGGTGCCGGCAGCAGTGAACGCAACGTCAGCTCGGCCCGGCGCAGGCTGCCCCGCACCGCCGCCGCCCGTGAGTAGGTGAGCAGGCGACCGCCGGGGGCCAGCCGCTGCGCCAGAGCGCTGAGAAATTCCTCACTCCAGAGCTCGGGGCAGCGGCTGGGGGAGAAGGCGTCGTGAAGGATGAGGTCAAAGCGGCTGTGCGCCGGCAGCTGCGCCAGGGTCTGGCGCGCGTCCCCCCACAGGAGCGTGCCCGCACCACCGCTGTCCTGCCAGGCGCCCTGGTGCTGCAGCGCCTCAAGCCGCCGCAGCACCGGCTCGGGCCAGAGCCGGCGGAAGGATGGGTGCGCCAGAGCCAGCTCCAGAGGACGGCGATCCAGCTCCAGCCCCCACCAGGCGAGACGGGGCTGGTCCAGCTCTGTCATCAGGGCAGCGCTGTTGTAACCGAGCCCCACGCACACATCGAGCACCCGCAGGGTGGAACCGGCGCCAAAGCGCTTCAGTTCAGCCGGCTGGGCGAATTTGGCCCGGGCTTCCGCCAGCGCTCCTGCAGAACTGTGGAAGGCCTCCTGGAAATGGCCGCTGTGCAGGCTGAGGCTGCCGTCCGCAGTGCCCAGGGGAGTCAGCCGACCGAGCGGATGGCTGCCGGGTTCGGCTCCGGACCCTTCAACAGCGCAGTCGCTCAAGGTCGCTCCAGAAACTGGGATAGCTCACGGCGGCTGCTTCGCTGCGGGCCAGGGTTGAGTCTCCCTCCGCCAACATCGCTGCCACCGCCAGGCTCATCGCCACCCGATGGTCGGTTTCGCTGTCGAGGGCGGCCCCGCGCAGGGGCTGGCCGCCATGGATGGTGAGGCCATCGTCGTGTTCCTCGATCGAGGCTCCCATCGCCTTGAGTTGGCGCGCCATCACCGCCAGCCGGTCGGTTTCCTTCACCCGCAGCTCGGAGGCACCGCTGATGCGGCTGACGCCATCGCAGAAGCAGGCCGCTACAGCCAGGATCGGCACCTCATCCACCAGTCGGGGCATGATCTCCTCGCCGAAGCTGAAGGGTTGGAGCGGCCCCTGACGCACGCGCAGGTCGCCGACGGGCTCGCCGGCCACATCCCGTTGGTTCAGCACCTCGATCCGCGCCTGCATCTGCTCCAGCACCTCCAACACCCCGGTGCGAGTGGGATTGAGCCCCACATTTTCGATCGTCAGATCTGCGCCCGGCACCAGAGCGCCGGCCACCAGCCAGAAGGCCGCTGAGCTGATGTCTCCAGGCACCACCACGTGCTGACCGCGCAGGTTGGCGCCGGGGCGCACCGTGATGTGGCGTCCCATCTCACCCCCCACCTCGAGATCGGCACCAAAGGCGCGCAGCATCCGTTCGCTGTGGTCACGGGAATGGGCCGGTTCGATCACCGTGCTCGGCCCTGTGGCAGTGAGGGCAGCGAGGAGCAGCGCTGATTTCACCTGGGCGCTGGCCACCGGCGTGCCCACCACGGCGCCATGGAGCGGTTGGCCCTGCACTGCGAGGGGGGCGAAGTTGCCGCCGTTGCGTCCGCGCACCTCCGCGCCCATCAGGGCCAGCGGCTGCCCGACCCGTTGCATCGGTCGCCGGCGCAGGGAGGCATCGCCACTGAGCACGAAGTGCCTGCCCTCGCGACCGGCCAGCAAACCGAGCATCAAGCGCATGGTGGTGCCGGAATTGCCGCAGTCGAGCACTTCGGATGGTTCCTGCAGGCCATCAAGCCCCACACCCTGCACTTCGATCACCGCTCCGGCCTCGATCGGGCTGATCACCGCCCCCATCGCCCGCAGGCAGGCGGCGGTGCTGATCGGATCCTCGGCTGGTAGCAAGCCTTCAATGGTGGTGGTGCCTTCGGCGATCGCACCGAAAAGCAGAGCTCGGTGGGAAATGGATTTATCGCCCGGCACCCGGACCCGTCCGCCCAGTCGTCCGCCCGCCTTCAGGTCACGGGGAGAGCCAGTGGTTCCGGACACGGTGGGTCACCCCCCTTGAGATGGAGCCGATCCTATGGGTCGGTTCTGCAGCAGCCGGTCGAGCACATAGCCGAAGAGGGCTGGGTCGGGCTCATGGCTGTTGATGTCCGCCAGGCCGAGTTCCTCCATCCGCGCGCTCACCCGCTGCTCCAGCTCCACCGGCCGGCTCAGCGGTTCGCCCCAGTCGTGGTTCTTCTCCGGGCCGATCTTGGTGGTGGCATCGATCGCCATCCGACCCCCGAGGCCCAGCTGTTCGCTGGCGAAATCGAGGCTGTCGAAGGGGGTGTTCTCCAGCACGAACAGATCCCGCTGGGGATCCACCTGGGCGGCGATCGCCCAGATCACCTGGCGCGGATCGCGCACATTGATGTGCTGATCCACCACCACCACGAATTTGGTGTAAGTGAACTGGGGCAGGGCGCTCCAGAAGGCCATCGCCGCGCGTTTCGCCTGGCCCGGGTAGGCCTTGTCGATGGAGATCACCGCCAGCTTGTAGCTGAGGGCCTCCATCGGCAGGAAGAAATCTTTGATCTCCGGAATCTGCTGGCGCAGGATCGGCGTGTAGATGCGATTGAGGGCGATCGCCAGCATCGCTTCCTCCTTGGGCGGTCTGCCGCTGAAGGTGGTGAGCAGGATCGGCTCGCGCCGTTGCGTGATGCAGTGGAAGCGCACCAGCGGCGAATCCTCGATGCCGCCGTAAAAGCCCATGTGATCACCGAAGGGGCCGTCAGGGCTGACTTCTCCAGGGGTGATCGTGCCTTCCAGCACGATTTCGCTGTGGCTCGGCACCTTCAGATCGAGGGTTTTGCACGGGGCCAGCCGCACTCCTTCACCGGCGTAGAGCCCGGCGAACAACCATTCGCTCAGTTGCACCGGAATCGGCGTGGCGGCTGCCATCACCAGCAGCGGGTGCACCCCGATGGCCACCGCCACCTCGAGCTTCTGGCCCAGAGCCGCCGCCTTGCGCAGGTGGCGGGCACCACCGCGCACGCTCAACCAGTGCACGGTCATCGTGTTGATCGATTGCTTCTGCAGGCGATACACCCCCACATTCGGCACACCGGTTTCCGGATCTTTCGTGATCACCAGGCCGAGGGTGATCACACCGCCGGCATCCCCCGGCCAGGGACGGATCAGCGGCAGGGCGTCGAGATTGACTGCATCGCCCATCACCACCCGCTGGCGGCAGGGGGGGGTGAGGTCGCGGTCGGGCACCGCCTTCACCAGATCCCAGAAGACCCGGGCAAAGGCCTTGGTCTCTTTCAAGCCTTTCGGTGGTTTGGGCTGCTGGAGCAGGGCAAGGCGGGAGCCGAGCTCCTCCAGCTGCTCAGCCCGCTCCAGCCCCATGCTCCACACCACCCGCTCCACGGTGCCGAGCAGATTCACGGCCACCGGCATCGAGGAGCCGATCACGTTCTCAAACAGCAGCGCCGGGCCACCGGCGGCCAGCACCCGATCGGCGATCGCGGCCAGCTCCAGATCGGGGTCCACCGCCGCCGTGATCCGACGCAACTGGCCCCGCTCCTCCAGGAGTTGCAGGAAGCCCCTCAGGTCGCGGGTCGCCGGTCCGGAGCGAAACAGGGCCATGGAGCAGACGGTGGCGGATCGGGCAATCCCGGTACTGTGACGCACCCGCCGGATCGCCGTGGCCCTGCAGATCGCCTATTTCCACGTTGCCAACGACGTGCCTGATGCAGCCTCTCCCGATGCTGCGGTCGTCATCGATGTGCTGCGGGCCACCACCACGATCGCCTGGGCCCTCCACAACGGGGCGGAGGCGGTGCAGACCTTCAGTGATCTCGATGCCTTGCGGGCCGCGGCGGCGGCCTGGCCGGAAGGATCCCGACTGCTGGTGGGCGAACGGGGTGGCCAGAAGCTCGATGGCTTTGATCTTGGCAATTCACCGGTTGCCGTGGTGCCTGAGTTGGTGCAGGGCAAACGCTTGTTCATGAGCACCACCAATGGCACCCGCTCGCTGCAGCGGGTGCGCGATGTGTCGCGGGTGTTCACCGCGGCCCTGCCCAATCGCCAGGCTGTGGCGGAGCGGTTGTTGCAGGAGCCGTTGGAGCGGCTCTGGATCGTGGGCAGTGGCTGGGAGGGGGCCTACTCCCTGGAGGATTCCTTCGCCGCCGGCGCCCTCGCCTCGCTGTTGATCGCCCAGGGGGGCCAGGTTGCCAACGATGAATTGGAGGCGGCTCTGGCGCTCTGGCAGCGCTGGCAGGCCGACCCTGAAGCCTGTCTGCGCACCGCCAGCCATGGTCAACGTCTGATCGGGCTCGGCAATCACGACGCCGATTTCCGCTGCTGCGCTGGTCTGGATCAGCTGCGTGTGGTGCCGACCCAGGTGGAGCCGGGCGTGCTCCGGGCCGTGCCGTTCACCAACTGAGTCTTCGCTGGCATCGGCTTCGGTGTCATCCGCGCGGTCTTCCGCTTGCCGCCCAGGGGGATCCCCTTACGATCAGACCCTTTCTCGACCTTCCGTGAGCGACTTCCTGGCAGCGGCTGTGCAACTCACGAGCGGCTCTGATCCAGAGGCCAACTTCGCTGCGGCGGAAGAACAGATCGAGCTGGCGGCCCGTCGCGGTGCCGAGCTGGTGGGGCTGCCGGAGAATTTCGCCTTCATGGGCGACGATGCGCGGCGCCTCGAACTGGCCCCCGCCCTTTCGCAGCAGTGCGAGCGCTTCCTGGTCACCATGGCCTGTCGCTACCAGCTGGCCATCCTTGGCGGCGGTTTTCCAGTGCCGGTCGGCGACGGTCAGCACACCTATCAACGGGCCCAGCTGGTGGGTCGCGATGGCCAGCTGCTGGCGAGCTACGACAAGATTCACCTCTTCGATGTGGACCTGCCGGACGGCAGCACCTACCGGGAATCCGCCAGCTTCAGTCCGGGCCACAACCATCCACCGGTGGTCACCATTCCCGGTCTCTGCCGGGTGGGGGTGTCCATTTGCTACGACCTGCGCTTCCCTGAGCTCTACCGCCATCTCGTCGGTGATGGAGCCGAGGTGTTGATGATCCCAGCCGCCTTCACTGCCTTCACCGGTAAGGACCACTGGCAGGTGCTGCTGCAGGCCCGGGCGATCGAGAACACGGCCTACGTGTTGGCACCGGCCCAGACGGGCCTCCACTACGGCCGGCGTCAGACCCATGGTCACGCCATGGTGATTGACCCCTGGGGCACGGTGCTCGCCGATGCCGGCGTTTCGCCAGGCGCTGCCATCGCCCCCATCGATCCCGACCATCTGAAGCGGATCCGCGGCCAGATGCCAAGCCTTCAACATCGCCGGCCCGCGCTGTTCTGATCCCATGCGCCCGGTCCGTACCCGTCCCCTGGCGCTGGCGAGCCTGGCGCTTGTGCAGCTGTCCGCCCTGCTGCTGGCGCTGCCGGCGCGAGCGGCCAGCGCCCTGGCCGCCTGGTCGTTCAATCGTGAGGGTGTGCTCGAGCTGCGCACCGCCGCCGGTGCCCGCCTGGACGCGTTTTTTGAAGCCGGCGATCGCCGGCAGGGCCCTCGGGTGTGGATTGATTTTCCCGGGGAGCTGAGTCGGCCGCGCAGCCTGGCCGGCAGTGGGGCCTTGCGGGAGGTGCGACTCGGCAAGCCCACCCCGGGTACCACCCGGCTCGTGCTCGAGTTCCAGCCTGGCGTTGATCTCGACCCCGGACGCCTCAAGCTGGTGGGCACGGCTGCCGACCGCTGGAAACTGGTGTTCCCCGATCTGCCAACGCGCGGACTGCGGGCGATCGGAGAGGGCGACCTCAGCGCCCGCTCCGGGGGCTGGTCTCCGGGGGTGCGCATCACCCCCACGCGCACACCGATCAATGCTTCCGGCCTGCCCGATGTGCCCCGGGGCCGCTACCGGGTCGTGATCGATCCCGGCCACGGAGGCCCTGATCCAGGAGCGGTGGGAATCGGCGGGCTGCGCGAGACCGATGTGGTGCTCGATATTTCCCTGCAGGTGGCCCAGTTGCTGGAGGCCAAGGGGGTGCAGGTCACGATGACGCGCACGGCGGATGTGGATGTTGATCTGCCGCCCCGTGTGGCGATCGCCAACCGCATCGGTGCCACCGCGTTCGTGAGCATTCACGCCAATGCGATCAGCATGTCGCGCCCAGAGGTGAACGGGATCGAGACCTTCTATTTTTCCGACCCACGCTCGGCTCGGCTGGCCTCGCGCATTCAGCAGCAGGTGCTCAATGTGTCGCCGGGCAGTCCCGATCGCGGCGTGCGTCGCGGTCGCTTCTTCGTGATCCGCCGCACCACCATGCCCTCGGCTCTGGTGGAAACCGGATTTGTCACCGGTGCGATTGATGCGCCCCGGCTGGCGAATGCGAGCCATCGCCGTCGTCTGGCGCTCGCCATCGCTGCCGGCATTCTCGAATACCTCCAGGGGGTGCGGTGAGCGTCTGTCTCGGACTGTTCGACAGCGGCCTCGGTGGCCTCACCGTGCTGCGCCGCGTGTTGCATCGCCACGGACCGGTGCCCTGCGTGTATCTCGGCGACACCGCCCGGGTGCCCTACGGCAGTCGCTCGCCCTCCGAGATCCGCTCGATCGCTGCGGAGGTGGTGGCCTGGCTGCGTTCCCAGCAGGTGTTTACCGTGGTGATGGCCTGCAACACCACCAATGCCCTCGCCCGTGATGTGGCGGAGGGCCAGGCGGGTGTGCCGGTGGTGGGCCTGATCGGTGCGGCGGCGGCCATGGTGCGGGAGTCCCGCGTCGGCGTGCTGGCCACGCCGGCCACGGTGGCCTCCGGCGCCTACCGGGAAAGCATCGAGGCGCTCCATCCCGGTTCGCTGGTGGTGCAGCAGGCCTGCCCGGAATTCGTGCCCCGGATCGAAGCCGGTGATCTCAGCAGCCCGGCCCTGCGCCAGATCGCCCAGCTGTATCTCACGCCCCTGCTGGAGGCGTCGGTGCAATCGGTGATCCTGGGCTGCACCCATTACCCCTTGCTGCAACCGCTGCTGCAGAGCCTGCTGCCCCCCGATGTGCGGCTGATCGATCCGGCGGAAGGGGTCGCGCGCCAGCTCGATGCCCTGCTCGGCTCACCCCAGCAGGGCCGACCGGCCCAACCCCTCTCCCTGGCGACCACGCGCCTGTGTGTCACCGCCGATCCCGAAGGCTTTGCCTGCCGGGCCACGCCTTGGCTGGGGGAGCGGCCGCTCGTGGAGCTGGTGGAGCTGCGCTGAGCCTTCAGCGTTCATCGGCTTGCTGCCCCTAGGATCGCTGCGCCGAGGGGAGTCATGAGCACCGTTACAGAGTTGCTGCAGCCGGTTGAGCAGGATCTCGAAGCGCTCCTGAGCGATCTGCGCAGCCTGATCGGTGCCGGTCATCCGATCCTGCAGGCAGCGGCTGAACATCTTTTCAGTGCCGGTGGCAAGCGGCTGCGGCCTGGCATCGTGCTGCTGATCTCCCGCGCCCTCTCCCCCAGTGGCGACCTGACGGCGCGCCATCGTCGGCTGGCGGAGATCACGGAGATGATCCACACCGCCTCATTGGTGCACGATGACGTGGTGGATGAGGCGGCCACCCGCCGGGGCGTGGCCACGGTGCACAGCCGTTTCAACCATCGGGTGGCGGTGTTGGCCGGGGATTTCCTCTTTGCCCAGGCCAGTTGGCACCTGGCCAACCTGGATGACCTGGAGGTGGTGAAACTGCTCAGCCGGGTGATCATGGATCTGGCGGATGGAGAGGTGAAGCAGGGCCTGTTCCGCTACGACACCGGCCAGACCTTCGCCACCTATCTCGAAAAGAGCTATTGCAAAACGGCATCGCTCATCGCCAACAGCGCCAAGGCCGCCGGGGTTTTGAGTGGCGAGAGCTCCGATCATCTGCAGGCTCTGTATCACTACGGCCGCCAGCTCGGCCTCGCCTTCCAGGTGGTGGATGACATCCTCGACTTCACCGGCAGCGATCAGCAGCTCGGCAAACCAGCTGCCAGTGATCTGGCCAGCGGCTATCTCACCGCTCCCGCCCTGTATGCCCTGGACGAGCAGCCCACCCTGGCGGGCCTGATCGAGCGGGAATTCAGCGGCGACGGCGATCTGGAGCAGGCCCTCGAGCTCGTGCGTGCCTCCCGCGCCATTCCGCGCACCCGAGAGCTGGCCGAAACCTTTGCGCGTGAAGCGCGGGAAGCCCTGGCCTGGTTGCCCGAGTCGCCCAGTCGGCGGGCTCTGCTCGATCTGCCCGACTTCGTGCTCGGCCGTCTCTACTGATTGGCTGTCTGGACTCAGTTGCCGCCTTGACTGATTCGCAGGTGGCCTTGCCTCAGGCCCCCGCGAGCAGCCGCAGTTGCCGTTGCACCTGGTCCAGTCGCTGAATCTGGGTCCAGTTCCCCTTGGGCAACTGGTCGACAGGGAGGCCATCGCCTTCGGTCTCGCTCTCGAGAATCCACACCCTGCACCCCGCCGCCAGGGCTGCCGTTGCACCGGCGAGGGAGTCTTCCAGGGCCCAGCAGGTCGCCGGATCAACGCCGAGTCGGGCCGCGGCGAGCCGGAAGGGATCAGCGGCCGGTTTCCCCCGCGCCAGCTCCGGGTCATCCCCGAGCACCCGCGTCTGGATCTGTTCCAGCCAGGGATGGGGTGCACTTTTGCGTTGCACCGCTTCCTCGGCACTGCTGGTGACCAGCGCCATCGGAATCGCCAGCTCGCTGCAGCAGCGCACCAACGCTTCGGCCCCCGGCATCGCTGGCGCAGCCGCGAGCAACTGCCGGGAGATCGGTTGTTGCACCGCGAGCAGGTCATCGCCGTTCAGCGGGGTGGCGCTCTGCGGGCTGGCATTGGCGGCCTGGAGCCAGGTGGCCACCTGGGTGGCGCAGTCCTGGCGCCGCCGTCCCCGCAACTGACGCCGTTGGCTTGGGCTGAGCTGGCCGCCGAAATGGGCCGCTGCCCTGGTCCAGGCCTGGCCATGCAGGGGCTCGGTGTCGAGCAGCAGGCCATCCAGATCAAACAGACAGGCGGCGGGAGCAGGCATGGTCCGCGGTGATCGGATGCATTTGAACAAGCGTGTCACCCCGCCCTGACGGGTGGCCCCGACTGGCTTGAATGCGGCCATTGCCCCAGTGATCTCCGTTGATGGCTTCCGATCCCTCCACCACGATCGAATCGGTGCTGCATGAGCAGCGGGTGTTCGAGCCACCGGCGGCGCTGGCGGCTGGGGCCCGGATCGCCAGCCTGGAGGCTTATCGCGCCATGGCCGAGGCGGCATCGGCGGATCCCGATCGCTTCTGGGGGGAGGCAGCCCGGCGGGAACTGCATTGGTTCGAGCCCTTTCACACCGTGCTCGATTGGCGCGATCCTCCCTTCGCCCGCTGGTTCGAAGGCGGCACCACCAACCTCTCTTACAACTGCCTGGATCGCCATCTTGCCGGGCCCACAGCGGAGAAGACGGCCCTGATCTGGGAGGGCGAACCGGGCGATGTGCGTCGGTTCAGCTACCGGGAGCTCCATGCCGAGGTGTGCAAGGCCGCCAATGCCCTGAAGGCCATGGGCATCGGCAAGGGGGATCTGGTGGCGCTCTACATGCCGATGGTGCCGGAGGCGGCGATTGCGATGCTGGCCTGCGCCCGCATCGGCGCCCCCCATTCGGTGGTGTTCGGCGGCTTTTCGGCCGAGGCCCTGCGCGATCGCCTCATTGATGGGGAGGCGAAGGCGGTGATCACCGCCGATGGCGGTTTCCGCAAAGACAAGCCGGTGTCGCTGAAGCCTGCCGTCGATGCGGCCCTCGAAGGCGGGGCCTGCCCCAGCGTGTCGTCAGTTCTGGTGGTGCGGCGCACCGAGCAACCGGTGGCGATGGTGGAGGGACGCGATCGCTGGTGGCACGAACTGGTGGAGTGCCAGAGCCCCGACTGCCCTGCGGAGCCGATGGCCAGCGAAGATCGCCTCTTCGTGCTCTACACCTCCGGTTCCACCGGCAAACCCAAGGGGGTGGTGCACACCACCGCCGGTTACAACCTCTGGGCCCATCTCACCTTCCAGTGGATCTTCGACATCAAGGACGACGACATCTACTGGTGCACCGCCGATGTGGGCTGGATCACCGGCCACAGCTACATCGTTTATGGCCCGCTCTCCAACGGGGCCACCACCGTGATGTACGAGGGGGCACCCCGGCCGAGCAAGCCCGGAGCCTTCTGGGAGCTGATCCAGAAGCACGGCGTCACGATCTTCTACACGGCCCCCACGGCGATCCGCGCCTTCATGAAGAGCGGTCGTGCCGTGCCCGATCAATACGACATGGGCAGCCTGCGCCTGCTCGGCACGGTCGGTGAGCCGATCAACCCCGAGGCCTGGATGTGGTATCGCGAGGTGATCGGTGGCAACCGCTGCCCGATCGTGGACACCTGGTGGCAGACCGAAACCGGTGGTGTGATGATCAGCCCGCTGCCGGGTGCCACCCCCACCAAGCCCGGTTCCGCCACCCTGCCATTGCCTGGGATTGCCGCCGACGTGGTGGATGCCGAGGGCCGCAGTGTCGGAGCTGATGAAGGCGGCTACCTGGTGGTGCGTCGCCCCTGGCCCGGGATGATGCGCACGGTGCATGGCAACCCCCAGCGCTTCCGCGAGAGCTACTGGGAGCACATCCGCCCCGCCGATGGCTCGTTCATCTATTTCGCCGGTGATGGCGCCCGCCGCGATGCCGATGGTTATTTCTGGGTGATGGGACGGGTCGATGACGTGATCAATGTCTCCGGCCACCGTCTCGGCACCATGGAGATCGAGTCAGCGCTCGTCAGCCACCCCGCCGTTGCGGAAGCGGCGGTGGTCGGGCGTCCCGATGCGCTCAAGGGGGAGGGCATCGTCGCCTTCGTCACTTTGGAGGCCGATCGCGACCCCAGCGAGGCGTTGGTGGCTGAGTTGCGTGCCCATGTGGGCCAGGAGATCGGCCCGATCGCCAAGCCCGATGAGATCCGCTGCAGCGATGCCCTGCCCAAGACCCGCAGCGGCAAGATCATGCGTCGCATCCTCCGTTCTCTGGCGGCCGGCGAGGAGGTGAGCGGCGACACCAGCACCCTGGAGGATCGCTCCGTGCTGGATCGCCTGCGGGCCTGATCGCCTGCGGGCCAGCTCGCCTGGGGGCTTCAGCGCGCCCAGGCCACCAGGGCGTGGATCAGTTTCTGCAGTCTGCGGCTGCGTTTGGGATCATCGGCCCAGTCGCCCAGCAGGCCCTGGCGCAGCCCGGCACTGGCGGGCGTCAGGTGATCGCCCTCCATCTGCAGCCAGGTGCTCTGGTCGCCGGGACGGCTCTTGAGGCAGGCGAGCAGCGCCTCGCTCTGATCGAGGCTGTCGGTGCCGAAGCGCACCACCAGGTTGCGGGCCGGCAAATAGTGGCGCGCGATCAGGCGCAGGGTTTCCTCCGGGCTGGGGCTGAACTCCGTGGTCACGCCCAGGCTTGGTGCCAGGGTGCCGAGCAGGGGAATCGAGCGATCGGCCGCGAAATTGTTGAAGCTGAGGGCGGCCAGACCGCTGCTGTTGCGACCACCGTCGGGAGCCAGCAGGTGCAGTTTGCAGCCGAGGCTGTGGCCGAGCCGGAGCGATTGGGGCAGATCACCCACCCGTTGAATCAGGGTTCTGCGGCAGCTGCGGAAGGCATCCCAGGCCTGTCGGGCCTGCAGCTGGTGGTCGAAGGCCGGCACGTAGCTCCAGGCGTGAATCGCCCATCCCTGCTGCGCGAGCCCTTCCAGCAAGCGCCTGTAACTGATCTGGGGCGTCGCCGCCAGGTAGCTGCCGCCGATGAAGTCGATCAGAGCGCGGGGTTGGGCGGGCCAGAGACACCAGCATTCCCCCGATCGTCGCCAGCGGCTCATGCCTTGCCCTGAAGGCCCTGGAGGACTTTTAGCGCCTCTTTCACATGGGCGGGGCCATCGAGCAGGTTGTTGAACACATGGCGAATCGTGCCGGAGCCATCGATCACGTAGGTGACCCGCGATGGCAGAAGGCCCAGGGTTTTGGGCACGCCGAAGGCGCGGCGCAGGCTCTGGTCGCGATCGCTCAGCAAGGGGAAGGGCAGCTGGTGCCGTTCGGCGAATCGCCGATGGCTGACGATGTCATCCCCGCTCACCCCCCAGACCTCCGCGCCCTGGGCCTGAAGCTCGCTGTAGTTGTCCCGGAAACCGCAGGCCTCGGCGGTGCATCCCGGTGTCTCGTCCTTGGGATAGAAAAACAGCACCAGACAACGGCCCTCGAGGGCGTTGCTGTTTCGCAGCACGCCGTTCTGATCCTCCAGTTGGATGGTTGGGGCTGAATCGCCAACGCCAAGGGCCATGGGGGATTGCACGATCGGCTCAGCACCCTAAGGGGCGCTGGCGAGCGACTGGAGAATGGGGGGAGTCGAGGTTGAAGGGATGGAGAGCGGGGCTGGCGCATCGCAATTGAATCTGCTCTCGGGCCTGTCCGAAGCGATCCCTGCTGCGCTGCCCACGCCTGCTCCTGCAGATGCTGATCCGCGCACCCT
>CALGVO010000128.1 GCA_937930135.1 uncultured Synechococcus sp. | reverse complement strand
CCACCACCGGTGCGCTCGCGCGGAGTGGCTTTGTTGACGCGGATCATGCGGCCCATCCACTCCACGTTCTGGAGATCGTCGATCGCTTTCTGCTCGTCGCTGTCGTTGTTCATTTCCACGAAAGCGAAGCCGCGCTTGCGGCCGGTTTCGCGATCGAGGGGCAGGCTGGCGCTCTTGACGTCGCCGTACTGGCTGAAGAGGTCGAGCAGATCCTCCTGCTCCGCCTGGAAGGAGAGATTGCCGATGTAAATGGTCATTCCTGTTGGGACCGATGGAGAAATGTGATCAGTGAAGCCGTGGTCCGAAAAGGAAAGTCCTTGATGCTGAAGCCGTGTGAAGCTGAAGCCTGGGGGAGCGAGCCGATCAGAGCCGAACGCTGAAGCTGATGCTTTTCCAAACTACAGGGGCGTGCGTTCGGTGAGTCCCCATCGCGGGCTGTTCACAGGATCGTGAAGGGAAGTGGAAGAAGTCGGGCGTTTCCACCAACATGCTTCATTGTCAGGAGATCCTGACAGGGGGAGCGATGGGACTGGCTTCGATCCGAACGCTGCAGTGGACGGCGGAAGGTGAACTCAGCCCCTCCGATCGTCTGGACCTGCTGCGGTCGATGGTGCATTGCAGCGTGCCAGAGGTGCAATACGAACTGGTGCGCGTTATGGAGCTGCTCAGCGTCACCCAGCTGGATGTGTCCAGCCAGGTCACGCTGTCCTGACTGGCAGCTTCAGGGTCGGTGCCCTCAGAGCCGGCACCTTCAGACTTTGTAGCGGGCGGCTGCCTTCTGCTTGCAGCTGTCCTGAGCGGACTGAATCGAAGCGCCGCTGTTCACTTCAGCCAGAAAGCAGTTGCAGGTGTAAGTGCCCATGCCTGCCGGCGGTGTTTTGCCGGCATGGCTCATGGCGGCATTGAAGCCGGCGAGACAGAGGCGTTGGATCATGCCGTCGTCTCCGGCGGCCCAGCCACTGGCCGGAAGGGCCGCGGAGAGACCCAGGCCGGCCGTGGTGGCAAGCAGCAACGTGGAAAGCGTGCGCATGATCAGGTGAACGGGCGGATCTGCAGTTCCCTGTTCATCACCTTCAGGCGTTTCAGGGACTGAAACACATCCTGGGGCATCCCTTTGGGCAGGTCCACCAGGCTGTGGGACTCGAAGATCTGGATGCGGCCGATCATCCGCCCCTGTAGACCGGATTCATTGGCGATCGCTCCCACCAGGTTGCCTGGTTTGACCCGATCGCGATGCCCCACCTCGACACGGAATCGCTCCATGTTGTCTTCGGGTGGTCGGGATGGACGCTCCTGGCGCCGTCGGTCGCCGCGTTCGCCGCCACGGCTGCTCAAGCGATCCTCGCGCGTGCGGCCGCGGTTGGCGTTCTGCAGCCAGCTCTCATCTCCCTGAACGAGCAGCGGTTGGTCGCCCACTGCAAGGGTGAGGGCGGCCAGGGCGAGTTGCTCCATGCTCAGGCTGTGCTCCTGGGCGACGCGCTGCAGCAGTTCCTGCAGGAGGGGGCCTTCATCCGCCTGGCGCTCAGCGCCATCAGAAGTGGCCACGGCCGTCAGTTTCTGGCGCAGGTTGTCGAGACGGGCCTGGTTGATCTCGGCATTGCTCGGGATCTGCATCGGCTCGATCGGTTGCCCGGTCGCCCGCTCCAGGTTGTTGACGAACCGGCGCTCCCGTGGTGTGACGAACAGAATCGCCTCGCCGCTGCGACCGGCCCGGCCGGTGCGACCGATCCGGTGCACATAGGCCTCACTGTCGAAGGGCATGTCGTAATTGATCACGAGGCCGATGCGTTCCACATCCAGTCCTCGCGCTGCCACATCCGTGGCCACCAGGATGTTCACCGTGCCTTTGCGCAGGCGTTCCACCGTGCGCTCCCGCTGGTTCTGGGGCACATCGCCGTTGAGGACGGCAACGTCATGACCGGCCGCCTCCAGGTTTTCCGACACCGTGAGGGTGATCGCCTTGGTGCGGGCGAAAATGATCACCCCTTCGCCGGTGACCGCCTCCAGCACGCGGTTGAGCGCTTCCAGCTTGTGGCTGTTCTGCAGCGTGATGCAGCGTTGACGGATGCGTCGGGCTTCCTTCTCCTGCGTTTTGATCGTGATTTCTGCCGGTTCGCGCAGATAGCGCTTTGATAACCGTCGGATCTCTGTCGGCATCGTGGCCGAAAAGAGCACCACCTGACGTTCTTCGGGCAGCTGATCGAGGATCCATTCGACATCGTCGATGAAACCCATGCGCAACATTTCATCGGCTTCATCGAGTACAAGGCTGCGCAGATGGCTGGTGTTCAGCGTGCCCTGGCGCATGTGATCCATCACCC
>CALGVO010000127.1 GCA_937930135.1 uncultured Synechococcus sp. | reverse complement strand
AATGCGTCGGTGTGATCACACGCAGAGGGCCAACGACAGTCTCGATTGCCTCAATGCCAGCAGCATTGACGATCGTCTCGCCGAATGCAAGTGGTCCGGCTGGAAACTCCAGGAGCCATGGAGTTTGTGGATGCGCGAACAGTCGTGGTGACTCTGTGGGCACGAAGCCTAAGGTCTCGACAGCTTTGGCCAGCTTGCCAGCAGCGGCTGAACTCACGAAGTCGAGGTCTTCGCTCTGGTAGCGATTGTTGGTGTAGATCGAGACCGCGGCCCCACCGGATAGGGTCGCCAGAATGCCAACTGATTCCAGTGCCTGACTGATGATCGCAGCGAGTTCCTCAAGTGAGGTGGAAGGAGTGATTTCAGCCATGCATCACCAGTGGCTTGTTGCTCTGCCTGGGGCGCTGTCTCTGCCGAAAGTAATGCTGCTGATCGTCTTCCGGTAGAGCGGCCAACTCCACTTCCAGTAACTTCCGCAGATTGCGCACCGTGGGGTTGCGTTCATTGAAACTGAACAGCCGCATGTTGCCCAAGCGTCGACTCACAAGCACCCCCTGCTCCTCCAGCCGCTTCAGCTGCCGCTGGGTCATGTTGAGGCCGAAGCCAAAGGTCTTGGCGATCCGCTGGGCATGCCCTTCGCCGTAGCACTGCAGAAACAGCAGCACACAGGCTGCTGTGCGATTGCCGAACAGAGCCTCCAGTACTGGGTTCACAAGCTCCCCACCCCAGAATGGGATCAATGCACCCCAAGTATGGGTCAAGTCACCCCGTTTGGGGGTTATGGGGCGTCGAGGTCGTTCCGGAGGCTGGATGGGGTGGTGATGCAGGAACTGCATTGTTCAGACCCCTTGGCAGCACTCGCTCTCTGTCTAGCCTGAGGCCGCCGATGCCAGCCGCACCGCCTTCTTCCCGAAACCCGGGGCTTCAGCCAACCCGTCTGCGCAGCTCGCCGTGAAGGGCATCAAGCAACTCCAGCAATCGCTCACGTTCCGTTGGTAATGGGGTTGGATCCGCGTCGTACCGGGCCAATACGGCGAAGTCGTCCAACCCGAGAAGCTCCGGCGCCAGCATGATCGAGACCCCGCAACCCTCGAGGTCCTGGATCAGCCTTTGCAAGGAGTGGCTCCGAGGCGGTTCCTGTTCGTTCAGAACTAACAGCGCCTTCAGCAATTTTTCGAGGGTCTGCTGGGCCAGAAAGCCCCAGTCCTCATCGGCAAAACCAACAGAATCAAGCGTTCCCCTCAGGCTGCCCAGGTGCCGTTCCACCAGGCGCAGCAACAGCCGTGCATCCTCAGCCGGCGTCATGCAACTCCTGGCCCTCCCGCAGGGCCCGGGCCACCACATGCCAGCGGGATCCCGCCAGTTTCCGGGCGTCGTCCTGACCCACGACCACCAGATCCACCCCCACCGGCAGCCGCAAGGGCCGCAGGGCACCCCGCAGCGCCTGCAGCGCCACCTGCCTGTCCTGCGGCGTCAGCGCAGGCTGGGGCATCACCACCAGCAGATCGATGTCCGAATCCGGCCTGGCTTCGCCCCGTGCCCTGGATCCAAACAGCACCAGCCTCATGGGTGCCGGGTCCACCGCCGCCATCGCGGCGGTGACCGCTGCCAGATCCACGGTTGGCGAGTGGCTGGGAACCATGGGGTCAGAGTAGGCGTCCTGCACCCGTTGCACCGCCACACCGCCGCCAACCCATTCCACCAGGGAAGGCTCTGTGGCTAACGATTGGGCCCTGCTCGTCTGGCGATCAGGCAGAACGGCTGCTATTCATCTTGTGCATTCAGATCCCCTGCCATCACAGGCCTTCTGCCTAGCCTGAATCAGCAGATCGGCCACAGCTCTTGCTCCCCTCCGTTGTCGCCAGTGAGCTGGAGCAGGTGGCCGCTGATGCAATCCGCACTGCCTTCCACCCCACCACCCCTGGCTTCTCCGGGCTGATCGATCGCTTTCTGGCCGATCGGCAGCGGCTGATCAAGGGGCCTTACGTCTCCATCGCCCTGCCGTTTTACCAGGGCCGTCGCTCCGACTGGTTTCCTGAGCTGCAGCTGCCCTTCCCGCCCTGGCGGCACCAGGAGCTGGCCTTCCAGCGGCTCAGTGCAGGCTCACCCCAGAACACCCTGGTGGCTACGGGCACCGGCTCGGGCAAGACCGAGGCCTTCCTCTACCCCTGCCT